>MIQB01000067.1 GCA_002890585.1 Tannerella sp. oral taxon 808
CACCCCGGATTGGGCACTTTTGGAAAAAGTAACCCGAGACGCACCCCGGATTGGGCACTTTTGGAAAAAGTAACCCGAGACGCACCCCGGATTGGGGCACTTTCGCAAAAGTTGCCCGAGACGCACCCCGGATTGGGGCACTTTCGCAAAAGTAACCCAAGACGCACCCCGGATTGCCCCCTCCGATAGATACGAACCCCAAATGAAACAGAAACGATCCCCCTTCCTCATCCCCGCAGGCGCTGACCGCCTGCTGCTGCATGCCTGCTGTGCGCCTTGCTCAAGCGCCATCTTGGAATGGATGCTGGCCCACGAGCTGCACCCGACGCTGTTCTTCTGCAACCCCAACATCTTCCCCTTGGCCGAATACGACAAGCGCAAAGCCGAGCTCGTGCGCCATGCCGAGCGGCTCGGGGTGCCCTTCACCGATGCGGACTACGATCACGCGGCCTGGCAACAGCGCATCCACGGCTTGGAGCACGAGCCGGAGCGCGGCGCACGCTGCCTGTGCTGCTTCCGGGTGCGCTTAGCGGCCGCCGCGCACTATGCGCATGAACATGGCTTCCGCGTCTTCACCACCACGCTGGCCTCCTCTCGCTGGAAGAGCTTAGCGCAGATCACGGCCGCAGGCGAAGCTGCCGCAGCGTCTTACCCCGGCCTCACCTTCTGGGCTCAAAACTGGCGCAAAGGCGGCCTTAGCGACCGCCGACGCGCCCTGATCAAGGAGTATGACTTTTATAATCAAACCTACTGCGGATGCGAGTTCAGCATGCGGCAGGAGGGAGAGGGGGACAATTGTCAATGAGTAATGATCAAGCAAAAATGGCTTGCGAATAGGCATGTACTCGATGCGGCCTGAAGGGCCGCTGGATGATAGCCCAGGGCAACGCCCTGGAACAGGCGCCCCAACAAAATATTCCGCGCTCTGCATACCATTTCCAATCGATAAAAACACCACCACCAACCCTTATGAATAAAGAAAGAAACCACCCCACCGCGCCCCACCTCGTCCTACCCGCCGAGTGGGAACCACAGAGCGGCATCCAGCTCACCTGGCCGCACAAGGAAACCGATTGGGCACCCATGCTCGACGAGATCTCCCGCAGCTACGCCCACATCGTCCACGAGATCATCCGCTTCGAGCCCGTCGTCATCGTCACCCCGAGCGCCGACCTTGTGCGCCCCTACATCAAAGACCTTGATCGGGAGCGCATCCACACGTATGAAGTCACCGGCACCAACGACACCTGGGCGCGCGACCACGGCGGCATCACCGTCATGGAGGACGGACACCCCGTGGTCTGCGACTTCGTCTTCAACGGCTGGGGCATGAAGTATCCCGCCCACTTCGACAACCTGATCGTCTCTGAGATGGCACGCCATGCCTTCGCGAGCGGCGTCAGAGTCAAGCGCATTCCCTTCGTGCTCGAGGGCGGCAGCATTGAGTCCAACGGCCGCGGCACACTCCTCACCACCGCGAGTTGCATCTTCTCCCCCAACCGCAACGACCACCTGAGTCGAGACAATATCACCGCCTTCATCAAAGAGATATTCGGCGCCGATCGCCTCCTCATCCTCGAGCACGGACACATCGAAGGCGACGACACCGACGGACACATCGACACCCTCGCCCGCTTCTGCGATCCGCAGACGATCGCCTACGTGCAATGCACCGACCCGAGCGACATCCATTTCGACGTCCTACAGGCTATGGAGCGCGAGCTGCAAGCCTTCCGCACTGCTGACGGTAAGCCTTACCGCCTCATTCCCCTTCCGATGGCCGAGCCCGTCTACAACGAAGACGGCGAACAGCTGCCCGCCACCTACGCCAACTTCCTCATCCTAAACGGTGCCCTGCTCGTGCCCGCTTACGGCAACACCAAGCTGGATGAGATGGCGCGCCAGGCGCTCCGCCCAGCCTTCCCCGGCCGCGAGATCATCAGCATCGACTGCCTGCCGCTCATCAAGCAAGGCGGCGCCATCCACTGCGCCACCATGCAATATCCCGCGGGCGTGCTCAACGTCACCCCCCTGACGCCTAACAACCCACCCTCTATCCTCCAATGAAAACAGCATTAATCCAACAGCATAACACAGCCGACAACGAGGCCAACATCACCCGCCTCAGTGACTCTATTCGCGCCTGCGCTGCAGAGGGCGCCGAACTCGTCGTCCTTCAGGAGCTCCACAACAGCCTCTACTTCTGCCAGACGGAAGACACGGACACCTTCCGCCTCGCCGAACCCATCCCCGGCCCCTCCACGGAGCACTTCGGACAGGTGGCGCGTGCATGCGGCGTCGTGCTCGTGCTCTCCCTCTTCGAGCGCCGCGCCCCGGGGCTCTATCACAACACAGCCGTCGTCATCGAGCGCGACGGAACGATCGCCGGCCGCTATCGTAAGATGCACATCCCCGACGATCCGGCTTATTACGAGAAGTTCTACTTCACCCCCGGCGACCTCGACTTCCGCCCCATCTCCACCTCCGTCGGGCGCCTCGGTGTGCTCGTCTGCTGGGATCAGTGGTACCCCGAAGCCGCCCGCCTCATGGCCCTTCGCGGCGCCGACCTGCTCCTCTATCCCACCGCCATCGGTTGGGACAGCGCCGACACGCCCGACGAGCAACGTCGCCAACTCGATGCCTGGCGCACCGTGCAGCGCGGCCACGCCATCGCCAACGGCCTGCCCGTCGTCACGGTCAACCGCGTGGGCCACGAGCCCGACCCCTCGGGGCAAACCGCCGGCATACAGTTCTGGGGCAACAGCTTCGCGTGCGGCCCCCAAGGCGAGCTCCTCACCGAGCTCCCCACCAACACCGAGGCCATCCGCTTAATCGACATCGACCTCCGCCGCAGCGAGCACGTCCGCCGTTGGTGGCCCTTCCTCCGCGACCGCCGCATCGACGCCTTCGCCCCGCTCACCCGCCGCTTCATCGATGAGGAAGGGAGGGGATGATCAATGATTGTTTAACGTGAGTTCGGCATGAGGCAATTCATTCACCGATATAGGGACGGGACTCCCTTGCACGATGCCTGCAAGCATGCTTTGTGTCACTCACGACACATACTTTGCCTGTGAGCCATTGGGAAGAGTGTCTTCCCCGAGGCGGGAAGAGTGTCTTCCCCGAGGCAGGAAGGGTGTCTTCCCCGAGGCGGGAAGAGTGTCTTCCCCGAGGCGGGAAGGGGGTCTTCCCCGAGGCAGGAAGAGTGTCTTCCCCAAGGTGGGAAGGGTGTCTTCCCCGGTGCGGGGGAATGGATTTCTTACATCGAACTCACGTTACCTAACACCAGCCCTCCTCCTAATCATCCATCCCTAACCATAAAAAGCATCGGGCGCCTCCTTCGCAAGGAAAGAGGCGCCCGTTTGGCGATTGATGCGGGGGAAGGATTCAGACAAATCCTACCATGTCTGTGTAACGACTTACTTGATCAGCGTAATGTTGCCAATCAACGGCAGCGGTTTCATCTTTCCACCGGCGGCGTTGATCACACCGATGATGAAAAACACGAATCCGATAAGGTATCCGATGTAGGAAATCCAACCCAACTTCGGGATCCATGCCAGGATATTGAATATGACCATAAACAGGAACAGGACGAACCCCTGATTGGTGTGATACCGTGCAAAAGGCGATTCCTTAGCTGCGAAGAGCGGAATCAGAAACAAAATCCCGAAATAGGCCAAGATGGCCATCACTTTGTTGCTCTGCACGTCATTCTGATCGGGTGTAACATTTACTTCTTCCATTTTTAATTGGTTTTTAAGTGAGGTGAAATGAATACTGAAAAAACACCTCCCACCCGCGCTTTCCTTTGTGGTTGTCTGACGGAAGGGAGACGGGGGCAAAGGTAGTATGCTTGATAAAACAGCAAAGAGTTGTAAACAGGCGTATTAAAGCCGTATTCTGCCTGCTTTCTGACCCTGCGGAGAGGCTCATTCTGCCATCTGTGGTAAGCAATTAGTCCTACATTTGCCTACCCATTAAACAAATAGAAACATCAAACCAAGTAGAATCAATGAACGCTTTTTTAGATGATCTTCTCGTGAGGCGGCGGCGGGTGCAGCAGGCACTAAGCGACGCTGGGGCGGACGGAGCAATGCTCACGTCCGACGTCAGCCTCTTTTATCTCACCGGGCGTGTCTTCAATGGTTGGCTTTATCTGCCGACGGAAGGCGCGCCTATCTCTTTTGTGCGTCGGCCAGTGGACTGCGATGTTCCGGACGCCATCCGGGTGCACCGAGCGGACGACATGCTCCCGCGGCTTGAGGAGGCTGGCTGGAAACCCGGGCTGCACCTCCTGCTCGAGGGCGACGAGCTTTCATACAATGATTATATGCGCCTCTTTAATCTCCTTCAGCCGGGTAAGGCGGGTAACGCGTCGGCCATGATGCGGCGTGTGCGCATGATCAAGACACCATGGGAAGTGGAGCAGATGAGGCAGTCGGCCAAGCAGCATGAGGCGGTCTATGCTGAGATACCCGAGTGCTTCCGCCCGGGCATGACAGACCTGGAGCTGCAAGCTGAGATCGAACGACGGATGAGGTTGCATGGCTCCATCGGCGTCTTCCGCACGTATGGTCCCCACATGAACATCTTCATGGGCAGCCTGCTGGCGGGCGATAATGCACAAGCGGCATCACCGTTCGACTTTGCACTCGGCGGAGCCGGGCAATCACCTGTCTGCCCCATCGGCGCCAATGGCACAGAGCTGACGGATGGCACATCCATCATGGTCGATATGGCAGGCAACTTCACGGAGTATATCTCGGATATGACACGCGTCTTCTCCATCGGGCGACTCAGTGAGAAGGCCTACAGCGCACACCGTACAGCGTTAGACATCAAGGCAGCGGCCGAGGTGGCCATGCGTCCGGGGTTGGCTTGCAGCGAGCTGTACAGCTTAGCCATCGGCATGGTGGAGAAGGCAGGCCTGACGGATTACTTTATGGGCACCCGTCAGCAGGCCAAGTTTGTGGGTCATGGAATTGGCCTTGAGATCAACGAGCCGCCTGTGCTCACTCCGCGATCGAAGAACGCTCTGCAGCCAGGCATGATCATCGCCTTCGAGCCGAAGTTCGTCATCCCCGGGGTGGGCGCTGTGGGCGTAGAGAATAGCTACCTCATCACCGAGACGGGCATGGAGAAGCTCACCCACTTTGAAGAGCAGATCATCTCACTGACGTGAAACGAAAAACGGCCGGGTACACCTGTAGGGGCGAAAGATCTTTCGCCCCTACAGAGGTCCTGCCATCATTTACCTTCTCACCCTATATCCATTTAATAATATGAAAAAGACAACCTCTTTTCTGCTGCTCCTCGCGCTGGCACTGGCCGGGCGGATGAGCGCTATCGATCCGGCAGACGTAAAGCCGGTGAAAAACCTGATTGTATTGATCCCTGACGGCACGTCGATCGCGACCGTCTCCACCGCCCGCTGGTACCAATGGTACACGCACCCTGATCGGCCCAACTTGGCCATCGACCCCTACCTCTGCGGTACGGTGCGCACTTTCTCTTCCAACGCCCCCATCGGCGACTCCGCCCCGACGACCTCCTGCTACATGACGGGCCACCCGAGTCGCACGGGCTACATCGCCACCTATCCCCCTGCGGATCCGGGCAACGACATCTTCCCCGTCGACTCCACGCGCGCTTATCAACCCATGATCACGCTGCTTGAGGCCATGCGATTGGTGCAGAATAAGGCTACGGGATTGGTCTTTACTTGCGAGTTCCCCCACGCCACACCGGCCGACTGCTCGGCGCACAGCTACAGCCGCAAACGCTACGACTGGATCGCCCCGCAGATGGTGCATAACAATGTGGACGTGGTGATCGGCGGCGGTACCTCCCTGTTAGATGCTGATGGCGAGGCCTACCTGAAGTCGCGCGGATACAATGTGTACAGGGATGACTTGGCCGGCATGCGCGCCGATGGCGGCAGCAAGATGTGGGCCCTCTTCGGCAAGCGCGATATGGCCTACGACTTAGACCGTGACCCGGCGAAGCAGCCTGCACTGGAGGAGATGGCGCGCAAGGCCATCGATAAACTGTCGAAGAACGAGAACGGCTTCTTCCTCATGATCGAGGGGAGCAAGGTGGACTGGGCCGCGCATGGCAACGACCCCGTGGGCCTCTTGACCGACTATGTGGCCTTCGACAAGGCTTGCGCCGTAGCCCTTGACTTTGCCAAGAAGGACGGACAGACGCTCGTCGTCGTCGTGCCTGACCACGGCAACAGCGGATTCAGTCTCGGCCGACGCGACTGCAAGGGGTATGATAAGCTGACGAAAGACCAGCTCTTCAGCTTCGTCACGAAGGTGAAGTGCACCGCCCAAGGCTTCGTGGACAAGCTCAACGCTTCGCCCGCCACAGAGGTGCAACGGATCTTCCGCGACAATGCCGGCTTCGAGCTGACCGAGGAGGAGATGCAGACGCTCTACAACTGCAAGGACTACAAGAGCAGCCCCATTCCCGAAGACAAGCGATCGGAGAAGGAGTCGCTCGCGGCGCTCTACAGCAACTCGCTCTACGGCTTCGTAGCCAAGCTGCTCACCTCCAAGACCTGTTTCGGCTTCACCACCGGCGGCCACACGGGCGAGGACGTCATCCTGGCCGCCTACCACCCGGCCGGCACCATCCCCACAGGCGTCAACACCAACATAGACCTGCACCGCTACATGGCAGCCGCCCTCGGCCTCACCGGCAAACCCGACCAGCTGACGCAGGAGTATTTCGTGCCCCACACCGAGGTGCTGAAGGGATATAAGTACACCATCGTACCCCCGAAAACGGAGAAGGGCAACCCCACGCTCGTCGTTAAGGGTCGCAAGCAGCAGCTGACCATCTCGCCCTTCACGAACATCATCCGCCTCGGCAAGAAGGCAAAGGACGAGGCGCAGCTCTCGACCGTCATCGTCTACGTGGACAAGAACAACACCTTCTACCTGCCGCGCTCCATCACAAAATATTTAGAGTAATTCGCCACCGAAATGATTCCTCTCAAGGAGTCTTTCTCATATGCTTAAGCTGAGAGGCCTACCCGCGATGGGACGGCCTCTCTTTTTTTGCCCTATCCGATACTGCCACCCTGCTTACGGGAGCTCTCGCGAAGGACAACCGATCCCTCCGCGCGGTGTTTGCAACGGTGCTGCACACGACGTCTTCGTCTTCATAGTGTATGAAATGACTGTGCAAGGCTTGCATAGCGCCGTCGCAGTGTGTGAAACGACCATGCAACACTTGGCGACCTTTTCACAGTGTGTGAAATGACTATGCAACACTTGCACAGCGTCGTCGCAGTGTGTGAAATGACCATACAAGGCTTGCACGGCCTTTTCACAGTGTGCGGCGTGACCATGCAACACTTGCACAGCGTCGTCGCAGTGTGTGAAACGACCATGCAACACTTGGCGACCTTTTCACAGTGTGCGGCGCGACCATGCAACACTTGCACAGCGTCGTCGCAGTGTGTGAAATGATCATGCAACACTTGCACAGCCTTTTCGCAGTGTGTGAAACGATTCAGCAAGCCCCAACCATGAATCATTAACAATTAGCCATTAACCATCCCCCCCCTTATTGGGGGTTTGGGCCGCTTCGAGGTGCCCATATTTTCGCCCCGTTTTTCACAAATGGGGAAAAACGAATCATTCACCGGCCGCAGATCGGCCTTAAATCAGAAAAGAATGAAGAATAGAAACACCTTATTGACACTTATCGTGTGTCTGATGGCCTTCGCCTGGGGACAGGCCGGGGCGCAGACAGCACGCATCACGGGCGTCGTGGTTGACGCCGCCAACGAAGAACCGCTCATCGGCGCCAGCGCCTATATCGAGCAACTGAAGACGGGCGAAGTGACTAACCGCAATGGCGACTTCACCCTCAACGGCCTCCGCGCGGGCACCTACACCGTGCGCTTCGACTACATGGGCTACGAGCGCCACACCGAGCGCCTTACCCTGCGCGAGGGCGAGACGCGCCGCCTCAGAGTGCGCCTCCAGGCCGAGGCCAAATCGCTCAGCGAAGTCGTGATCACCGCCAAGAGCGAAGCCCGACAGCTGCGCGAACAGGCCATGCCCATCGCCGTCATTTCCATGAACCAGCTGGCCGGCACCGTGGCCGGCGTGGCCGACATCTTAGCCAAGACCGTCGGCGTCACCCTGCGCTCCTCCGGCGGCGTCGGCGGCGCCACCCGACTCTCCGTCCGCGGCTTAGAGGGCAAACGCATCGGATTCTTCATCGACGAATCGCCCATGAACGACAACTCCGACTTCATCGACATCAACGACATCCCCATCGACATGATCGACCGCATCGAGATCTACAAAGGCGTCGTCCCGGCCAAGTTCGGCGGCTCCGCGATGGGCGGCGCGGTGAACCTCGTGCTCAAGGAATACCCCGCACGCTACGCTGACGTCAGCTACTCTATCGAGTCCTTCAACACACATAAGATCCAAAGCGTACTCAAGCGCAACCTCAAGAACAAAGGCATCGTCTTCGGCATCGGCGGCGGCTACACCTACTCTGACAACAACTACACGATGGAGTCGCCCTACGTCGACGGACTCAAGATCCGCCGCGACCACGACGCCTACAACAAGCTCCTCCTCGGCGGCTCGCTCAAGGCCTACAAATGGTGGTTCGACGAGGTGGAGTTCGAGCCCGCCTTTGCCAACACCAACCACGAGATCCAAGGCATCGAGTCCGACATCCGCCAGGCACGCACCCATTCGCGCGCTTACATCCTTTCCAATAAGCTGAAGAAGGAAGACTTCTTCGCCCCCGGCCTCGACCTCGACATGACCACCGCCGTCGCCTACACCGAATACGGCCTTGTCGACACCGCCAAGCAGTGGTACGACTGGCAGGGCAACGCCTACCCCTCGCAATCGATCTACGGCGGCGAGCTCGGCAACCGCTACGCCTCCAACTCCGCCGACAAGAAGTTCACCATCCTCAACAAGCTGAACCTCGAATACCTGCTCCACAAGCAGCATTCGCTCAACTTCAACTCCTACTTCACCCTCGCCAACGGTTATCCCAAAGACGACCTCCGCGAGCTCAGCATGGGCAAACGCGTCGTCTTCGACTCCCGCATGCGCAGCTGGTCCTCCGGCCTCACCTACAACTTCCGCACGCCCAACGACCGCTTCCTCAACTCCCTCACCGCGCGTTATTACCTCTACACCATGAAGACGCGCCAGAGCAACATCTTCGGCATCGGCGAGATACAAGACATCGACCTCCACAAGAGCGACCTCGGCATCAACGACGCCCTCCGCTTCCGCATCATCCCTGACCTCATGGCCAAGCTCTCTGCCGGCTACGACGTCCGTATCCCCTCCGAGACCGAGCTCCTCGGCGACGGCTACACCATCTCGCCCTCCGAAAACCTCCTACCCGAACGCAACACCAGCGTCAATGTGGGTCTGCTTTACGACCTCACCGGCAAGGCCGCGAGCAACCTCCAGATCGAAGTGAACGGCTTCTATATGTACCTCCAAGACATGATCCGCTTCACGAAAGGCATCATCGGCGCGCAGTATCAGAACTTCGGCGAGATGCGCACACTCGGCGTCGAGGCCGAAGTGAAAGCCGACATCACCCCCTGGCTCTACGGCTACGTCAACGCCACCTTCCAAGACCTGCGCGACGTCCGCGAACATGACGAGGGCAGCTCCCTGCCTAACCCCACCAAGGGCCTACGCATGCCCAACATCCCCTACCTCATGGGCAACGCCGGCCTTGAATTCCACCGGGAGAACCTCTTCGGCGGACGCGGCCAGAACACGCGCCTCTTCTCCGATCTCTCCTTCGTGGAGGAGTACCTCTACGACTTCGAGATGGCCGCTAACCAGCGACGCATCCCCCGCAGCACCACCATCGACCTCGGCCTCGAGCACAGCTTCTTCAACAACAGCCTCTACCTCTCTGCCAAGATCAAGAACCTCACCGACGCCCGCGTCCTCAGCGAGTTCAACCGCCCCCTGCCCGGCCGCAGCTTCGGCGTGAAGCTGAGATACGTATTCAAGTAACCAGATAACCTGAAATATTCACTCTAAAAACCCAATTGAAATGATGAACAAGAGAATGATGTGGGCAGCCTGCGCTGTTGCCCTTGCAATGACAATCGGATGTGGCAAAGACGACCCCAAGCCTACGCCCACCCCAACACCTCCTACCCCCACACCGACGCCTACGCCTACCCCGACGCCTGACGTGCCCGGTGGCAAAGGCACGTATCTGTTGGAAACGACCGTGAAGAATGCCGACGGCATGAGTGGATCGTCCTACATCCAGTTGTCCTCCAGCCTCACCGGATCGATCGACAACTCGAAGGCCATTCAGATTGGTTTCGCCAGCGTCGTTTGCGTCATTGACAACTACATCTTCGTCCTGCCCACAGGCATGGGCAAAGACGCCGAGTTCAAGGTCCGCCGCTACACCTACGACCCGGCTAAGCAGACAATGGGCGACCTCAAGACGCTCGATGTCCCCGCTGGCGCATCGCCCTTCAACATCCAAAAGGTGTCTAACGAAAAACTCTACCTCCCCAACTATCTCTTGGGCAACGTTTGGGTGCTCAACCCCACCACGCTCCAAAAGACGGGCGAGATCGACCTCAAGCAGTACGCCTACAAGGACGCCAGCCCCGAACCCAGCTACGGCATCCTGCGCGGCGATCGCTACTTCCTCACCCTGAACCAAATCGGCAGCTCCTTCATGCCTTACGAAGACCGTCGGCAGGTGGAAGTGGCCGTCATCGATCCCAAGACGGACAAGGTGCTCAAGGTCATCACCGAGAACAGCCTGAAGCTCTCCTTCCCCACCCGCCCGTTGTATAAGGACATGATCTTCGCCGACGAGCAGGGCGACATCTACATTGCCTGCGCCGGCTACTTCGGCTACAACCCGAAGTATCGCGAGAACGGCTTCGTCTGCATCCCCGCTGGCAAGGACGAGTTCGACGCCAAACGCTCGTGGGACATCTCAGGCGTTACGATCGAGGGCTCGAAGTATAAATCCTCCGCCATCCTCAACTGCAAATACCTCGGCAGCGGTAAGGTGGTGGCCTTCGTAGCCATCCTCGAGCTCAACGGCACCAATCCCTACACCTCGAAAAGCGCGATGGCCGTACTCATCGACCTGAAGGCGAAGACGATCAAGCGCATCGATGGCGTCCCCATGACCGACGGCCACAGCACAGCGATCGAGACGCAGGGCAACATGGTGCTGTTCGGAGCCTTCGGCGAGAAGCAGGCCGGCCTCTTCACCTACAACCCGGCCACCGGTAAGGCGGCTCTCTCGCTCAGCACCGTCGGCAACTTGGCCTTCCTGCACCTCTTCGGAAAGTAAATGCTTCGTAGGGGCGAATGATTATTCGCCCCCCTACCATGCTGGATAAACAGAAAGCCCCGGCCCTTCATTCTGGAGGGGTCGGGGCTTTGTTATGCCTATAGCCCCCCGGGGTTTCGCCCCAATCATCCGGCGCCCGGGGTTTCGCCCTCGGGAA
>MIQB01000068.1 GCA_002890585.1 Tannerella sp. oral taxon 808
AGATTTACATGTAAAACAAGATGTAGTACAGAAATAAGAATAAGTACCGTCAATTAGATAAGGAAGGTCATCTTGGAGCGAAGCAAAGGATATAAACAATACTAACAACGGAGAGTTTGATCCTGGCTCAGGATGAACGCTAGCGATAGGCTTAACACATGCAAGTCGAGGGGCAGCAATTTGTAGCAATACGAAGTTGGCGACCGGCGCACGGGTGAGTAACGCGTATGCAACCTACCCGCAACAGAAGGATAATCCGGCGAAAGTCGGTCTAATACTTCATAATACAGGGACACCGCATGGTGATATTTGTTAAAGATTAATTGGTTGCGGATGGGCATGCGTGCCATTAGGTAGTTGGTGAGGTAACGGCCCACCAAGCCGACGATGGTTAGGGGTTCTGAGAGGAAAATCCCCCACACTGGTACTGAGACACGGACCAGACTCCTACGGGAGGCAGCAGTGAGGAATATTGGTCAATGGGCGAGAGCCTGAACCAGCCAAGTCGCGTGAAGGAAGACGGCCCTATGGGTTGTAAACTTCTTTTGCAGGGGAATAAAGATATTCACGTGTGGATAGTTGTATGTACCCTGCGAATAAGCATCGGCTAACTCCGTGCCAGCAGCCGCGGTAATACGGAGGATGCGAGCGTTATCCGGATTTATTGGGTTTAAAGGGTGCGTAGGTGGGCTATTAAGTCAGTGGTGAAAGTTTGTCGCTCAACGATAAAATTGCCGTTGAAACTGGTGGTCTTGAGTATGGATGAAGTAGGCGGAATGCGTGGTGTAGCGGTGAAATGCATAGAGATCACGCAGAACTCCGATTGCGAAGGCAGCTTACTAAGGCATAACTGACACTGAAGCACGAAAGCGTGGGTATCAAACAGGATTAGATACCCTGGTAGTCCACGCAGTAAACGATGATTACTAGGAGTTTGCGATATAGTGTAAGCTCTACAGCGAAAGCGTTAAGTAATCCACCTGGGGAGTACGCCGGCAACGGTGAAACTCAAAGGAATTGACGGGGGCCCGCACAAGCGGAGGAACATGTGGTTTAATTCGATGATACGCGAGGAACCTTACCCGGGATTGAAATGTACCTGACGAACTGTGAGAGCAGTTTTCCAGCAATGGCAGGTATGTAGGTGCTGCATGGTTGTCGTCAGCTCGTGCCGTGAGGTGTCGGCTTAAGTGCCATAACGAGCGCAACCCTGACTGTCAGTTGCTAACAGGTAAAGCTGAGGACTCTGGCGGGACTGCCGGCGTAAGCTGTGAGGAAGGTTGGGATGACGTCAAATCAGCACGGCCCTTACATCCGGGGCGACACACGTGTTACAATGGCAGGGACAAAGGGCAGCTACCGAGTGATCGGATGCGAATCTCTAAACCCTGTCTCAGTTCGGATCGGAGTCTGCAACCCGACTCCGTGAAGCTGGATTCGCTAGTAATCGCGCATCAGCCATGGCGCGGTGAATACGTTCCCGGGCCTTGTACACACCGCCCGTCAAGCCATGGGAGCCGGGGGTACCTGAAGTCCGTAACCGTTGAGGATCGGCCTAGGGTAAAACCGGTGACTGGGGCTAAGTCGTAACAAGGTAGCCGTACCGGAAGGTGCGGCTGGAACACCTCCTTTCTGGAGCGAGCTCATCAAAGGATGGTCTTTCCTGTCGAGAGAAAAGAGATTGGTGCTTGTTGTTAGAGTATGTACTCTCATCTTGTTTGCATGTTATAAAAATAGAAGAAGAGAATAGAAGAAGCTGGGAGACGATTGCTTTAAGTCGACAAAAGAAGAGAAAGAGGTGATTGTCAAGAAGAGATCTTCCATCCCCGGCGGAAGTTGAAAGAGAGTCCTATAGCTCAGTTGGTTAGAGCGCTACACTGATAATGTAGAGGTCGGCAGTTCAACTCTGCCTGGGACTACTTGAAAAAGGAAGTATTGGGGGATTAGCTCAGCTGGCTAGAGCACCTGCTTTGCAAGCAGGGGGTCAACGGTTCGAATCCGTTATTCTCCACATCGTTGCTGAGAGCTTAGTAGTAAGCACTTGGTGAGAAAAAGATCTTTGACATTGATGGACAAAACAAAGTGATGACTTCGTGTTGAAGCGGCACTGAAAAGAATGATTGAAAAATTGTTTTGATCGGGATTGGTTCAACGCGAGGGGAAGACCGAAAGAAATTAAGGTGAAAATCGAAAAGAAGAGCCTATAGATAAAACGGATTGTACGTTCAGCGATGAACGATCAATTAAAGATAAAAAGTAAAAGAAGGGCAGACGGTGGATGCCTTGGCTCTCGGAGGCGATGAAGGACGTGATAAGCTGCGAAAAGCCCGGTTGAGGTGCAAATAACCCTTGACGCCGGGATATCCGAATGGGGCAACCCGGCCGGTGGAAGACCGGTCACATCGAAAGATGAGCGAACGTGGGGAACTGAAACATCTAAGTACCCATAGGAAGAGAAAATAATAATGATTGCGCAAGTAGTGGCGAGCGAACGCGCAAGAGCCCAAACCATAGATGTTTCGGCATCATATGGGGTTGTAGGATCGCACTAAAGGCAAGAAGTGAAGGAAGTGGAACCCGCTGGAAAGAGGGCCATAGAAGGTGAAAGTCCTGTACACGAATCCTAAGCCAAGCCGAGCGAAATCCTGAGTAAGTCGGGACACGTGAAATCCTGACCGAAACAGCGGGGACCATCCCGTAAGGCTAAATACTCCCGAGAGACCGATAGCGAACCAGTACCGTGAGGGAAAGGTGAAAAGAACCTCGAACAGAGGAGTGAAATAGACCCTGAACCCGTCTGCCTACAAGCGGTCGGAGCACCATATAGGTGTGACGGCGTGCCTTTTGCATAATGAACCTGCGAGTTGTTTTTTTTGGCAAGGTTAAGCATCAGTAGATGCGCAGCCGAAGCGAAAGCGAGTCTGAAGAGGGCGCGATAAAGTCAAAAGGAGCAGACGCGAAACCAAGTGATCTACCGATGGCCAGGCTGAAGGTTGGGTAACACCAACTGGAGGGCCGAATGGATATACGTTGAAAAGTGTTCCAATGAGCTGTGGGTAGGGGTGAAAGGCTAATCAAACTTGGAGATAGCTCGTACTCCCCGAAATGCATTTAGGTGCAGCCTCGGGTAAGGTACTGATGAGAGGTAGAGCGACTGATTGGATGCGAGGGCTTCACCGCCTATCAAGTCCGGCCAAACTCCGAATGCTCATCAGCAACATCCCGGGAGTGAGGGCATGGGTGCTAAGGTCCATGTCCGAAAGGAGAAGAATCCAGATCACCGGCTAAGGTCCCGAAATAACAGCTCAGTTGCATTAACGAAGTCCGACCGCAGCGACAGCCAGGATGTTGGCTTGGAAGCAGCCATTCATTTAAAGAGTGCGTAACAGCTCACTGGTCGAGGGGTCGGGCATGGATAATAATCGGGCATAAGCTGTTTACCGAAGCCGTGAGATCGCAAAGATCGGTAGGGGAGCATTCCATTATCAGCGTTGAAGATGAGGGGTGACCCTTGTTGGAGCGGATGGAAAAGCAAATGCAGGTATAAGTAACGATAAAGGGGGTGAAAAACCTCCTCGCCGAAAGACCAAGGGTTCCTGATCAACGCTAATCGGATCAGGGTAAGTCGGGACCTAAGGCTAAGCCGAAGGGCGATGCCGATGGAAGAACCGGTTAATATTCCGGTACTGCTTTGTGGAGTGATGTGGAGACGGAGAAGTGACAGCTCGGCCATCAGACGGAATAGGTGGTTGAAGGGTGTAGACGTTGATTGTTGTAGGCAAATCCGCGACAAGAGTTGAACCTGACAGTATGCAGCGTACTTGTACAATGTAAAAAGAGCGTAAACAGGCTCCCAAGAAAACCCGCTAAACATATCTACAAAGCACCCGTACTCGAAACGGACACACGTGGTCGGGTTGAAAATACTAAGGCGCTCGAGTGATTCACGGTTAAGGAACTAGGCAAAATGGTCCTGTAACTTCGGGATAAAGGACGCCAATAGCGATATTGGTCGCAGAGAATAGGCCCAGGCGACTGTTTAACAAAAACACATGACTATGCGAAATCGAAAGATGATGTATATGGTCTGACACCTGCCCGGTGCTGGAAGGTTAAGAGGAGATGTCATCCTGAAAGGGAGAAGCATTGAATTGAAGCCCCAGTAAACGGCGGCCGTAACTATAACGGTCCTAAGGTAGCGAAATTCCTTGTCGGGTAAGTTCCGACCTGCACGAATGGTGTAACGATCTGGGCACTGTCTCAACTGTGAGCTCGGTGAAATTGTAGTATCGGTGAAGATGCCGATTACCCGCGATGGGACGAAAAGACCCCGTGAACCTTTACTATAGCTTTACATTGAAATTGGGCATGCGATGTGTAGGATAGGCCGGAGGCAGAGAGACGGTGACGCCAGTCATCGTGGAGCCGCTGTTGAAATACGGCCCTTTGTGTGTTTGGTTTCTAACTCCCGTGCATAGGGAGGACGGTGTATGGTGGGTAGTTTGACTGGGGTGGTCGCCTCCAAAAGCGTAACGGAGGCTTCTAAAGGTACCCTCAGACCGATTGGTAACCGGTCGTAGAGTGTAATGGCATAAGGGTGCTTGACTGAGAGACCTACAAGTCGATCAGGTAGGAAACTAGAGCATAGTGATCCGGTGGTTCCGTATGGAAGGGCCATCGCTCAAAGGATAAAAGGTACTCCGGGGATAACAGGCTGATCGCCGCCAAGAGCTCATATCGACGCGGCGGTTTGGCACCTCGATGTCGGCTCGTCACATCCTGGGGCTGGAGAAGGTCCCAAGGGTTGGGCTGTTCGCCCATTAAAGTGGCACGCGAGCTGGGTTCAGAACGTCGTGAGACAGTTCGGTCTCTATCTATCGTGGGCGTAAGATATTTGCGGGGATCCTGACACTAGTACGAGAGGACCGTGTCGGACAGACCTCTGATATACCGGTTGTTTCGCCAGGAGCACAGCCGGGTAGTTAAGTCTGGAAAGGATAAGTGCTGAAAGCATCTAAGTACGAAGCCTGCCTCAAGATTAGATATCCATTAAAAGGGTCGTCGAAGACTACGACGTAGATAGGCTGCAGGTGTAAAGTCAGTAATGGCAAAGCTGAGCAGTACTAATTGCCCGAAACTTTTTATCGGAAAAGAGAATACAATCGCATACGTTTTATCGCTATGGCGATAAATTGAAAGATGATCACCAGAGAAAAGAGCGGACTTCCTTTCAGGAAGCGAAGTCATGGTTCTTTGTTTTGTCCTGAAGATGTCATAAAACAAGAAAGATATTAAGGTAGTTATAGCACGGGGGATCCACCTCTTCCCATTCCGAACAGAGAAGTTAAGCCCCGTAACGCCGATGGTACTGCTGAACTAAAAGTGGGAGAGTAGGTAGCTGCCGTTTTTTTGAAAGGGTAATCCCTCCGTTGATCGAGTACGATTGGCGGAGGGATTCTTTTTTTGGGCGGGGGGGCGGATTAGTTCAGGATCGGTTGATAATATAAGCGATCTGGTTACGCTCCGTCTTCATTGAACCCAACGCTTTGCCTTTTCTTTGCCACAGCAAAACCGTTAGAACCGATGCACTTATCACCCTTGCACCGAACGTTCCTTCCATCGCTTTTTCAGGCATTCTCCGTCCGAATAGACTTTGTGGGGAGACCCTCAGGCGTCAAATCGAAGAAAACAGTGCTTGCAGCGTTCCTGCAAAGGCCAATCGTATTTCCGTGGCGCTTGCAGCATTCCTGCAAAGGCCAACCGTATTTCCGTGGGGCTTGCAGCGTTTCTGCAAAGGCCAACCGATTCTCCGTGGCGCTTGCAGCGTTCCTGCAAAGGCCAATCGTATTTCCGTGGCGCTTGCAGCATTTCTGCAAAGGCCAATCGTATTTCCGTGGCGCTTGCAGCATTCCTGCAAAGACCAACCGTATCTCCGTGGCGCTTGCAGGGTTCCTGCAAAGGCCAACCGATTCTCCGTGGCATTTGCAGAACTCCTGCAAATGTCAAAATGGGGAAAATGGCATTTGCAGAACTCCTGCAAATGTCAAAATGGAGAAAATGGCATTTGCAGAACTTCTGCAAATGTCAAAATGGAGAAAATGGCGTTTGCAGGACTCCTGCAAACGTCAAAACGGAGAAAATGGCGTTTGCAGGACTCCTGCAAACGTCAAAACGGAGAAAATGGCGTTTGCAGAACTTCTGCAAACGTCAAAATGGGGAAAATGGTGCTTGCAGAAGTTCTGCAAGTAGGGAGACGTTGTGCGCTCTATGTGTTCGCCCCGCACGCTTTGCTATTTCACTAACCCTATAATTCAATATCGAAAAAGGACGAAGACATGAAAGAAAAATACCGAAGAATGTTCAACGCTCGATCTTCAGCCCTGTTCCGAGGGGAGATGTTTCTGTTATTCCTGCTGGCGGCCCTGCGGTCGGTGGGAGCGCAGGTCATCGACATACCGGCGGGCTACCCGAAGTTTGATGCGGCAACCATCGTCACGCTCGAAGACGAGCGTACGCTTTTCATCCAATTTGCACCCGACGACAACGATCTGACCGATGCCAAAGTGACGGTCGAATTGCCGGACGGCATCACGTTCGTCTCGGCTACCTCGTCGGCTGCTTTTCCGGGGGCACCGGTGCCTACCATCAGTCATTCCCTCGCAGGGAAGGTGTTGACCCTCGCCGTCACTTCTAACGGCGGCACATTGGCCAAGAAAAAGACGTATCAATTCGAGGTCAAGGTCAAGGCCGAATGCCGTGCAGAAGGAAACATCACGTTCCCGATAAAGATTATGAGCGGCACAGTGTCAAAAAAGCCCCTCTCGGCTGGCATCAATGTCGCCCGGCCTGATTTGACTCTGCGCGCACCGAACACCACCATCAGCTATGGCGGTTCACCGACGACTCCGAAGGAGGTGACCTATTACCTGCGGACTACGACGGCCAGCGAGGCCTCGTCGGCCAAGGTGGATTTTATCGTGGACGAAAACGTGACGCTCTCCGATTTCAAACTGAACGGAGTGGCATTCACACCGACCGTATCGCCCCTTTCCGGAGATAGGCATGTGTACTCGTACGCCTTCACCTCGCCTTCAGCAATGGGTGGCAGCAAGATCAAGAACAACAACGACAAGAAGATCACCTTCAAGGCCGCAGGGGCGGTCAACATCTGCGGCTTGAAACAGCTCCAAGCCACCGTGCAATACCCGCATGGCACACCGTCTTGCGGAGGCATCAAGTCCGGGACGGATGTGATGCTGAGCATGGGCGCAGCGGGCAATCCGACATTCATTCCGCAAAGCATCCAATACGTAGCCAGCCCCTCGTCGGCCACACCGATCTCCATCGAAAACATCCCGATGAATGCCTCGACGCCGGTGTATGTCAAAGCCGTATTTAAGAACAGCCCGACAGCCGCTGCCCGCAGCGTCAAACTTCAATTAGTTCAAGGAGTATTCTCTGTCATCGATACGGCGAATATGTATATCCAAGTAGACAATGGCCCCGTGAGCAAAGTATACGGGAGCAGCGTTTTCGCGAAAGTCCCCGCGGAATCCAAGCAAATCTGGGGCTATGTGAAAGATGCGTTCAAGCAGAGGTGGTATCGGCTTTGGCTGAATACACCCGTAACCGTCCCCCCCGGAAGCACCCTGACCGTTTATTACGCCACCCTCAATGGCGATATACACGACAATGGGAAGAAGGATGTCTTTTATCCCCAAGATTGGGTTCATATAAATAACACTGTTGTTCAAGTGGATGAAGCTGCAGGCTTTTGCAACAACACGAATAAAACATCCGTACAACTACAGACGCCGAAGTTGAATTACACGCATTATCAGGAGAAGCCGGCCCTTGTCACCTTCAAAGATCAGGAGACGAAAACCGTAAAAGTCAAAGTGAATCCCGGATCGTTCAATCAGACACCGGCCGTCTTCACCGCAAAAGCTCCGTCGTGGCTGACGATTACCGATATCAAGCTGTTGCCCCCAGGCGCTACGTTTCCCGCAGGCGTGACCGTGTCTTACAACACTGCCAGCCCGAATGAAAGATCGGCAAGGATCGTATCGACAGGCAGCGCGATGTTCCTCAACGGCTGCCAGTTGCAAGTCACGTACAAAGCACCGGTTTGCGGGTCAGACAATAAGAGCGACACCATCTGGTACACGGCCAAACAGGAGTGGTCAGGCGGGCATATCGATAACATATCGCAGGTGTCGCAACCCGTGCAGTTCAATTGCGTTGTCGAAGGGGTGGGGCTGGATACGTTCTACGTCCACCGGGGAACTCGGGGCTATCCAGATGTAAACAACGACGGAAATCCGGAAAGCACCTCGCTGGCGCACGACTCCCTCATCACGCATACGCAATGTCTCCCCGGCGACACGGGCTACTTCTATTGGAAAGGGAAAATCGGTCCATCGGGCAACTATAAATACCTCGATATACCGCTCGAAGCCGCCAAAACCCTCGGAACCGGCACCTTCACCATGGGGGAAGGTGCGTTTGCTATCGACCTGAGCCCGGCGAGCGGCAGGCAGGTGCTCCTCAACGGCGTTGCGGCCTCCAACACGACGATTACCTACCATCAAAAAGACGATACGAAGGGATATATCCGGATTCATAAGTCAGACGGACTTCCGAACAATGGTGTAGTAGAAGTCAAAGTGCCGTTCGCCATCACTGGGAAAGTCGGTCGCGAGGCTGTTGGAAAAATCACAAGCGGCTTCTACGTCAGCCAAAACGCGATTCCCGATCCGTACGATCCTGCCTCTACCCCCCAGAAAGTGGGCGGCGATGTAAGGGAAATCCGGGTTACGATTCCGGATATGTTCTCTGCCGTGTATCCCGCACCCTTCACAACCACGGTGTTTAACACTCGAGCCCCCAAGCTCAATGCGGAATTGACCTACATATTGTTCTATCAAAACTATATACCGTCCACTCCCCTTCCGTTCGACAAAGAGGCACGCTTTATTGCCTATCCAAAGAGGATCATAATAGAGCTTCCTGTGGGATACAGCTTAGATGATTCGCTGAACATCTACCGCTATCACCGAACGACAGGCGATGTTAAGAAGATAAATACCCCGGAGAGCAGGGTGAATAACTCCGACGGCACGACGAAGATCACGTGGAATCTTACCGATCTATACCAAACCACGAACATCGCCGGCCCGTTGGCTCCTGGTAAATGGCGCCTGCCCGACGAAAACTGGAGGGGCATATATCCCAAAGGCACTCTGAAGATAAATCCCAAGGCGGTGGGCTTCAAAGACAGCGCGTACATGAAAGTCTCTTGCGAATATTGGGATCCTAACACCGACCAGGCATATAAGAATCCGTATACGGGAGGGGATTATGTTCGCTACCAAAGGAATCTGTTGAGATACGACTTCGATGTCAAGCTGAAAGCGCTGCAGGACTCCGTTATGGCTTACGGCCCCCATGTGACTGGCCCGTCGATTGAAATGCGAAACAACTCGTCCGCCACGTTGAAATACCTCTATTACTACTTCGATGGCCCGATCAAAAACGTCTCCATGAAGCTGCTGGATGGTGGCACGAAGTATTCGTATGCCGACACCACGCCGAATCACAATGGCTGCTGGGTGAAGGTGGCGGATTTGCCGAGTAATAAAAGCCATACGTATGAGCTGACGTACACCGACACGCTGCCCCAATGCGGCGACCATAAGGTGAAGGTGTATAGCGCATCGGGATTCAGCAGCCCGTGGGCGCCCAACAGCGGCGCGGCGTACAATCCGGTGGGCGATCCCAACTTCGTGGAGGAAACGGAATTCACGATCAAGCATGCCCAAAACACGATGATCAGGGGGCAGCTCGATTTGCATAACACGGCCAAAGCAGACACCGTGCCCGAGGGATCGACGACGACACCGCCTCAGACTTACACCCTGCGCGCGACATTCAACACAAGCAGCTCGGACGGGATGGTGAAAAACCTTGAGATGGATCTGACTGTGCCTGCGGGGCAGATCTATGTGCCCGACAGCACACGGATCGAATACCCGATCGGCAAATTCTATAGTGTGCCTACCTCGTCGAATTTGGAGGCGGTGTTGGCCACTTTGTCTAATGCAGCGGATTCCGCAGGACGCCCCAAAACGGTCCGTCTGAAATTGAACGAGACCGGCGTCGATTCCATAGGTACGAACTTCATCCTGCCCGGCAGCCAGAGTTACACCGCAACGGCTGATTCCATCTACTTGAAGGCGCGCCTGCACATGAAGTTCCGCGCCGTGTGCAACACGGAGTTCCGCGGCTTTCAATATTTCGGGAAGGTGTATGGCCAAACGATCTGCGATGCCGATGCCGGAGGCAACGGCGACAATATGCCGTCACGCCTGATTTATCCTGATGTGACGTTCGGTTACAAGTTCGACGTCTCCATCAATACCGCTACCACGTCGTATGCGTTCAACGAAGGGAGGCGAAAGGACACAATCGTCTTGAGCATCAATAAATACTTCGGGCATACCGCCAAATTGAAGCTCAATGATTATTTGGAGGTGCTGATGCCCCCTGAGCTCAATATCGATGGCGACTCCATCCAATACACCACGGCGTCGACGCTAATGGCTGCCGTCAACGGGAAAAAGGATACGGTGACGGAGAACACGGCGACCGCAACGGTGCGCCGCCTGAAGTTGCCCTTCCCTGTTTCGGAGTATAATCATGAAACTGTCAGGAGGGGGGTCGGTGAGGACATCTATTGCCGCATCCCCGTGGTATACACGCCCGAAGGGCAGACCCGCGCCCCGAACCCGGTCGACTCCCTGCAGGCCAGGATTTGGAGCGAGTTGCAATTTGGCGCTTGCCCGCCTGTGCCTACCATCTTCGGCGAGGGGAAACGTGATATAGGCCTCTTCACGGCCGTGGCCTACCCACACATCGCGTGGATCGGTGACACGGCGCGCTTTGAGATCACTTCGCATGGTTTCAAAGGGAAGTGGTACAAGACGAAGACGGGCGGATCGGCTGCATCATCTCACAATCCGTGGGTAAACATCCCCTTGGACACGGGCTTGGTGGGCGACACCGTCCTCTACTTCACGCCCTCCATCAACGGCA
>MIQB01000069.1 GCA_002890585.1 Tannerella sp. oral taxon 808
GCATACGCCCCCCAAACGCCCCGACAGGGGCGAACGATTGTCCGATGGCCGGGTATCTGTGGGGCGTATGCGTGTGCGCCCTACATCGGGGGGCATTCCCGCGTTGGGATTTCGTAGGGGCGAAAAATTTTTCGCCCCTACCCCCGTCCGGAAGGCCCATTGCAACCCGGCGACGGTGCTTACTTTTTGGGGGAAGCTGATTTCCTGCCGGCGACAGTGCTTACTTTTTGGGGGAAGCAAATTTCCGGTCGGCGACAGTGCTTACTTTTTGGGGGAAGCAAATTTCCGGCTGGCGACAGTGCTTACTTTTTGGGGGAAGCAAATTTCCGGCCGGCGACAGCACTTACTTTTTGGGGGAAGCAAATTTCCGGCCGGCGACAGCGCTTACTTTTTGGGGGAAGCAAATTTCCGGCCGGCGACGGCGCTTACTTTTTGGGGGAAGATGGAGCACCGCCCGTCAATCACCCTTAATCATTGACCATTAATAACGAATCATTCATCATTGACCCTTACCCGCATCGGAAAGAGCAATTGCTCCCCATCATGACAACTTCCTATACCACGACATCCCTATGAACACCCTCCCTGACCTCTCCCCCCTCCCGCACAACCTGCTCGCGCTGCTCACGGCCGACCCCACGCATCCCCTGATGTTCTCCAGCGGACTCTTCTGGGCTCTCTTCGTCCTCTTCTTGCCCATCTACGCCTGGCTGCGCACCAGCGGACGGATCACAGCGATGAAAATCTTCGTCTCGGCCTTCAGCCTTTACTTCTTCTTCCACAACAGCGGCTGGCTCTTCCTCCTGCTCGTCTTCACCACCGCCGTAGACTGGGATCTTGCGCAGCTCATCGCCCGCACCACACACCCCGGCCGACGGCGCGCATGGCTCATCCTCTCCCTCGTGCTCTCCCTCGGCGTGCTGGTAGCCTTCAAATACACCAACTTCTTCATCGACAACCTCCGCATGCTCACCGACGACGCCCGCTTCCGCCCCCTCGACCTCACGCTGCCCCTCGGACTCTCCTTCTACACCTTCCGCACCATCAGCTACGTCGTCGATGTCTACCGAGGCCGCATCGCCCCCACGCACTCCCTCCTCGACTACCTCTTCTTCCTCTCCTTCTTCCCCTGCCTCACCGCCGGCCCCATCGTAAGGGCCGATCACTTCCTGCCGCAGCTCACCCCCGACGCCCTCCGCCAGCCCGTCGACCGTGCACGCATCTACGGCGGCCTCTTTACCGTCCTGCTCGGCGTCATCAAGAAAGCCGTCGTGGCCGACTACCTGGCGCAATACAGCAACATCATCTTCGGCAACCCCTCGGGCTACTCAGGCGTAGAGCTCCTCATGGGCGTCTTGGGTTATGGCATGCAGATCTATTGCGACTTCTCGGGTTACAGCGATATGGCCATCGGGCTCGGCGCCATCCTCGGCTTCGACCTCGGCATCAACTTCAACTACCCCTATCGCTCGCGCAACGTCACCGAGTTTTGGCGCCGCTGGCACATCTCCCTCTCCCTCTGGCTTCGCGATTACCTCTACATCCCGCTGGGCGGCAACCGTCGCGGCGCCGCAAGGCAATACGTCAACCTCATGGTCACCATGCTCCTCGGCGGACTCTGGCACGGCGCCGCTTGGACATTCATCGCCTGGGGCGCAGGCCACGGCATCGCCCTCTGCCTGCACAAACGCTGCAAACCGTGGCTCGACAAGCTACCCAACAGCGGCCTCGTCGGATTCCTCTCTTGGGCCGTCACATTTGCATGGGTCATGTTCCTCTTCATCTTCTTCCGCGCCGACAGTTTCGAGACCGCCCGCGAGATGATCC
Organism: Tannerella sp. oral taxon 808; assembly: GCA_002890585.1. GTDB lineage: Bacteria > Bacteroidota > Bacteroidia > Bacteroidales > Tannerellaceae > Tannerella. The sequence continues at coordinate 1,828 of MIQB01000069.1, forward strand.
TCGGCATCGCCACCCGTTTCGACACCGCCTACTTCCCCGAATTTGCCAAAGTGCGCTACGTCTGGACACTCATCTTCCTCGCCATCTTCGCCCTCCACTTCGTCCCCACCCACATCTACGATCGCCTCCGCACTGCCTTCGCGCGCAGCCCCTGGATCCTCAAGTTGGCCATCTTCGTCGCCGTCGTACAACTCGTCATCAGCTTCGCTTCGGCCGACGTCCAGCCCTTCATCTACACCCAATTCTAAGCAGCTATGGCTAACAAGAAGAAAAGCAGAATCGGCGGCGAAGGCGAGGCCGTCGCTCGGCAATATTTAGAGCAACGCGGCTACCACATCCGGCACATCAATTGGCGTTACGACCATTACGAGTTAGACATCGTAGCAGAGCAAGGCCAGATGCTCATCATCGTAGAAGTTAAGACGCGCGACGAGTGGCGCATCATCGAACCCGAAGACGCCATAGACGACGCCAAGATCCGCCGCACCGTATCCGCCGCCGACGCCTACATCCGCACCTTCGACCTCGACCTCCCCGTCCGGTTCGACATCCTCAGCCTCATCAAACACAACGACGGAACCTACCACGTGGAGCACATCGACGACGCCTTCTACGCCCCCGCAAGGTAAAGGGGGAGCCTCCGGCGCGCTTTTGTTAAATCTTTGTATGTATGTTTGTGCCGAATAATAAAAACAGTTATCCCCTTTTGAAGCTGTTTTGAATTTATTTCGGAGGCTATCGGGAGGATGTTTCTGATGATTTTGTTTCATCATTTGACGAGCATAGCGAGCTATGTGAGGATAAATGATGGAACAAAAGGGCAGAAACAGGCCCCGATAGACCCGAAATAGAAAAGAGAAAGATTAGCCCAAACGGTTCCTTAAAATAATCACCCAATAAATTCAAAACAGCTTCTGAGATAAGAAGCCAACCGAGCCGCTCCGGTGCGGCTTTTTTTACGTAAAGAGATCATGACAGTAAACGCATCATCACTTGACAACCATTTCGCCGCCCCGACGCCCGGCGGCAAAGCTCCCCCCACCCCGTTTGAGCCGATGATGCCAGTCAGCACCCCTCACGGCTCCGCACAAAGGCCAGCGACGCCCGCCCACCCCACACTCCACAACAAGAGTCCACATGATCCGCATATTTATACCGAAGGCTAAGCAGCCATCCCCCCAAAAAGGATGAGCCCCTTACCACCCCATAACCATATTCCCCCCAGCTATTCTTGATCGTTATGAATATTGAAGAAGTACGCGAGTATTGCCTGAAACTGAAGAACTCGACGGAATCATTCCCCTTCGACGAAAACGTGCTCGTCTTTAAGGTCGAGGACAAGATGTATCTCGCCATATGGCTCGGCGAAATGGACGAGCCGCGAATCGCCGTCAAGTGCGACCCCGACGAAGCCCTCCTCCTGCGAGAGCGCTACAAGGCCGTAGAACCAGCTTACCACTTCAACAAAAGGCACTGGAACGACATCTACTTAGATCGCGACATGAACGACGACGAGGTGCGCCGATGGATCCGCCACTCTTACGAAGAAGTGATCCTGCAACTGCCCCTGCGCATCCGCAAGGCTTATGAGCTTCTTTAACGACCCCGCGCCACACATCATCCATCTGCACGAGACCGCATCCACCAACCGCTACCTGCAAGAACGGCTGGCCAGCGATGCGCCCCCGCCAGATGGCACCCTCGTCGTGAGCGACTTCCAGACCAGCGGCCGCGGTCAGCCAGGCAACACCTGGGAGTCAGAAGCCGGGCGCAACCTCACCTTCAGCCTCCTCTACGCCCCCACCGACATACCCGCCAACCACTCCTTCCGCATCTCGCAGATCGCAGCCCTGAGCGTGAAGTACACCCTCGACCGATACACCGCGGGCATCACCGTCAAGTGGCCCAACGACGTCTATTGGAACGACCGTAAGATCTGCGGCATGCTCATCGAGAACCTCCTCGAGGGGCGCTTCGTCAACCGCTCCATCATCGGCATCGGCCTCAACCTAAACCAAACAACCTTCCGTAGCGACGCCCCCAACCCCATCTCATTGACCCAAATCACAGGCCAACACTACGATCCCTCGGACGTCCTGCGGCGCTGGTATGAAGCCTTCCTCCGCCTCCGCCTCTGGCTCGAATATGCTGCCGACAGCGAGGACGACATCCACAGCCGATACCTCCGCGCCCTCTATCGCCGCGACGGCTTCCACCCCTACGCCGATGCCGACGGTCCTTTCTCCGCCTCCATCGAGGACGTAGAACCTACCGGCCACCTCCGTCTCCGCCGCCCAGACGGCCGCGTCTCACGCTACGCCTTCAAAGAGGTGCGGTTCCTCCCCGAGACCCCTCCCACCCAACGTATAGAGGCAACAAACGCACACGCAAGGGCACCCCACCAAGGTTTACAGGAGGGATGACCCATCGGAAGGGTAGATGCGGAGCGTCTCCGGCCCATGCCCCCCTACCGATCGGCTGATCGGTGGGCGACGCAACGCCTGCTTTGCGAGCGGCACAACGCCTGCGTTGTGAGTGACGCAACGCCTGCGTTGAGAGTGGTGCAACGCCCGCTTTGTGGGTGACACAAAAATGAAAGAGAGGTTTTCCCTCCTTACTTTTGTCAACAGCTAACCAATCATTTTCAGGCATTATGAAGATAGGCATACTTTCAGCCGGAGGCGATTGCCCCGGCATCAATGCCGCCATCCGCGGCGTAGGGAAAACAGCCCTCCTGCACTATGGCATGGAGGTCGTGGGCATTCATAACGGCTTCGCGGGGCTGCTCGACCGCGACGTCGAGGTCTTCACCGAGCGCACACTCTCCGGCATACTCGGGCGCGGCGGAACGATCCTCGGCACCTCACGCGAGAAACCCTTCAAAAAATCACCCGAAGGCTACCTCAGCGACAAGCCCCAGATCATCTACCAAAACTACCTCGACATGGGCCTCGACGCCCTCGTCTGCATCGGCGGGAACGGCACTCAAAAGACGGCTTACAAGCTCGCCAAAATGGGCCTGAACGTCGTCGGCATCCCCAAGACGATCGACAACGATCTCTACGGCACCGACTTCTCCTTCGGCTTCGACACAGCCGTCAATGTAGCCACCGACGCCATCGATCGGCTCCACTCCACAGCCAGCTCCCACAAGCGCGTGATGGTCGTAGAAGTTATGGGCCACAGCGCCGGCTGGATCGCCCTCTACGCCGGCATGGCAGGCGCCGCCGACATCATCCTCCTGCCCGAACTCGGCTACGACATCGACAAGGTGAACGCCAAAGTCATCGAGCGCGCCCAGCGCGGCAAGCCCTACTCCATCATCGTGCTGGCCGAGGGGCTCCGCACAGGTGCCGCCAGCCCGTCGGATTACATCTCGCACGAGATCGAGGAGGCTACAGGCCTTGAGACGCGGCGCACCGTCTTGGGCTACATCCAGCGTGGTGGCACGCCCTCACCCGCCGATCGTAACCTGGCTACGCGATTAGGCGGTTATGCCACCGAGCTCATCGTCCGTGGCGAGTATGGACGCATGGTCGGGCAGCGCAACGGCCACATGGTCTCCGTGCCGCTCCAAGAGGTGGCTGGCCGCACGCGCCTCGTCCCCGTGGACGACGACCTGATCCAGTGTGGGGAGAAGCTGGGCATCTCGTTCGGCGTCTGAGGCTCCACATCGCGAGGCCTGATTTCCAACGGGGCATAAGGGCCCTTCTCCTGCCGACAGAGGTTGTAGGGACAGCGTATCGCATACGCCCCTACAGCCTACCGGTCGATGGGAATGGCCGGGGCGTCGCAGTCTTCGTTTCGGATAATTAACGGGGTGCATTTCGGAGGCCAGCTGTTTATGCGTTTACATTTGCCGCCGAATCAGAGACGTGGAAAGATTTGTAGCGCTTGCAACCACAGGAAAAAATGCTAAACGGCCTCTCCCCCCTCCTTTTCCCTGCGGCCGAAGGGCAAAACGAATCACACTACACCTATCCGATTCATTACAACACATTGTTTCATCACTCAAAAAGAATTGTAATGAGTTACCTATTCACCTCCGAATCGGTGTCCGAAGGGCACCCCGATAAGGTGGCCGATCAGATCTCGGACGCCTTGCTGGATGAGTTCCTGGCCTATGACCGGGACTCGAAAGTTGCATGCGAAACGCTGGTCACGACCGGACAGGTCGTGCTGGCAGGAGAAGTAAAATCAAGCGCCTACATCGATGTGCAGGACGTAGCTCGGCGCGTCATCGAACGCATTGGCTATACCAAGAGCGAGTATCAGTTCGAGGCCAAATCGTGCGGCGTACTGTCAGCCATCCACGAGCAGAGCGGCGACATCAACCGCGGCGTGGAGCGCACCGACCCCTACAACCAAGGAGCCGGCGATCAGGGCATGATGTTCGGCTACGCCACCAACGAGACGGCCAACTACATGCCGCTCGCCCTCGACCTCGCCCACGGCCTCCTCATCGAGCTGGCCTCTATCCGTAAAAACGAGATCGAGAAGATGCCCTACCTCCGTCCCGACGCCAAGAGCCAAGTCACGATCGAGTACGACGACAACGGCCGACCATTACGCATCGATACGATCGTCATCTCCACCCAGCACGACGACTTCATCCTCGCCGGAAGCGGCTGCTCGCAGGAGGAAGCCGACGCCGCCATGCAGCAACGCATTGCCGACGATGTGCGCACCATCCTCGTGCCCCGCGTCAAGGCGCAATATCCCGCACACGTGCAGGCGCTCTTCAACGATCAGATCAAATACTTCGTCAACCCCACGGGCAAGTTCGTCATCGGTGGCCCCCACGGCGACACAGGCCTCACCGGCCGCAAGATCATCGTGGACACCTACGGCGGCAAAGGCGCGCACGGCGGCGGAGCCTTCTCCGGCAAGGACCCCTCGAAGGTGGATCGCTCGGCCGCGTATGCTGCACGTCACATTGCCAAGAACCTCGTAGCCGCTGGTGTGGCCGACGAGATGCTCGTGCAAGTCTCTTATGCCATCGGCGTAGCTCAGCCGATGAACATCTTCGTCAACACCTTCGGCCGCTCGAACGTGAAGATGAGTGATGGCGAGATCGCTCGGAAGATTTGGGAGCTCTTCGACATGCGCCCCAAAGCCATCGAGGAACGCCTCAAACTGCGCAACCCGATCTACCTTGAGACGGCCTCCTACGGCCACATGGGCCGTACGCCCCAGGTGGTGGAGAAGGTCTTCCACTCGCGTTACAACGACAAGCCAACCGTCTGCCGTGTGGAGCTCTTCACCTGGGAGAAGCTCGACTATGTAGACAAGGTGAAGGCTGCCTTCGGATTATAATTTCCGCGTTATTCAAGTGTCTTTTTAGCCGCTCGTCCGTGCCCCGCCGCATGGCGGGCGGCTTTTTCTGTTTTTGCTGGGGGGAGAGAGGAGCCGATTGATCGAGTCAAACGGTTGCCACGGAAAAAAGGAGCCGATTGATCGAGTCAAACGGCTGCCACGGAAAAAAGGAGCCGATTGATTGAGTCAAACGGCTGCCACGGAAAAAAGGAGCCGATTGATCGAGTCAAACGGTTGCCACGGAAAAAAGGAGCCGATTGTCTCAGACAAATGGCCGCCACGGAAAAAAGGAGCTGATTGTCTCAGACAAACGGCTGCCATAGAAAAAAGCCAATAATCATTCCCGCTATCCTACACCCTCTAAAGATTACTGACATGAAACCCATCACCTGCTATGCGCTGAGCGCTCTGCTCAGCTTCGCCGCCTGCACGGGCCACAAGAACACATCGGCCGACGCCAATGCTGCCGCGGCCGACTCCCTGCCCTTCCACGAAATGTACCGCCCGCAGATCCACTTCACGCCCGCCGAACACTGGATGAACGACCCCAACGGCATGGTCTACTACGACGGCGAGTACCACCTCTTCTATCAGTATTACCCCGAGAAATCCGTCTGGGGTCCCATGCACTGGGGCCACGCCGTCAGCCGCGACCTCGTGCACTGGGAGCACCTCCCCATCGCGCTGGCGCCCGACAGCCTCGGATACATCTTCTCCGGCAGCGCCGTTGTCGATTGGGACAACACCTCGGGCTTCGGCACGAAGGACAACCCGCCCCTCATCGCCTTCTTCACCTATCACAACCCCGACGCCGAGCAGGCCAAGAAGACCGAGGTGGAGTCGCAGGCCATCGCCTACAGCACCGACCGCGGACGCACCTGGACGAAGTATGCCGGCAACCCGGTGATCCCGAACCCGGGCGGCCTGAAAGACTTCCGCGACCCGAAAGTCTTTTGGCATAAGGAGTCCGCGCGCTGGATCGTCTCACTGGCTTGCGGCGACGAGATCCGCTTCTATGCCTCGCCCGACTGCAAGACGTGGACTTACCTCAGCAGCTTTGGCAATGGCCGCGGCTGCCACGAGGGCGTCTGGGAGTGCCCCGACCTCTTCCAGCTGCCCGTCGCCGGAACCGAAGAAACCCAATGGGTGCTCATCGTTAACATCAACCCCGGCGGACCCGCAGGCGGATCGGCCACGCAATACTTCGTGGGCAACTTCGACGGCAAGACCTTCACCTCGCCCCAGCGCGAGACGCTCTGGATGGATCACGGCGCAGACAACTACGCGGGCGTCACTTGGAGCGACGCGCCTGACGGCCGACGCATCCTCATCGGCTGGATGAACAACTGGCTTTACGCTGGCGAGAAGCCCTGCATCAAGTGGAGCGGCGCCATGACGTTGCCCCGCGAATTAGGCCTCGTCAAAGACGGCTCGCTCTACCTGCTCACCTCCACGCCCGTGCCAGAGATTGACGCCCTGCGCGGCGAGTCGGTCGTGCTGAAGAATCTCAAGGTAGATGGCACGCTGCCCCTCTCCGATCGGTTCACTTTCGCCTCGGCCCCGCTCGACCTCCGCTTGGCCTTCGACCAGTCCGAATCCACCAAGCTGGGCTTTGCCGCCCGTTACGGCGTGCGCCTGAAGAACGGTAAGGGCGAGAGCGTCACCATCGGTTACGACAACACGAAGAAGTGCTTCTACATCGATCGCACCCACGCCTCCGCCCAGCCCTTCTCCGACCAATTCCCTGGCGTGCACACCGCGCCCTACATCGTCTACACGCCCACCGTCCACTGGCGCCTCCTCATCGATGTCACCTCCGTGGAGTTCTTCACCGCCGAGGGCCGCATCGCCATGACCGACCTCTTCTATCCCTCCACCCCCTTCGATCAAGTGGAGCTCTTCACCGAAAACGGCACCATCACCGCCACAGGCGAAGCCTTCCAATTGCATTCCATTTGGAAGTAAGGGACTTACTTAATTATCAATGATCAATTATTAATGATTACTCCGGCGACATGGCAGAATGGCTCCGCGCTATCATTAATCACTAATAATTGACCACTACTTAAGAAGAGTCACTTGTAACTCGTAACCCGTAACTCGTAACTCATAACCCCCAAAAGACATGAACAAGAAACCCCTCATCATCGGCATCGGCGAACTGCTGTGGGACGTGCTGCCCACGGGCAAGAAAGCAGGCGGCGCCCCCGTCAACTTCGCCTATCACGCTTCGCGCTTCGGCGGCGAGGCCTACGCCATCAGCGCCGTGGGCAACGACCCACTCGGCGACGAAATCCTCAAGGAGATCGACCGCATCCACATCCCCTACTTCGTGGAGCGCGTGGATTACCCCACGGGCACCGTCATCGTAGAGCTGCGCGACGGTATCCCCAACTATACCATCATCGAGGGCGTGGCCTGGGATCACATCCCCCTCACCGAAGAGATGAAGCAACTGGCCGAACGTGCCGACGCCGTCTGCTTCGGCACCCTCGCCCAACGCTCCGAAGAGTCGCGCATCACCATCCAGAGGCTCCTCTCGCACGTGCCTGAGGAGGCCCTGCGCGTCTACGACATCAACCTCCGCCAGCACTACTACACCCGCGAGCTGATCGTGGCCTCGCTGCGCCATTGCAACGTCTTCAAGATTAACGACGAGGAGTTAGAGCTGCTCCGCGGCATCTTCGACCTGGAGGGCGACACGATGCACGACTTCTGCCGCCGCTTCGTGAAGCTCTACAACCTGCGTTACCTCATCCTCACCGCCGGCGCCAACTACAGCGCCGTCTTCACCATCGATGAGGAGTCGTTCATCGACACGCCCCGCGTGGAAGTGGTCGACACCGTCGGTGCGGGCGACTCCTTCACCGGCGCCTTCATCGCATCCATCTTGACCGGCCACCCACTCGCGGAGGCACACCGCATAGCCGTCAACCATGCGGCCTACGTCTGCACCCGCGCCGGCGCCTGGGTTGATCCATCGTAAATGAATAAGGAGGAGCGGGGGTGCGGACACGTTTCGCCCCTCCCCTTCCCTCCACCCTCTACCCTCTATTTATGGAAAGAAGAAAACTCGGTTGGCCGGTGATGCTCATCCTTGTCGGCATCCTCTTTTTGTTGCGCAACCTTGGGGTTATCGATTTCGAGATGTTCCAAGTCTTCATGTATTGGCCCATGATCCTTGTCGCCATCGGCATCGTGCAGCTCATCGACCGCTCCTACGTCAGCGGCTTCATCCTGCTCTTCCTCGGCAGCGTATTCATGCTTCCCCGCCTCGAGGTCATCCAATACGGCGCCATGCGTGTCTTTTGGCCCGTCGCCCTGATCGTCATCGGCGGAGCATTGATCTTTCGCCGCCGCGGCGTCAGCCCCTCCGCCAGACACTACCGCACGGACCCCAACCCAACCGATGCGCAAACGGGTAAGCAAGCAGGCGGTGCCCCCATCGACGCAAACGGCTTTGTTCGTATCGACACGTTGTTCAGCAGCTCCAAGACCATCCTCACCGACCCCGTCTTCCGCGGAGCCGTGTTGAGCTGCACCTTCGGCGGCATCGACCTCGACCTGCGCAGCGCCAGCCTCGAAGCGCCCGAAGTCAGCATAGACATCGATTG
>MIQB01000070.1 GCA_002890585.1 Tannerella sp. oral taxon 808
TTTCCGACCCTCGGAAATGACCTCGCCCTAAGGTTTGACCCTTTTCCGACCCTCGGAAATGACCTCTCCCGAAGGTTGGACCCATTTCCGACCCTCGGAAATGACCTCGCCCTAAGGTTTGACCCATTTCCGACCCTCGGAGCGCAATGGCATCTCAGGCCAGCCATACAGCACGCCCACTTTGGGCATCCGGCTACTGATTTCTAACCGCTACCTTACTTTTGCCCACCCCTGCAAATGGGCAGCAAATGTAGATTAGAGAGAAAATGAAGCACATCCTCATCATCAACGGGCCAAACCTGAACCTGTTGGGGCGACGCGAACCGGAGGTCTATGGCCACGCGTCGTTCGAGTCCTATTTAGAGCAGCTCCGGGCTGCCTATCCGGGGTGCCGGATCACATACTACCAAAGCAACATCGAGGGCGAACTGATCGACAAGATCCACGAGGCGGGCTTCACCGCAGACGGCATCGTGCTCAACGCCGGCGCCTACACCCACACCTCCATCGCCCTGCACGACGCCATCCGCGCCATCACCGCACCCGTCATCGAGGTACACATATCTAATGTATACACCCGCGAGCCCTTCCGCCATCACTCCTGCCTTGCCGCCGCTTGCCGAGGCGTCATTGCCGGGTTCGGGTTAGACTCCTATCGGTTGGCCATCGAGGCATTGAAGTGAGCATTACTTCTTACTCCCCCTAACTACTTCTTCTTACTACCCCCTAACTACTTCTTACTACCCCCCAACTACTTCTTACTACCCCCTAACTACTTATTACTACCCTCTAACTACTTTCCCAATGATAAAGCATACCAAAATCGTAGCCACGATCTCCGACCAACGTTGCGAGGTCGATTTTATCCGCTCGCTTTATGAAGCGGGCATGAACGTAGTGCGCCTCAACACGGCACACATGAGCGAAGAAGGATTGCAACGCGTGGTGTCAAACACACGCATGGTCTCCGGCCGCATCGGCATCCTCATCGACACCAAAGGCCCCGAGATACGCACCACCACATTGGCCTCGCCGATCGAGTTTCAGGCCGGCGACCGCGTCGTGATGCAAGGCCGACCCGACGGCGAAACGACACACGAGTGCATCTGCGTCTCCTACCCCGACTTCGTCAAAGACCTTTCGGCCGATAGCGACATTCTGATCGACGACGGCGACCTCGAGCTGAAGGTCATCGAGAAGCAAGCCGATCGCCTCATCTGCGAGGTGCAGAACAACGCCACGCTGGGCAGCCGCAAGAGCGTCAACGTGCCCGGCGTACGCATCAACCTGCCCTCCCTGACGGAGAAAGACCGCCGCAACATCGAATGGGCCATCGCCAATCGGCTCGACTTCATCGCCCACTCCTTCGTCCGCAGCAAAGCCGACGTCTTAGACGTACAGCGCATCCTCGACGCCCACCATAGCCCGATCAAGATCATCGCCAAGATTGAGAACCAAGAGGGCGTGGACAACATCGACGAGATACTCCAGGCAGCCTACGGCGTGATGGTGGCTCGCGGCGACCTCGGCATCGAAGTGCCAGCCGAGAAGATCCCCAGCATACAGCGCACACTGATCCGCAAATGCGTGGAAGCCAAACGGCCCGTCATCGTAGCCACGCAGATGCTCCACACGATGATCAACAACCCGCGCCCCACCCGCGCCGAAGTGACAGACATCGCCAACGCCATCTATTACCGCACCGACGCACTGATGCTGAGCGGCGAGACGGCCTACGGCAAATACCCCTTAGAAGCCGTCCAGATGATGGCCAAAGTGGCCTATGAGGCAGAGCAGGCGAAGCTCTCGGCTAACGATATCCGCGTGCCCATCAAAGGCGACGACTTAGACGTGACCTCCTTCCTGGCCAAGCAAGCCGTCAAGTCGTCATCCAAGCTCGGCGTGCGCGCCATCATCTCCGACAGCTACTCGGGTCGCACGGCGCGCTATCTGGCCGCCTTCCGCGGCCGCGCCACCGTCTTCGCCATCTGCTACCGCCCCGAGGTGATGCGCATGCTGTCGCTCTCCTACGGCGTCTGGGCCGTCTTCCAAGCGTGGAAAGTCAGCCGCCGCGAGTATTACTACGACGCGCTGATGCAGCTCCTCAACCGCGGACTCATCACCGAGGACGATAAAGTGGCCTACCTCAGCGGCAGCTTCGGCGAGGGCGGCGGCACAACCTTCCTCGAGATCAACGAAGTGAAACGCGTGCTCCACGCCCGCGACGAATACCAGTTGCCGACGTTCTAACCCGCCACTCGCCCCGTGGACATCGAATCGTACATCCTCGATCACACCGACCCGGAGCCACCACTGCTGGCGCGCCTCAACCGCGAGGCGCACGTGAAGCTGCTCCGCCCGCGCATGATCGCCGGCCACCTGCAGGGGCGCGTGCTGAAGATGTTCTGCCGCATGATGCGCCCCAAGCGACTACTTGAGATCGGCACCTACACGGGCTACGCCACCTTCTGCATGGCCGAGGGCACGGACGCCGACGCTGTGATCCACACCGTGGAGGTGAACGACGAGATGGAACCCTTCTTCCGCACCTACTGGCAGGAGCACCCCGACCGCACCAAGATCCGCCCACACTGGGGCGACGTGCGCCAGGTGCTCCCCACGCTCGGGCCTGAGCCGTTCGATTGGGTCTATATCGACGCCGACAAGCGCGACTACTGCGCGTATTACGACCTCATCTTCCCCCACGTGCAGCCGGGTGGGTTGATCCTTGCTGACAACACGCTCTGGTCGGGCAAGGTGGCGGACGAGGCTACCACGGCCGACACGCAGACGCGTGGCATCGTCGCCTTCAACGAACGGATCAAGGCCGACAGCCGCGTGGAGAAGGTGCTGTTGCCCCTGCGCGACGGCCTGACGGTGATTTGGAAGAAGTAAGCCGCCCCCCCCATTTTTAGCTTTTCACTTTTAGATTTTAGATCCTATGGAAGGAACCAGATTGAACAAAATAGGCCGGTTGCTGCAAAAGGAATTGGGCGACCTCTTCCTGCGGCAAACCAAAGGCATGCCCGGGACGCTCGTCTCGGTCAGCGCCGTGCGCGTCAGCCCCGACCTGAGCGTAGCCAAAGTCTACCTCAGCATCTTCCCCACCGAAAAGGCGGAGCAGCTGATGGAGGCCATCGAATCGAACAAGAAGACGATCCGCTACGATCTGGGCCAACGCGTACGCCTACAACTCCGCCGCATCCCCGAACTGATCTTCTACCGCGACGACTCGCTCGATTATGTGGAAAACATCGATCAGCTGCTGAGCAAATAGAGGGTAGAATTAAGTATTCCTCGCTACCCTCTAACGACCTCTGACTACCGGGCGCCCACAAGGGGCGCCCCTACTACCGCGGCCACAAGGCCGCATAACTACCCGCTATTTTGAACCTCCCGCTATTCATCGCCCGGCGCTATCTGCTGGCCAAGAAGTCGCACAACGCCATCAACATCATCTCCATGATCTCCGTGTGCAGCGTCGCCGTGGCCACGACGGCGCTCGTCTGCGTGCTGTCCGTCTTCAACGGTTTCCGCGACCTCGTCATCTCCTCCTTCGGCAACTTCGACCCCGAGCTGAAGATCACCGCCGTGGAGGGCAAGGTGTTCGGCCCCGCGACGGCGGCCATGCGGCAGGTCAGGGCCATGCCCGAGGTGGCACTCATCACCGAGGTGCTGCAGGACAACGTCCTCGTGCGTTACGGCGACCGCCAGCAGATCGCCGTGGCCAAGGGCGTAGACAACACCTTCGAGCGCGCCGTGCCGATCGACTCCGTCCTCATCGACGGACGCTTCGTGCTGCGTGAGGGCGAGATCAACTACGGCGTGCTCGGCATCGGGCTGGCTTCTGCACTCGGCATCAACGCCGCCTTCACCGAGCCGATGGAGATCTACGCCCCCAAGCGCGACGTCCGCGTCAACCCCTCCAATCCCGCCACTTCCTTCCAACTCGATTACGCCTTCATCAGCGGCGTCTTCTGCATCAACCAAGCCGAATACGACGAGCGCTACTTGATCCTCCCCATCCATCTTGTGCGCGACATGCTTCACTACGACAACGGCGAGGTCTCGGCCTTGGAACTGAAGCTAACACCCGGCGCCGATGTGGATGCTGTGAAACGCCGCATCGGCCGCACGCTTGGCGACGCCTTCCGGGTGCAGGATCGCTTCGAGCAACAGGAGGCGTCGTTTCGCATGATGCAGATCGAGAAATGGATGACGTTCCTCATCCTCGTTTTCATCCTCACCATCGCGCTGTTCAACGTCGTCAGCTCGCTCTCCATGCTCATCATCGAAAAGGAGGACGACGTGCATATGCTGCGCAGCATGGGGGCCGACGACAGGCTGATCCGCCGCATCTTCCTCTTCGAGGGCTGCATGATCCCGCTCGTTGGCGCAGCCGTGGGCATCGCCATCGGCGTCGCGCTCTGCCTTGTGCAGCAATACTTCGGCATCATCCGGCTCGGTTCCGTAGGCGCCTTCATCAGCGACCAATATCCCGTGCACGTGTCGCCCATCGACCTGCTGGCCATCTTCGCCACCGTCTTTGCCATCGGCGCACTGACGTCGTGGTACCCCGTGCGCACACTTCGCAGCGGGCGATGGCCGGGCGCCCTATCGAAGGCCGCGGCTATGGGGCTGCTTGTGTTGGGAATAACGAGTTGCGCGAGCAACGGATCGAAGGCCGGGAACGAGCCGATGGTCACCGTAACCATAGAGGCGCAGCGCTACTTCGCCGAGGGCATCGGGGGCGGACACTTCGCGATACACACCATCGTGCCGCCTGGGCAAAGCCCCGAGACGTACGACCCGACGCCGCAGGAAATGATGGCCGTGGCGCGCAGCCGCGCCTACCTGCGCATCGGGCGCATCGGCTTCGAGCAGGTGTGGATGAAGACGATCGCGGAGCAAAACCCCGGCCTGCGTGTCTTCGACCTCTCGGAGGGCATCCGCTGGATCGACGGCGATCACCACACGCACGACCACAACGACCCACACATCTGGAGCACGCCCGCCACGGCCCGCCTCATCGCCCGCAACACGCTGCGCGCCTTCTGCTCGCTCGACACGGCCCACACCGCCGACTACGAAGCGGCTTACACCCGGCTCCTTTCCGAGATCGACTCCACCGACGCGGCCCTGCACGCGATGCTCGACACACTGACCCACCGCACCTTCATCATCTATCACCCCACCCTGACCTACTTCGCCCACGAGTACAGCCTTCGTCAGCTGTCCATCGAGACAGACGGCAAGGAGCCCTCGGCAGCATCGCTAAAAGCGCTGATCGATGTGGCGCGAGCGGAGGGCGTGCGCGTCGTCTTCGTGCAGCGCGAGTTCGACCGCAAGCATGCCGAGTCCGTCGCCTCCGAAATCGGTGCCCGCGTCGTCGTCATCGACCCCCTCTCTGCCCAATGGAAGGACGAGATGCTCCGCATCGGCCGCGCGATGATCGATGGTCAATGATTAACCCATGCCCGGCCAACATCCTTGCGCCCCTACTACCGGGCGCCCACAAGGGGTGCCCCTACTACCGGGCGCCCACAAGGGGTGCCCCTACTACCGGGCGCCCACAAGGGGTGCCCCTACTACCGCGCCGCAAGCGCATAACTACCTTTTACTACCTATATATATGCCCCTCGTCACCATCGATCATGTCACAGCCGGCTACGACGCCTCGAAAGACGTCCTCGTCGACATCACACTCCACATCTCCGAGCGCGACTTCCTCTGCATCGTCGGTCCCAACGGTGGCGGCAAGACCACCCTCCTGCGCGTCATGCTCGGCCTGCTCCGCCCCCGCACCGGCACGATCACCTTCTACCAGGGCGACCACCCCACCCCCACCCTACCCATCGGCTACCTGCCGCAGGTCAACGCCATCGATCGCCGCTTCCCCATCTCCGTTGCTGAGGTCGTCGCCTCTGGACTCATGGCCGAGACACGCTGCCGCCGCTGCTCGCCAGAGCAACGTGAACGCGTCGGCGCCGTCCTCGCCCGCATGGGACTCGAGGCACTGGCCCATCGCCCCATCGGCGAACTCTCCGGTGGCGAGTTGCAACGCGCCATGCTCGGCCGCGCCATCGTATCCCGCCCCCGCATGCTCGTCCTTGACGAACCCAACACGTACATGGATCGCCGCTTCGGCTCCACCCTCGGCGACCTCTTAGCGGAGATCAACCGCGACGCCGCCGTCGTGCTCGTCTCACACGACCCCGGCGCACTCCGCCCACTGATCAAGAACATGGCCTTCGTCCGCCGCACCCTCCGCTATTGCCCCGGCAATGATTTAGCCGCCGCAGACCTGACCGACGACGAGGCTGAGGCGTAAATCCACGATGACACCCCCGTCCCCTCAGGGGCTAAGGCGTAAATCCACGATGACACCCCCGTCCCCTCAGGGGACAAGGCGTAAATCCGCGATGACACCCCCGTCCCCTCAGGGGATAAGGCGTAATTCTGCGATGACACCCCCGTCCCCTCAGGGGCTGAGGCGTAAATCCGCGATGACACCTCCGTCCCCTCAGGGGATAAGGCGTAAATCCACGATGACACCTCCGTCCCCTCAGGGGCTGAGGCGTAAATCCGCGATGACACCCCCGTCCCCTCAGGGGACAGGGCGTAAATGCAGAAAAGAGTCCCCGTCCCCTCGGGGGACAGGGGTGTCATCGCGGAAAGGGTTCCCATCCACCGCGTCCCCCCGCCCCGCCTATCTTTGCCACCAAACAATACATGACATTTACCATTCTACTTACTAATGAACTCGATAAATAACATCGCCGACTACATCATCCTCAAGGCCAAATCCGAGGATGGGGCGGCTTCGCTGATCAACCTGAAGCTGCAAAAACTGCTGTATTACGTGCAGGCCTGGTCGTATGGAATCAACAAGACGAAGATGTTCGACGGAGATTTTGAGGCTTGGATCCACGGCCCCGTGAACCGCACGATCTACGACCGATTCAGCGCCACGAAGAGCCTGTATTCGGAAATCAACATCGAAGACTGCCTGAACAAACAGGTTAAGCTCTCTGATGAGGATGCAGAGTTCGTAGACTTCATTTTAGAGAACTACCTCAAGTATAGCGGCGCAGAGTTGGAGCGGCTCTCGCACAACGAACGGCCTTGGATCGAAACTCGAGGCAGCTTGGGCGTAAACGAACGCTGCAACAAAGTCATCCCAGCGGAACTGATGAAGGCTTACTATGGCAAGAAATGGCAAGAGATTAACGCCTGACGCTCCCAAGTATGGCCGCAAACGCTTGGTAACGGCTGACGAAGAGCGAGATCTGAAGAGGAGGAGAATCACTTTCTCCTTCTCTTTTTTTCGGCAGATCAAACATTTTGGAATCGGGGATTGCACGCGGGAATGGCACGCAGGAATGCTGCAAAGACTCAGCACACTCTGCAACATGACCCTACAAGAACTACTGGAAGAAAACAAAGGGAGCAAGGCGCTGCGGTGCCACCCAATAGACTGGTCCGCCAAGCACGTCCCACTCCGACGCGAAGATCTCGATTGGCTCCCCCAAGAGATCCGGGAGAACGATGCGGAATTCCCCATGATGCAGATCTCCATCTCCCAAAGCACAGGGCGCATCATCGGGTATTTTGACCGAGACGCCTCAATATTTCACATCGTGCTGCTCGATCCCAAACACAATATGCAGCCAGCTGCAAAGACGAACTATCAGGTGCAGCCCACTCAGGAAGCGCTATCGCAATATGACGAGCTGCTGAAAAAGCTGGAGTATTTCAAGGAGCTGGTGAAGAGCTATCCGGACATGAACGACAAGCTCCTTGAGCACATCAAGACCATGGAAAGGATGCACAATAACATCGTCTATATCGACCTCGACGATGGTTTCTACGAGAGTTACTGCGATCTATTAAAGCAGTATTCATTGAGGGAGATCATCGAAGCGGGAATCATTGGGCTACTGAATTGAGCGGAGTGTACGGCGCCTTCCCCCTGCCCCGCCCCGCCTATCTTTGCCACCCTAATCACACATAATATATATATCACACAACATGAGAAAGACCGCATTAATCACAGGCATCACAGGCCAGGACGGATCGTACCTGGCCGAGTTTCTGATCGACAAAGGCTATGAGGTGCACGGCATCATGCGCCGCTCCTCGTCGTTCAACACCGGGCGCATCGAGCACCTCTACC
Source organism: Tannerella sp. oral taxon 808 (assembly GCA_002890585.1). GTDB lineage: Bacteria > Bacteroidota > Bacteroidia > Bacteroidales > Tannerellaceae > Tannerella. Next base: position 8,177 of record MIQB01000070.1, read on the forward strand.
TCGACGAGTGGGTGCGCGACATGAAGCGCCAACGCACCATCAACCTCCACTACGGCGACATGACCGACAGCAGCTCGCTCGTCCGCATCATCCAGCTGACGCAGCCCGACGAGATCTACAACCTCGCCGCACAGAGCCACGTCAAGGTCAGCTTCGACGTGCCCGAGTACACCGCCGACGCCGACGCCCTCGGTACACTCCGCCTCTTAGAGGCCGTCCGCATCCTCGGCCGTGAACACCAGACACGCATCTATCAGGCCTCTACCTCCGAGCTCTTCGGACTCGTGCAGGAGGTGCCACAACGCGAGACGACGCCCTTCTACCCCCGATCGCCCTACAGCGTGGCCAAGCAATACGGCTTCTGGATCACCAAGAATTACCGCGAGAGCTACGGCATGTTTGCCGTCAACGGCATCCTCTTCAACCACGAGAGCGAACGCCGCGGCGAGACCTTCGTCACCCGCAAAATCACGCTGGCTGCCGCACGCATCGTGCAGGGCTTTCAAGACAAACTCTACATGGGCAACCTCAACGCCCGGCGCGACTGGGGCTACGCCAAGGATTACGTGGAGTGCATGTGGATGATGCTGCAATACGAGCGGCCGGAGGACTTCGTCATCGCTACGGGCGAGATGCACACCGTGCGCGAGTTCTGCACCTTAGCCTTCCGCGAGGCCGGCATCGAACTGCGTTGGGAAGGCGAGGGGTTGGATGAGCGCGGCATCGACGTCAAGACGGGTCGCTCGCTTGTGGAGGTGGATCCGAAATACTTCCGCCCCGCTGAAGTGGAGCAACTGCTGGGCGACCCGACGAAGGCGAAGACGCTACTGGGCTGGAATCCGCGCAAGACATCGTTTGAGGAGCTCGTCCGCCTGATGGTGAAACACGACATGCGCTTCGCACGCAAGCTCTACATGCGTGCTCAAAAGGAGGAGTGAGCCATGATGGATAAGCAAGCCAAAATCTATGTCGCTGGCCACCGCGGCCTTGTCGGGTCGGCCATTTGGAACAACCTCCGCGCCAAGGGGTACACGAACTTAGTCGGCCGCACCCACCGGGAGCTCGACCTACTGGATGCCGCCGCCGTCCGCCGCTTCTTCGACGAGGAACGCCCCACGTACGTCGTCCTGGCCGCTGCCTACGTGGGCGGCATCATGGCCAACAGCCGCTACCGCGCCGACTTCATCTACCGCAACCTCGGCATCCAGCAAAACGTCATCGGCGAGAGCTTCCGCCACGACGTCCGCAAGCTGCTCTTCCTCGGCAGCACCTGCATCTACCCCCGCGATGTGCCCCAGCCCATGCGCGAAGACGCCCTCCTGACCGCCCCCTTGGAGTACACCAACGAGCCCTACGCCATCGCCAAGATCGCCGGCCTGAAGATGTGCGAGAGCTTCAACCTGCAATACGGCACGAACTACATCGCCGTCATGCCCACCAACCTCTATGGCCCGAACGACAACTTCGATCTGGAGCGCAGCCATGTCCTGCCCGCCATGATCCGTAAGATCCACCTCGCCCGCTGCCTCCACGAGGGCCGCATGGACGACGTCCGCGCTGACCTCACCCGCCGCCCCGTGGAGCAGGCCGACGCCCGCACGGCCTCTGACGAGGAGCTCCTCGCCCTGCTCGCCAAGTATGGCATCACCCCAGACGCCGTCACGCTCTGGGGCACAGGCACACCGCTGCGCGAATTCCTCTGGAGCGAGGAGATGGCCGACGCCTGCGTCTACATCATGGAGCATGTCGACTTTGCCGATCTCCGCGGCTCCGACCCCGACGTCCGCAACTGCCACATCAACATCGGCACGGGTCGCGAAATCACCATCGGCCGCCTGGCGCAGCTCATCGTCCGCACCGTCGGCTATGGCGGCCGCCTCGCCTTCGACGCCACCAAGCCCGACGGCACGCTGCGCAAGCTGACCGACGTCTCCAAGCTCCACGCCCTCGGCTGGCACCACCGCATCGAGATCGACGAGGGCGTCAGCCGCATGTATCGCTGGTATGTGGAGAGCCTCTGAGCGCGCCTCCGCCCCCCGAATGCAACGAAGTCCCGCAAGGCCACCGGTCTCTGCGGGACTTCCTTTTTGAGGGGACGCCTCATTTCCTTACGCAACAGGGTGTACCCGCACGGGGGACGCCTCATTTCCTTGCGCAATGGGGCGTACCCACGCTGGGGACGCCTCATTTCCTTACGCAACAGGGCGTACCCACGCTGGGGACGCCTCATTTCCTTACGCAATGGGGTGTACCCGCACGGGGGACGCCTCATTTCCTTGCGCAACAGGGCGTACCCGCACGGGGGACGCCTCATTTCCTTACGCAATAATAAATAGTGAGTGAGGAGATTTATTATTTCCTCGCGAAATAATAACTTACATGCATGCTACTTATTATCGAACACTTCAATAATAACTTACATGCATGCTACTTATTATCGAACACTTCAATAATAACTTACA
>MIQB01000071.1 GCA_002890585.1 Tannerella sp. oral taxon 808
GAAGGCTTCCTAACCTCCGGAATCAGTGATTCTAAGGCCTCGGAAGGCTTCCTAAGCTCCGGAATCAGTGATTCTATGCCTCGGAAGGCTTCCTAAGCTCACCCATACAATCCGTTATAGCGCCCTTTTTTTGGATAGCGTAAAGGGCTCGGGCGGACGCCCGAATCGCCCCTACTCCGCCTTCTTAGTCAGTATGTACTGGTCGGCCAGCTCGCCAGTGATGCGGTGGCCGTCCTTATCGAGCATGACGAGGTGGTCGCCCTCGACGATATAAGACGTCAGCTCTTCGCCTTCGCCTAACGATATGCAAGCGTTGGCGGCGTCCCACTCATACTTTCCGGACGATTCGAATCGGCCGTCCTTCTTGTCTCTATAGACCTCAATCAACCGGTAAGTGCCATCGGCGCGCAGCTCGAGGGTCGTCTCGATGCCGCTACAGTCGGCGCAGGGGAGCACGCCGGTGTAGACGCCCGCCTTGTCGAAGGCAGCAGCTTCGGGTTGCGTTTCAACGACGGCCTCGGTGCTGTCGTCCGAAGTCTCAGCCTTGTCATCTCCCTTTCCGGCCGAGTTACAAGATGCGATGCCCAGCATCAGCGCGGCAGTCATTCCGCAGAATAATAGGTTCTTCTTCATAAGATTTATCGATTATGGTGATGGATTATCTGCCGATGCAGTGATAGGTAAAGCCGGCCTCTTCGATCTCGGCGATGTTGTAGATGTTACGGCCGTCGAGGATGAGGGGCGTCTTCATCAGGCTGCGGATGCGCGCCCACGCGGGCAGTCGAAACTCCTTCCATTCGGTGACGATCATCAGCACATCGGCCCCCTCGACCGTCTCGTAGATGTTCTTCGCATACGCGATGCGCTCCCCGATGCGGCGGCGCGCCTCGGGGATGGCCACCGGGTCGTAGGCCATCACTTGGCAGCCGGCATCCAAGAGCAGATCGATGAGCACGAGCGAGGGAGCCTCACGCATGTCGTCCGTTTCGGGCTTAAAGGCCAGGCCCCACATGGCCACCTTGCGCCCCGCCAGCTGTCCGCCAAAGTGCGCCTCGAGCTTGCGGAAGAGGAGCGTCTTCTGCTGTTCGTTCACGTCCTCCACGGCTTGCAGGATGCGCATCGGGTAGCCATGTTCAGAGGCGGTGCTGATGAGCGCCTTCACATCCTTCGGGAAGCAGGAGCCGCCGTAGCCGCAGCCGGCATAAAGGAAGCTGCTACCGATGCGCGTGTCTGCGCCGATGCCTTTGCGCACCATGTTCACGTCCGCGCCGATGATCTCGCAGAGGTTAGCCATGTCGTTCATGAAGCTGATGCGCGTCGCCAGCATGGCGTTCGCCGCATACTTGGTCATCTCGGCCGAGGGGATATCCATATAAATGATGCGGAAATTGTTGAGCATAAACGGGTGGTAAAGCTTCTCCATGAGCCGTTTGGCGCGGTCAGACTCGACGCCCACGACGATGCGATCCGGATGCATAAAGTCCTTCACGGCCGCCCCCTCCTTGAGGAATTCGGGGTTCGAGGCGATGTCGAAATCGATCTGCACGCCGCGCCTGGCCAGCTCGTCGGCGATGGTCTGGCGGATCTTGCGCGAGGTGCCCACGGGCACGGTGCTCTTGGTCACCACCAGCAGGTATTTGTTCATTGCCCGGCCGATGGTTCGAGCCACATCGAGGACGTATTGCAGGTCTGCGCTCCCATCCTCATCCGGCGGCGTGCCGACGGCGCTGAAGACGATTTCCACCTGCCCCAACACATCGGTCAGCTCCGTGGTGAAGTGCAGCCGGCCGACCTCATAATTTCGGATCACCATCTCCTCCAAGCCCGGTTCATAGATCGGGACGATGCCCCTCTTCAGGTTCTCGATTTTGCGTCGATCGATGTCCACACAGTACACCTCCACGCCCATCTCCGCAAAGCAGGTGCCGGTCACAAGCCCGACATACCCTGTTCCAACGATTGCAATCTTCATTCGATACGTATTTTATATAGGTAAGTAATTCGGGCAGCAAAAGAAGCTGTTTTCGCCCGTCGCCAGCCCTTTTCTTCCTTCCAAAGGCCTGTTTCCACCCGTTGTCAGCCCTTTTCTCCCTTCTGAAGGCCCGTCGACGGACAACAACGACCCTTCCGAAAGGAGGAAAGACCTGTCGACGGGCGTACCCGACCCTAACCCGCAAAAAAGCCTTCCCTCCCAACATTGCTCGCTTATATTTGCACACACATATTCACCTACATTTTCATACCCCAATGAAACATCCATTCTGGCTTCCGATCATGCTGTTCGTCGGAACAGCGGGGCGGGCACAGGTCGACTTCCGGCCGCCGGCAACCCCTCAACAGGCCGTGAGAGACACCATCCACAACGTGATCTTCACCGATCCCTACCGCTGGCTCGAAGACAAAGACGCGCCAGAGGTCGTCGCCTGGTCGAAGGCGCAACATGACTACGGCATCGAATACCTCCAGAAAACGCAGAAGGTGCACCCCGGCCTCCGCGAACGCCTCGCCGCCTACATCGATCGCGACTACGAGGGGCCCCTCACACAAATCGGTAAACGCGTCTTCCAAACCGTGAAGAAAAAAGGTGACAAGCAATACAAGATTTACACCGTGATCGACGGCAAACGCATCCTCATCTGGGACCCCGTCGCCATCGACCCCTCGGGCAAAACCTCCACCTCAGGCGTGGCCTACACCTACGACGGCAACCGCGCCGCCATCAGCGCGCAGAAGAGCGGAGCCGAAATCTCCACAACCTACTTCATCGATACGCGCACCGGCAAGCAGATCGCTAAACCAATCGATAACACCTTCCGATTCCAGTGGACAAAAGATCAAAAACACGCCTACGTGACCTTCCGCTCGCCCAAGGACGTGGCCGCACAACGCCCCCTTAAGACCTACCTCTGGGAGTTTGGCACACCCGCCTCAAAAGCACGCGAGATCGGCACCACCGACGACGCCAAAAACAGCTTCTACATCTACGACAACCGCTACGCCGACGTGACCATCTACGGCGAAAGCGACTTCTACTCCAACAAAGCCTACCTGCGCCGCACAGGCACCAACGAAAAGGGCCGACTCATCTACGAAAGCAAAGAGTTCAACGCCTACCCCGAAGCCATCGGCGACAAACTCTACATGTTCACCAACGACAACGCGCCCAACTTCCGCCTCATGACGGCCGACGTAGCCCAGCCCGAATACAAGGACTGGCGCGTGCTCATCCCCGAGGGCGAAACGGTGATGCAAAGCTGCGTCGTGACGAAGCACAACATCATCGTGCAAGACAAGAAGGACATCCAAAGCCGCCTCACGCTCTACGACCTGGACGGCAAACGAATCCGCGAGATCGAACTGCCCGAGCAAGGCAACGTAGGCGGCATCAGCTACGACCGCGAGTTGGACTCCGTCTACATGACCCTCAACACCTTCACCACCATGCCGAAGACCTTCGTCGCCTCGCCTAAAGATTTCAAGTGGCGCCTCTACTTCGCCCGCGAAACACCTATCGACATGAGCGACATCGAAGCCCAGATCGTCTTCTACCCCTCGAAAGACAGCACACGTATTCCAGCCTTCATCTACCACAAAAAGGGCCTCAAGATGGACGGCAACAACCCCGTGCTAATCGATGGTTACGGCGGCTTCAACAGCGGCATCGATCCGGCCTACGCCGGATTCTACATGTCGCTCTTAGAGCGCGGCGTAGTAGTCGTTGAAGCCGGCATCCGCGGCGGCGACGAGTACGGCGAAGGCTGGCACCGCGACGGTATGCTCGACAAGAAGCAAAACACCTTCGACGACTTCAACAGTTGCGCCGAGTGGCTCATCCGCGAGAAGTACACCAACCCCACCCGCATCGCAGCCAAGGGTGGCAGCAACGGCGGACTGCTCATGGGCGCCATCGCCACCCAGCGGCCGGACCTCTACAAAGCCATCGTCTGCCAAGTGCCCCTGCTCGACATGCTCCGCTACCACCGCTTCCTCATCGCCCGCTACTGGATCCCCGAATACGGCTCCGCGGACGACCCCGAGCAGTTCCGCTGGCTCTTCCCCTACTCGCCCTACCACAACATCCGCACCGGCGTCAACCTGCCCACCATGCTCGTCACCACCGGCGCCAACGACAGCCGCGTCGACCCGCTCCACGCCAAGAAGTTCGTCGCCGCACTACAGAATAACCCAGGCCAGCTGAACCCTGTCATCCTCCATATTGACTACGATAGTGGTCACGGCAGTGGCCAAAGCACCGAGCAGTCGATCGACAATTGGTCATTCATCTTTGAGTTTATCCTGAATCAGCTCGGGCTGTGAAAAACACATCTTTTTTCTGGTCACGGGGCGCGCTGATAATGCGATAGGCGCGTCCCCTTTTGATATTCATTCACTACTGCTTCAAGGAACCCCACCGGCTTGTGAAAGCCCGTCTACGAAGCATTATCTTTCATGAAGTTCGATGCCCGGGACTTTATAGGCTTGTGAAAGTCCGCTCCGAGCATCACCTATATTACAAAGAGGCCGCCAGCCGGGGAGATCCCGTCGGGCGGCTTCGCTCTTTCCAGGGGAGGATAAAAAGACGGCCGCCGAACGCGAAAGGGAACAACCTCTCCCCCACCCGTCCGGCGGCCTTTCTACTTTTTTGAATGATCAATGACTATATCCGGCAACACGCCCTGAACGAAAACCATCCATCCCGTGTCCGCGCGGTAATAACGGACAACTAACCATTGATCATTGCCTCACATCAGCCTCTTCTCTTTTCTAACTCATCGGCATGGCAGAGGAACTTCTTGCCCAACAGCCGTGCACCGTCGGCCGTGATCAAGTAATCCTCCTCGTTGCGGATGCCGCCGAAGTCTTTATACGTAACCACCTTGTCGTAGTTGATAAAGTCAGCAAAGCGCTTCTCGGCGTGCCACATGTCGATCAGCTGCGGGATGAAGTAGATGCCCGGCTCGATGGTCAACACGAAGCCCGGCTCAAGTTCACGCGCCAATCGCAGCGACTTGCGCCCGAATTGCTTGCTCTTCGGCTGATCGCCGTAGCCCACATAGGCCTCGCCGAGGTTCTCCATATCGTGTACGTCCATGCCCATCATGTGACCCAGCCCGTGGGGGAAGAAGAGTGCGTGCGCACCGGCCTTGACGGCTTCTTTGGCGTCGCCCTTCATCAGTCCAGCGCCCTTCATCCCCTCGACGATCACCTCGGCCGAGAGGTCGTACACCTCCTCGAAGCGGATGCCCGGACGCAGCGCCTTGACGGCAGCCTCGTGGCTGGCCATCTGGATTTCGAACATCTCCTTCTGCCGCGGGGTAAACTTCTTGTCAACAGGGATGGTGCTCGACATGTCGCCGGCGTAACCCATCTCCGTCTCCGCCCCGGCGTCAAGCAAGAAGAGCTGTCCGCTGCGGATCACGTTGCTGTGGTCGTGGTTGTGGAGTGTCTCGCCGTGCACAGTGGCGATGGTAGGGAACGAGAGCATGTAGTTGTGTGCTGCCGCTACCTCTTGCACGGCTGCGGCCACCTCGCATTCGCGTCTGCCGGGCTGCACCATCTCATGTGCGCGCAGGTGCATATCGGCTGTGACATTGCAGGCCTTGTCGATCTCCGCGATTTCCTCGTCCGTCTTGTGGTTACGCATGTTGACTACGGCCTTGATGAACTCCACTGACGGCTGCTCGGTGCCGGGCATGAGTCCGAGGAGGGAGAGCAGCTTGATGCGGTGTTCGGGGCGATAGGTGGGCAGGTAACGCACGGGCTGCCCTTTGCGTGTGGCGGCTTCTAAGTAAGCCTTGAGCTCGGCCAAGGGGCGGACGTCCTTGATGCCGGCAGCTTCGCTCTTCTCATGGAGCGTCGGCTGCACGCCCATCCACACGATGGCGTCGATGGTGAGTTCGTCGCCGAAGATGATCTCGCGATTCTCGTCAATGTCGATGACGGCCATCAGGCCGGCGTAGGGTAAGCCGAAATAGTAGAGGAAGGTGGAATCCTGACGGTAGGGATAGAGGTTGTCTTCAAAGTTGCAACCGGCTTCGTCGTTACCCATAAATAACAACAGGCCTGTGCCTACGGCCTTCTTCAGGGCGTCACGCCGCTGAACGTAAGTTTCTCTTTTGAACATGATTATCCTTTGTGTTTTGAAATTAGACTGAGCAAAAGTAGGAGGATTGGGGGTAAAAGAAAGCGGCAAGATGATGCGCTCACCTTGCCGCCATCTTATGGGCATTACAGATCCTGGCTATTTCTCTGCCAGCAGCTCTTCCAGCTTTTTATCCAGCTCCTCGCCGGAGAGGTTGTGGCCGACGATGGTGCCGTCCTTATCGAGGAGGTAGGTGTTGGGGATGGAGCGGACGCCGTAGAGCGCGGCGCCGGCAGACTGCCACCCTCCCAGGTCGGAGAGATGGATCCAGTTCAGCTGTTTGTCCTTCACGGCTGCCTCCCAGTCTTCCTTATTCGAGTCGAGCGAGATGCCGACGACCTCGAAGCCTTTCTTGTGATATGCTTCGTAGGTCTTCTTCAGGTTCGGCATTTCGCGCATGCAGGGCCCGCACCACGAGGCCCAGAAGTCTACAAGGGTGACGTTGCCTTTGCCTGCGTAATCCGAGAGTTTGTGCATGTCGCCTTTCATGTCGGCCATCTCGAAGTCGGTGAATTTTTGCCCGATGGCCACTTTCTTCATCATCTTCAGATGTTCGGCTACCTCCTTGACGCCGGGCACGTTCATGAAGGCTGAATCGGCCTTGGCCAGCACGGCGTCCTGGAGCTGTTCATCCAGCTCGAAGTGGTAATCGCTCAGCAGCTTGGCGGTGGTGAGCTTGTTGGGGTGTGCCTCGAGGTAAGCCTTGATCTTGGTCATCATGTTTTCCTCCAGCTCGCCGGCTTTCTTCTTGGCGGCCTCGTCGCCAGCTTTGAGGGCCTCAACGAGCCCCATGTAGCTCTTCTTCGTATCGTCGAGCATGGCACGGATCTCCTTGAAGGCGTCGTTTTCGGCTGTCCCAGTCACGTACGAGAAGGAGTCGAGCACGGCCTGCATCTCCCCTTTTTCCAGTACGAAGACGGTGGAGAAGGGCGCCTCGCCGAATCGGCTCATCATCTCGTCTTCACCGCCTTTCACATAGAGCGTGTAGAGGCCGTCGGCCTTGGGTTCGCCTTGCAGCTTGAAGGCGTCTTTCTCGATCAGGGCGCTGTCTATTGCGGCCCCATCCGATCCGTAAGGGATGAGGTAGACGTACTTGCCCTCGAGGTCCGCGTGGCCCTCGGCGATCTTTCCATCAATCGTGTAGCCGGCCTTCTTTCCGCCGCAGCTCACACATACAGCAGCCACAGCTGCGTACAAAAAAAATCTCTTCATAATCTGTTCGTGTTTGTTTGATTCATTATATAACGACAATCTCAGCTCCGCCCCATTGCGCCATCGCGCCATCAGGCGAAGCGGGGGCAAAAGTAAAAAGCTGTATGAATCGCATTCGGCGTCAAAAGACTGTGCACAATCCTTAGTTTTCAGTCTATGATTTATTATCAACTGAGTTTTTAATAAGCCTACGTTCCATAAGTTATTATCAACCGAGTTTTTAATAAGCCTACGGTCCATAAGTTATTATCAACTGAGTTTTTAATAACTCCGCGATCCATAAGTTATTATCAACTGAGTTTTTAATAACCCTACGATCCATAAGTTATTATCAACTGAGTTTTTAATAAGTCGATCTGATTTGCATTTATGATTTACTCCGTTTTCGAGGCCAAAAACCACGCAAAAACGCCCTAAATCCATCTCAACCGGGTTTTTACATTTGCCGCCGTTAAATCAATAATTCATAAGGTAATGCCAGAAATATCACGATTGGGCATGAAGATGCCCGAGTCGCCCATTCGGAAGCTCGTGCCGATGGCGAACGAAGCAAAAGCGAGAGGAATCAAAGTGTACCACTTAAATATCGGCCAGCCTGACATCCCCACGCCCGACGTGGGCCTTGAGGCGCTCCGGCGGATCGACCGTAAGGTGCTGAGCTACAGCCCGAGCGATGGTCTGCTGAGCTTGCGCGAAAAGATGGCGGAATATTACCGCCGCGTGGGCATCGACGTGGCGCCAGACGAGATCTTCATCACCACCGGCGCCTCAGAGGCGGTGCTTTTCTCCTTTCTGGCCTGCCTCGATCCGGGCGACGAGATCCTCATCCCCGAGCCGGCCTACGCCAACTACATGTCGATGGCCCTGACCTGCGGCGCCACGGTCAAGACCGTCCCCTCGTCCATCGACAACGGCTTTGCGCTGCCCTCCATCGAACAGTTTGAGGAAGCCATCACGCCGCGCACGAAGGCCGTCCTGCTCTGCAACCCAAACAACCCGACGGGCTACGTCTACACGCGGGAGGAGCTCGGACACATCCGCGACCTCGTGCGCCGCCACGACCTCTTCCTCTTCTCCGACGAGGTCTACCGCGAGTTTCGCTACACCGACACGCCCTACGTCTCGTCGTTCCACCTCGAAGGCATCGAGCAAAACGTCATCATGTACGACTCCATGTCGAAGCGCTACAGCGAGTGCGGCATCCGCATCGGAGCGATCGTCACGCGGAACCACCACATCCGCAAGAGCGTCATGAAGTGGGGGCAGGCGCGGCTCAGCCCGCCGCTCTTAGGGCAAATCGTTGCCGAAGCCTCGATCGACGCGCCAGAGTCGTACCTCCGCGGCGTTTACGATGAGTATTTGCAGCGCCGCAACTTCCTCGTCGAGCGGCTCAACAAGATACCGGGCTGTTACTCGCCGATGCCCATGGGAGCGTTTTACACCGTGGCCAAATTGCCCGTCGACGACGCGGACAAGTTCTGCGCATGGTGCCTCAGCGACTTCTCGCACGAGGGGCAGACGGTGATGATGGCGCCTGCGTCAGGGTTTTACGTCACACCGGGCTACGGGCGCAACGAGGTGCGCATCGCATACGTCTTGGAACGGGCCGAACTGGCACATGCGCTCGACGTGTTGGAGGTAGCCCTGCAAGCCTATCGCGAGGGCTGGAGCAAGCGTTGATCGTGGCCGCGCGAACACATTATATATATGGTAAGGAGGCGTCGGACAATGAATCTTGAACTGTTCATTGCCCGGCGCATCCATTTTACCGGCGGAGCGGACAATCGGAAGAAGCGCGTCACCCCGCCCGCGGTGCGCATCGCCGTGGCCGGTATCGCCATCGGCGTCGCCATCATGATCCTCTCCGTAGCCATCGTCGTAGGCTTCAAACAAGAAGTGCGAAGCAAAGTCATCGGCTTCGGATCACACATACAGATCACCAACTTCGACAGCAATTCGTCATACGAAACCGTCCCGATCCACGTCAGCGACAGCCTGCGACGCCTTCTCAGCGCCATACCCGGTGTACGCCACGTCGAAGCCTTCGCCACAAAGCCCGGCCTCCTCAAGACCGACAGCGACTTTCAAGGCATCGTCCTCAAAGGAGTAGATGCAGATTACGATTGGACATTCTTCCGCAAACACCTCAAAGAGGGGCAAGTCTTTACCGTTACGCCAGGCCGAATGACGACCGATGTGCTCATCTCACGCCATTTGGCCAACCTACTCCGGCTGCGTTGCGGCGACTCCTTCCTGGCCTACTTCGTACAAGACGACGTCAAGGCCCGCAAATTCCGCATCAGCGGCATCTACGACACCGGCTTTTCGGACTACGACCGACTCTTCATCCTCACCGACATCGCGCAGATCCGCAGCCTAAACGGTTGGCCTGCGGACGCTGTCAGCGGCCTCGAGCTCCTCGTCGACGACTACGACCGCCTCGACGAGACCTCCGAGCGTGTCGACGACCTCCTCATCAACCGACACGACAGCGCTGGCAACACCTACTACGTCCGCTCCATCCGCGAGCTAAACCCGATCATCTTCAACTGGCTCGACCTCCTCGACCTCAACGTAGCCGTCATCCTCATTCTGATGATGGCCGTCTCCGGCTTCACCATGATCTCCGGCCTGCTGATCATCATCCTCGAGCGCACAAACATGATCGGCATCCTCAAGGCCCTCGGGCAACCCAACCGCAGCCTGCGGCGCGTCTTCCTCTACGTCTCAGCCTTCCTCATCGGCCGCGGCATGCTTTGGGGCAATGTTATCGGGCTCGTATTGTGTTGGGTACAGTGGCAATTCCATCTACTATCGCTCGATCCCGCCATCTACTATCTCGATGCCGTACCCATCCGCCTCACCTTCTGGTCGTGGCTACTCATCAACGTTGGTGCGCTTACCATCTCCCTGTTAATGATGCTTGCCCCCTCTTACCTCATCACCAAAATCAACCCAGCCCGCACCATCCGCTTCGAATAGCAGCCAAAAGCACATCCGGAATACCTCGAAGTCATAAAATCACGCTTCACTTTGCGCGTATACAAATCGGTTTACATTTGCGCGCGCTTCCAGAGAAAAGGAAAGATGCCAGAGTGGTCGAATGGGCCGCACTCGAAATGCGGTGTACGGGTGACTGTACCGGGGGTTCGAATCCCTCTCTTTCCGCTTGAGGTACTCTGAAAAAGGCATTCAGAGACCCTTTAGGAAAAACGTAAGTGCCATAACTTGAATGAGTTATGGC
>MIQB01000072.1 GCA_002890585.1 Tannerella sp. oral taxon 808
AAATGACCCCCTTTTTGCACTTTGCACGGCGTGCAAGCTCCAAAATGACCCCCTTTTTGCCTTTGCATGGCGTGCAAAGCCCGAAATGACCCCCTTTTTGCACCTTGCACGCCGTGCAAGCACCGAAATGACCCCCTTTTTGCACTTTGCACGGCGTGCAAGCTCCAAAATGACCCCCTTTTTGCACTTTGCACGGCGTGCAAGCTCCAAAATGACCCCCTTTTTGCCTTTGCATGGCGTGCAAAGCCCGAAATGACCCCCTTTTTGCACTTTGCATGGCGTGCAAGCTCCAAAATGACCCTCTTTTTGCACTTTGCACGCCGTGCAAAGGCTTAAACGTCCCTCAAAAAGCATTGAATCGCCCGGTCTCTCCCGTAGCGCCTGCGAAAGTAAAAACATCCACGAAAGGGAGAGACCCCCACGCCATCCCCTTTCGGGAGGCGCCCCCCTGCACGGGGAGCCATCCACCATCGCCCCATCCCCCCCAATCAGCTACCTTTCGCCCCGGATGGGCCGAGCGGGCCGACACACCTCCCCAACCATCAGCCTCGCCCCGCCCCCGTACCCAATACACCTTTATAATAACCCCTTAATCCCCCTAAAACCTATGACCATCCGCCTACTTAACACCGGAACCTTCTTCGCCGACGGCGGCGCCATGTTCGGCGCCGTGCCACGCTCAGCCTGGGGCCGACGCTACCCCTTCAACTACCGCAACGACTGCAAACTGGCCATGTTCGCCGGGCTCATCACCACAGACGACGGCCGCGTCATCCTCATCGACAACGGCTACGGAACCAAGCGCCCCAAACCCTTCACCCGAACCGCCTTAGCCTTCCACCACATCCAAGACCCCGCACAAACACTCGCCCAACAAGGCATCCCGCCCGAAAGTGTCACCGACATCATCCTCACCCACCTCCACTTCGACCACTGCGGAGGCACCACACGCTTCGGCGACCGAGGCCGCATCGTCCCCACCTACCCCAACGCCCAAGTGCACGTCAGCCTCGCCCAGCTCCGCGAGTGCGCCGCGCCCAACCCCCTGGAGGTCGACTCCTTCTCCACCGACCACATCGACGCCATCCGCCAGGCCGGCCTCCTCCACCCCATCACCGAGCCACAGACCTACATCCACCCCCACATCCGCCTCACCCTGCACGACGGACACACCGCCGGCCAGATCGCCGTCCGCATCTCCCCCACCGACGGCCGCACAGGCGGCATCCTCTTCCCCGGCGACATCATCCCCACCGCCGCCCACCTCTCCCCCACCTGGCTCTCCGCCTACGACATCTCCCCACTCGACTCCCTCCGCGCCAAATGCCAACTCCTCGACGAGGCCGCGCGCGATCGCCTCACCATCGTCTTCTACCACGACGCCTTCCACCCCTACGCCACCATCCTCAAGACCCGCAACTCCTACACCATCGCCCAGCCCGAACCCGGAGCAGAAGCTGCACCCATCACCATCATCGATTAAACCTGTGGGGGTAGGGCTGCCCCCATCACCATCATCGATTAAACCTGTGGGGGCAGGGGGGCCAACGCCAAGCAAGGCCCGCAGCACACTTCTCAGCACCCCCCTACCCCTCCCCTACCCCCGGCTAAAGGTCGGCCACCCCTCCGCCCCCCCTCGCGCGTACATTTATATATAGGGTACGCCACCCGACCATCCATCATTGCCGCCGCCCACACCCCGCAGGCAATAAAAATTCACCATTCGCGTGAAAAAACCAGTTCGCATTTTCACCCCAAACGAAAATGCCAACCATCCCCGCAAAAAGCGCATTATCAGACCCTAAGCACCGCCCCGCAGCTTGCATGTTCAGTAGTGCAGACCTACTTTCGGGGCATCATTTTTCACTCAACCCAATAAATAAGTATCGACATGAAGCAGAATTTTTTCACCCGATTAATTATCGCGGTCGCCCTCTTCGGGCTGACCCATTCCGTAAACGCACAGCTCACAGGCCAACCCTGGAACGAAAAGTGGGACTCTTGTATGATCGGCGCATCGCAATGGTTCCGCCCCGGCAAGCCCGCTGGACCCTATTGTAACAACGAGGCCGTACCTCTTCGCATTTATGAGAACTGCCCCGCGCATATCGACACCATGCTGATAGTCAGCCCCGGCACCCACCGCAGCTTGATCATCAAAGGGCATTACTTCCTCGATGAACTTAACAGAGAGGTTGGCTCGATGATCCCCGGCTTGCCCAAGGATCATCTGGGGCGTCACTACCTCATCAATACCGAGACCGGGCAACCCTTCTCAGAGTTCGATGAGATCCCGCTCCCAGCCTCAACCACGCAAACCCCCTTCCCCATTTCTTTCGTGCATTATCCACTGACTGAAGGCGATCCGGTCTACAAAGACGGGTACAAAGTCCGGATCATCTTCGTAGAGAAAATAGATGGAGTAGAACACGATCCTCTTGCACCATCCTCTCCATATGAAAGCCTCATGCACTGGGCCTATCAATACTTCGAGCATCCGAAGGCCACACTCGACTATCAAAAGCCAGGGCCAATGTTCGAGGGCAAGTTTGAACTGAGCATGACTGGCGAACTGCTCCAACCGGAGAACCGCGTAGGCTATGATCCGAAATCCGGTGCAGAATCTTCTTCGATAGACACACTCAGAAACTTAGGCAAGTTCAAGAAATACACCGCCGGCGCCTATTATAGCTTAGACAGTGGCGCCACATGGATTGAAGCCACAACCAAGACCGTCACCCTGAAGCAAGGAGAAATCGAGAACCTGCCCAACCCCGACGAAGCCACCGTATTGATGCGCCTGCCCTACGGCTGCCAGTCGTTTGTCCTGGCCACCTCCGACGGCACGGGCTCCCGTGGCCGCCTCCCGAACGACCCCTTCAGCATCACACGCCAAGTCACGATGGACAACCAGACCAGCGCCGTCTTAGAGCCCCTGAAGCAGATCTACGACGTGAATAGCGGCAACGACTTCGAGCTCACCGTTCGCCCGACAGGCAACAACATCCCCGTACTCGAGACGAGTCGCAACTCCCGCATCCCCGACTCCGTAGGCGTAGTCCGTGAAGTGCGTTCTGATGGATCGTACCACTTCACCATCCGCAAGGTGAAGGAGAACCTCACCGTCACGCTGAAGTACACCGTGGGCAACGCCGAGGTAGACGGCACACGCGTCTGGGGCGAAGCGGGCACCCTCTGCATCGCAAGCGCCACGACGGGCCGCGCCAACGTCTACAACGCACTCGGTCGCCTCTGCCGCACCCTGAACCTCTCCGCCGGAGAGACACGGAGACTGCCGCTGCCGGTTGGCGTCTACATCGTCACAATGGGCAACGGCCGAGCCTACAAGGCTGCTGTGAATTGATCCGTGGTGGCCTTCATTTTCAGCGACCTATTTCCCTAACCCTAAATAAGTAATGATATGAAGCAGAACTTTTTCACCCGATTAATTATCGCGGTCGCCCTCTTCGGGCTGACCCATACCGTGAACGCGCAGCTGAAGGGCACACCCTGGCGTGCCCAGTGGGACTCGTGTATCAGGGGGACGCCGGCGTATATTTCCTATACTTTGCCTCCTTCTGTCCCTGTATACCATCCCGCTCACTATCTCCCTCTCACTCCCGGTGGGCCGTATTCTTATTTCCATGCTGTTGGTGACACCGATGATTATGTGCCCACACGCCTGCGTATTTATGAGAACTGCCCAGTGCATATCGATACGGCATTCTATGTGCCTGCTGGCATAGGGCGCGAAGTCATCTTTAAGGACATGCCGAAGGATCATGAAGGGAAGCACTACTTCGTCAATAAAGAGACGGGGAAAGTCTTTCCGGAGTTCGAGCCGATCAAGCTCGACGATTCGACTGAGCCCACCCCCTTCTCCATGACCTTCGAGCATTACCCGCTGAGCGCAGGCGAGACCGTCCTCAAAGACGGCTACGAGGGCGCCATCGTCGCTGAGATCAAAATCAATGGGACTGTAGTCGGTACTGACACCATCGAGTATCAATACTTCGAGCACCCGAAGCCGGTAACCTTCGAATATTGGAAGGCTGCACCGAAAGACTCGGGCCGCTTCCTGCTGAAATGGTCAGGCGAACTGTTGGATCCTGACTACCGCGTGGGCTATGATCCGAAAAGGCGTATCAAGAGTGAAAGTGCGGCGCATGATCTCTCCAACTTCAGGCAACACACCGCCGGCGCGTATTACAGCTTCGACAATGGCGCCACATGGATTGAGGCCACACCCGATGGCGTCGAGCTGACAACGAATGAGATTCAAGAACTGCCCGACGAGTTCAACGTACTGATGCGCCTGCCCTACGGCTGCGAGTCGTTCATCATCGCCTCTTCCGATCCGGATAGCCCTTACGGCCCGCGTCGTCGCCCGGGGCCCATGCCGCGCCCAGACATCGTGCGCCAAATCACGATGGACAACCAGACCGGCGCCGTGTTAGAGCCCCTGAAGCAGATCTACGACGTGAATAGCGGCAACGACTTCGAGCTCACCGTTCGCCCGACAGGCAACAACATCCCCGTACTCGAGACGAGTCGCAACTCCCGCATCCCCGACTCCGTAGGCGTAGTCCGTGAAGTGCGTTCTGATGGATCGTACCACTTCACCATCCGCAAGGTGAAGGAGAACCTCACCGTCACGCTGAAGTACACCGTGGGCAACGCCGAGGTAGACGGCACACGCGTCTGGGGCGAAGCGGGCACCCTCTGCATCGCAAGCGCCACGACGGGCCGCGCCAACGTCTACAACGCACTCGGTCGCCTCTGCCGCACCCTGAACCTCTCCGCCGGAGAGACACGGAGACTGCCGCTGCCGGTTGGCGTCTACATCGTCACAATGGGCAATGGCCGAGCCTACAAAGCTGCTGTGAATTGATCCGCTAATTTCTTTTGAGACTCTGAGAAGACTCTCCGCAATTGTTTAATGGTTGAAAGCCCGAGGCAATGCGCTTCGGGCTTTTCTGCGTTTGGGGGGAGACGTACGGGCACAAAAAAAGGGCGGACACAAGGCCCGCCCCTACGCATCTATGTATCCGGATATATCTACTACCCGATCAGCTCCACGCTGCGGCGGATGAAGCGGCTCAGGGGCTCACCCTTCAGCAGGCCGTTGGCCAAGAGAGCGAGGTCGATGAGTTGACCGACGACTTTGTTGCCAGCGGCGTACTCCGTGAGGATGGCGTCACGATGGCCACGCAGCTCGTCGAGCGTGCGGTTCGTGTTCGTCATGTCCTCCTTTTCAGCCTCTGTCAGTTCGTCTTCCTTCTTCTTGCTCTGCGCCTCGCGGAGGTCATGCTGGCGCGCCTCCCAGCCCTTGATGTCGGCGAGGATGGGCTGCAGCTTGTCGGTGCAAGCCTTCTCCTCGTCGCTGAGGACGGAGAGGATGAGCGGGTGATCGGTGTTGAGCACGAGGTTGTAGCTGTCGGGCATCTCGCCATAGAACGACATGCCGGGTTGCATGGCCGACATCTCACGCATACGGCGCATAAACTCGCCTTGTGTCAACATGACCGGGTTGGCCGACGGGCCGAGTGCCTCGAAAGTGATGATGAAGTCCGTCTTATCCATCTTCGGCAGACGGCTACGGAACACCTGTTGCAGGGCGTTGCGCTGATCGTCGGTGAGGCTCACCGTGGGAGCGTCGGCCTTGAGGATGAGGCGGTCGATCGTGTCGCTATCCACGCGGACGAAGCGCGTCTTCTCGATCTTTTGCTCCAACTGTCCGATGGCGTGGACGTCGAGCTGTCCGTCCATGACGAGGACGTTATACCCGCGATCCTTCGCCGCCTGGATGTAGCTATACTGCTCGTCCGGGTTGGTGGTGTAGAGGTAGATGACGTTGCCCTCCTTGTCGGTCTGCTCGGAGGCGATCAGCTTGCGGTATTCGTCGAGCGTGTAATAGGTGCCGTCGACATCCTTGAGCAGGGCGAACTTCACGGCGCGGTCGTAGAACTTCTCTTCGCTGAGCATGCCGTATTGGATGAAGAGCTTCAGGCTGTTCCACTTCTCTTCGAAGGCCTTGCGGTCGTTCTTGAAGATCTCCTCTAAGCGGTCGGCCACCTTCTTGGTGATGTGTGCGGAGATCTTCTTCACGTTCTGGTCGCTCTGGAGGTAGGAGCGGGAGACGTTCAGCGGGATGTCGGGCGAGTCGAGCACGCCGTGCAGCAGGGTGAGGAACTCGGGGACGATGCCCTCGACGGAGTCGGTGACGAACACCTGGTTGCTGTAGAGCCGGATCTTGTTGCGCTGAAAATCCATGTTGCTTTTGATGCGCGGGAAGTAGAGGATGCCGGTCAGGTTGAAGGGATAATCCACGTTGAGGTGGATCCAGAAGAGCGGCTCGTCGGCCATCGGGTAGAGCTCGCGGTAGAAGGCCTTGTAGTCCTCATCCTTCAGCTCCGAGGGCTTGCGCACCCAAGCGGGGTGGGTGTTGTTGATGATGTTGTCCTCCGCGGTATCGACGTATTTGCCGTCTTTCCACTCCTGCTTCTTACCGAAGGCAATGGGGATGGGCAGGTAGCGGCAGTATTTCTCGAGCAGGGAGGTGATCTTGTCTTTTTCGAGGAACTCCTTGTTGTCGTCGTCGATGTAAAGGATGATGTCCGTGCCGCGGTCATCCTTCGTCGTCTCGGTCATTTCGTATTCCGGCGTGCCCTCGCAGCTCCACCGCACGGCTGTGGCGCCCTCTTGGTACGAGCGGGTGACGATCTCCACCCGTTTCGACACCATGAACGAGGAGTAGAAGCCGAGCCCGAAGTGGCCGATGATGGCGGCGGCGTTGTCCTTGTATTTCTTGACGAACTCCTCGGCGCCGGAGAAGGCGATTTGGTTGATGTAGCGATCGATCTCGTCGGCCGTCATGCCCACGCCGCGGTCGGAGATGATGAGCTTGCCTTTCTCTGTGCGGATGCGGATCGTGAGGTCGCCTAATTCGCCCTTGAAGTCGCCGACGGAGGCCAGCGTCTTGAGCTTCTGCGTGGCGTCGATGGCGTTCGAGACCAGCTCGCGGAGGAAGATCTCGTGGTCGCTGTAGAGGAATTTCTTGATGACGGGGAAGATGTTTTCACTGGTTACGCCAATGTTCCCCTTGGTTTCTTGTTTTGCCATAATGGTCTGTTCTATTTATTGTTTATGAATGATCTATCGGATGATCCGGAGGGGTGATCTTTCGGATCACGCGCCGCCCTTGGTCAAAAAAATGCCAGCCGCCACTGGACTGACATTTTGGCTTTGTGAGGGGCTGTATGTGCGCACTCCCATACGCCGCGAGGCATGGTGGGTAACGGCACAAGCATCGTGTACAGTAGCGTACAAGCGTCATGTACAGTACGTGCAAGTACCAAAGCATTCCCCGCGAGACCCAGCGCGGCTTGCGCAAACGTGAACCCGTATATGTAGGGGTATCAGCGTTGCTTGATTCCCTCTAACTCATTCTTGATCTTCTTCAAATAATAGGGAATTTGCCCCATATAGGTTTCAGGAGGATCCGAGTAATCATTAAACCCTACTTGATTGAATGGCAGCTTATAGGTGTTGACATATTCCTTTCCCATAATGTCGTAGCAGCTTATTTCAAATTCGACATAGCTGTCATCAGCTCCTATGTCAATTTTCTTTTCACCCTTAAGAATTCCAAGGTAATAGGTGCATTTGTATTGCGGCGGCATAATTGTCAGGCCATTCTTCATAAATGAATGACTTGATATGGGATACTTCTCCTTATTAAACTTGTAATAGTCTTTAATCACCTTCACCTTTACATTCTTAGCGCATCCCTCTCCAATGTTCTGAAAGATTAGACTTAGGACAGAGTGATCCTCTGTTACTTTCAGGAATGCGATAACATGAGGCTCTATTTTTTGTAGCCTCATTTTTCTGCTTTCGTTGAGCATTTTCCATGTTATTACAGCAGAGACTATAGCGGAAATAACAAGGGCTAAACTCAGTATTATTTGAATTATCGATTCGGTGCTCATCTGAAATGTCTTTGATTAATTATACAGAAATCGCAGCCAGCACCGTGTTTTACGGGCCGACTGCGATTTCGAAACACAACTCTATTATGAAATACAAAAACTCGCTATAGTCGCTTCGTTAGGCGTTGGTGGATTACTTCACTTCCTCAAAATCCACATCTGTCACGCCGCCATCGTTGTTCGAGGCATTGCCCGTGGAGGCGTTGCCCTGAGGCTGACCGGAAGCGGCTCCGGACTGTGCATTCTGCGCATTGTAGAGATCCTGACTGGCGGCTTGGAAGACGCTGTTCAACTCCGCGATGGCAGTATCGATGGCGGCAACGTCTTGCGCCTTGTGCGCGTCCTTGAGCTTGCCGAGCGCGGCCTCGATCTGCGAACGCTTATCGGCCGGCAGTTTATCACCGAGGTCCTTCAGCTGCTTCTCCGTTTGGAAGATCATGCTGTCCGCCTGGTTGATCTTGTCGATGCGCTCCTTCTCCTTCTTGTCTGCTTCGGCGTTGGCGGCGGCCTCGTCCTTCATGCGGCGGATCTCCTCTTCGCTCAGGCCGCTGGAGGCCTCGATGCGGATGCTCTGCTCCTTGCCCGTGCCCTTGTCTTTGGCCGAGACGTTGAGGATGCCGTTGGCGTCGATGTCGAAGGTGACTTCGATCTGCGGTACGCCACGCATGGCGGCTGGGATGCCGTCGAGGTGGAAGCGGCCGATCGATTTGTTGTCTTTGGCCAGCGGGCGCTCGCCTTGTAAGACGTGGATCTCAACCGACGGCTGGTTGTCGACGGCGGTGGTGAAGACTTCTGACTTTTTCGTGGGGATCGTTGTGTTGGCATCGATCAGCTTCGTCATTACGGCGCCCATCGTCTCGATGCCGAGCGAAAGTGGGGTAACGTCGAGCAGCACCACGTCCTTTACGTCGCCCGAGAGGACACCGCCCTGGATGGCTGCGCCGATGGCTACGACTTCGTCCGGGTTTACGCCCTTCGAGGGGGCTTTGCCGAAGAACTTCTCGACCAACTGTTGCACGGCCGGGATACGTGTGGAACCGCCCACGAGGATCACCTCGTTGATGTCTGACGTCGACATGCCGGCATCAGCCAGGGCGCGCTTACACGGCTCAAGGCAGGCGTTGATCAGCGAGTCGGCCAGCTGCTCAAACTTGGCGCGGGTCAGGGTACGCACTAAGTGTTTGGGTATGCCGTCCACCGGCATGATGTAGGGCAGGTTGATCTCCGTGCTCGTTGAGCTGGAGAGCTCGATTTTGGCCTTCTCGGCGGCCTCCTTCAGGCGTTGCAAGGCCATCGGATCTTTACGGAGGTCTACGTTTTCATCTTTCAGGAACTCTTCGGCCAGCCAGTCGATGATGACGTGGTCAAAGTCGTCGCCGCCGAGGTGCGTGTCGCCGTTGGTCGACTTTACCTCAAAGACGCCGCCGCCGAGCTCGAGGATGGAGATATCGAATGTGCCGCCACCGAGGTCGAAGACGGCAATCTTCATGTCCTTGTTTGCCTTGTCGAGGCCGTAAGCCAGCGATGCGGCTGTAGGCTCGTTGACGATGCGGCGCACTTTCAGGCCGGCGATCTCGCCTGCCTCTTTGGTGGCCTGACGTTGCGAGTCGTTGAAGTAAGCTGGCACGGTGATGACGGCCTCTGTCACTTCTTGGCCGAGATAGTCCTCGGCTGTCTTCTTCATCTTTTGCAGGATCATGGCCGAGATCTCCTGCGGTGTGTAGAGCCGTCCGTCGATGTCGACGCGCGGCGTGTTGTTGTCGCCACGTACCACTTTGTAAGGTACGCGGGAGATTTCCTTCTGCACCTGATCAAACGTCTCGCCCATGAAGCGCTTGATCGAGAAGATCGTCTTCTGGGGGTTGGTGATGGCCTGACGTTTTGCCGGGTCGCCCACTTTACGTTCGCCGCCCTCTACGAAGGCAACGATCGAAGGCGTGGTGCGTTTGCCTTCGCTGTTAGCGATCACTACCGGCTCGTTGCCCTCCAGTACGGCGACGCACGAGTTGGTTGTTCCTAAGTCTATTCCAATAATCTTTCCCATGTTCTTTATCGTTTATGTTATTTCTGATTCCTGTTTATCCATGCCCTCTGTGGGCATTTCGCGGGGGCATTCTTCAAATAATATGCCAAAGCGCGGCGCATTGCGGAGCGGGTGGCAGACTGACATTCTGTCGCATATAACCCGAGCGGATGCTGGCCGAATTTGTCTCAGTATGTAATAGGAGGGTGACAGGCCGTGCAATCATCATTGATGTTTGGACCGCTGGGTGACAGGCCGTGCAATCATCATTGATGTTTGGACCGCTGGGTGACAGGCCGT
>MIQB01000073.1 GCA_002890585.1 Tannerella sp. oral taxon 808
CAAGTTCGAAGAAGCTCTGTCTTGAACAGCACAAGGCTGTCGTAACTGGGACGCCCTGTGGACTTGTTGCCTTTGGTATAAGCTACCTCGATGATTCCACGGATTGGAGTCCAATCAATGATCTTGTCTATCTGTGAGAAGAAGGCATGCTTGATCTTGCGCTGGCCGAGAAGTAAATCGGCAAAATTCGGGGAAGAGGGCTGTTGTTTCATGCTATAAAGCTGCTGAAAACAATGGAGATACGAAAGGGAGTTGTCGAATAGTTTTGCAGAAGTCTCGGCCTGCGTCAACCCGCTCCCCGACAAGGTTCTCCCGTAGTTTTTGGCCGTATCAAAAACAGCCCCTTTATTTGTGGACGTCTAAAAAATAAATAAACATGAAAACCGAAGAAATTCTGTCGTCATTAGAGGCCAAGCATCCTGGTGAAAAGGAATATTTGCAGGCCGTGAAAGAAGTTCTCACCTCAATCGAGGGCGTCTACAACGAACATCCTGAATTCGAAAAAGCCAAAATCATCGAGCGCCTCGTGGAGCCCGATCGCATCTTCACCTTCCGTGTGCCCTGGGTAGACGATCAAGGCGAAGTGCACGTTAACCTGGGCTACCGCGTTCAGTTCAACAATGCCATCGGCCCGTACAAAGGCGGCCTCCGCTTCCATCCGTCTGTGAACCTCTCCATCCTGAAGTTCCTCGGATTCGAGCAGACCTTCAAAAATGCCCTCACCACCCTCCCCATGGGCGGCGGCAAGGGCGGCGCCGATTTCGTATTCCGCGGACGCAGCGATGCTGAAGTGATGCGCTTCTGCCAATCCTTCATGCTTGAGCTCTGGCGCAACATCGGTCCCGATACCGACGTCCCCGCAGGCGACATTGGCGTTGGTGCACGTGAGGTGGGCTACCTCTTTGGCATGTACAAGAAACTGGCCCGCGAGCACACCGGCACACTCACCGGCAAGGGCTTGGAATTCGGCGGATCCATCCTCCGTCCGGAAGCTACCGGCTTCGGCGGACTCTATTTCGTTAACCAGATGCTCCGCGAGCACGGTCACGACATCAAAGGCAAGACCGTAGCCGTTTCCGGCTTTGGCAACGTCGCTTGGGGAGCCGTTACAAAGGCCACCGAGCTGGGCGCAAAGGTTGTGACCATCTCCGGCCCCGACGGATACGTTTACGATCCGGCCGGCATATCCGGTAAGAAGATCGATTACATGCTTGAGCTCCGCGCTTCGGGCAACGACATCGTAGCCCCCTATGCCGACAAGTTCAAGGAAGCCACCTTCATCGCCGGCAAGCGCCCGTGGGAGCAGAAAGTCGACATCGCCCTCCCCTGCGCCACCCAGAACGAGCTCAATGCTGATGACGCCAAAGCGCTCATCGCCAACAAGACGCTCTGCGTAGCCGAGATCTCCAACATGGGATGCACCGCCGAGGCCGTCGACCTCTTCCTTCAACACAAGCAACTCTTTGCCCCCGGCAAGGCAGTCAATGCGGGCGGTGTAGCTACCTCCGGCCTCGAAATGACGCAGAACGCGATGCACATCTCTTGGACAGCTGCTGAAGTAGACGAACGTCTGCATCAGATCATGAGCAGCATCCACGAACAGTGCGTGCTGCACGGTCGCGAAGGCGAGTACATCAACTACGTGAAGGGTGCCAACATTGCCGGCTTCATGAAAGTAGCCCGCGCAATGATGGCGCAAGGCATCATGTAAACCATCAGTCAAGACGTCTATTATAACCCTCGAACCTTATTGGGGTTCTTGGCGATAAAATCTTTCCACCCGGCGTATGCTTTTTCAGGCATAGGCCGGGTGATTTGCATATAATGGCAATATGCGGCAGCGAGGCCGTCCGTCGCATCTAACTGCGGCAGCATATCGGTCTCGGGGATATGCAGAATACGTTGCAACATGCCCGCCACCTGCTCCTTCGAGGCCTGACCGTTTCCGGTAATCGCCAGTTTGATCTTCAGAGGCGCATATTCAAAGATGGGCACCTCCCGATTCAGTGCTGCCGCAATAGCCGTCCCCTGAGCTCGCCCCAACTTGAGCATGCTTTGCACGTTCTTCCCAAAGAAAGGCGCTTCAATCGCCATCTCGTCGGGGTGATACTGATCCACAAGCGCAAGCACCTTCTCATAAATCCGGTGCAAGCGGAGGTAATGATTCTCGTAACGATCGAGTTTCAGAACACCCATAGTCATGAGCGAAGTGTTACGTCCCTTAACCGACAACACCCCGTAGCCCATAATCACAGTGCCCGGATCGATGCCGATGATGACGCGTTCAGCTAATTCAGGATATTTCATTGCAATGCTATGCTCCTTTCCAAGTTTGAGAGATAGAATGTGATGTAGAAAACAAGTATGAGCATAAAATTTAGATCAATGTGAGTGTCGGATAAATTGCAGGTTTATATTTGCCCCCGATTAATCAAAGGGGCATTAGCTCATCTGGCTAGAGCGCGACACTGGCAGTGTCGAGGTGAGCGGTTCGAGTCCGCTATGCTCCACTTTACCAATTACATTTAAAATACAGCTTACACACAAGGGCGCCCGGCTTTACCTATTGGGGGATAAGGCCGGGCGCTTTGTTTATTCTCTTGCCCTTCACTTTATTACCAGTTGAATGGGGGAGCGGCTAAGTGGAATGTGGATACACCTCCCGCTTGCGCTGGGAGTTCATATACAATCGAAGTAGGGGCGAATGATTATTCGCCCCTACTGTGTAATGAGGTGAATAAGTTACGCCGGTTTGATGTTCGGTTCTTCGAGGCCAAGGTGGTGCTTCTTATCAACGGCCTTGAGCAGGATGCCGAGAACAAGAGCGGCCACACCGAGCATGGCGAGCATCAGCAGTGCGTTGGTGTAGTTATACGACACGGCAGCTTCCGACGGCGTGAGATTGCCGGCAGCCAAGGCCTGTTCAACCTCCGGATTGGAGGCTTTGAGCACTTTGCCGATGAGCAACGGGAAGAGCCAGAGGCCGATGTTCTGTATCCAGAAGATGAGCGCGTAGGCCGAACCGATCACTTTGCTGTCGACAAGTTTGGGGACGCTTGGCCAGAGCGATGCGGGCACGAGTGAGAACGATGAACCAAGCACAAGGATGGTGGCGAAGGCTAACACGACACTACCCACGGGGCTACCTTTGAATTGCGGCAGGACGAAGGCGAACGTAAGGTGGCAGACGATGAGCAGGATCGAGCCAAGCATAAGCATCGAGGCGGCTTTGCCTTTGTTGTCGACGTATTTGCCGAGGATGGGGGTGATACCCACGGCCAAGAGCGGAAAGACGGCGAAGATGGATTCGGCCGATTGGCGACAGTAGGACATGTAACA
Organism: Tannerella sp. oral taxon 808; assembly: GCA_002890585.1. Taxonomy (GTDB): domain Bacteria; phylum Bacteroidota; class Bacteroidia; order Bacteroidales; family Tannerellaceae; genus Tannerella. The sequence continues at coordinate 3,340 of MIQB01000073.1, forward strand.
GAAGACGAGCAACGAGGCGATGGAGACGACGAGCAACACGTGTTTCATCACGCCGCGACTGAAGTTGCTGGTGAAGGCCGTGACGGCAATGACGAGCATGACGACGTATTGCACATAGGCCACCGTACTGGAAGCCCAGAAGCCCTCCGTGGGCTGATGGAAGTCGATGTTGCATTGGAGCATATTGACGGCGTACTTCTGGAAGGGGAAGATGGCCGAATAGTAGAGCACGCAGAGCAGGGCTACGAGCCAGAAGCCGCCGTCGGAGAGGATGCGGCCGAGGTCTTTGATCTTGAACGGCTCGTCGGCCTCTTCGGCTTCGCCCGTCTCGGCGTCGAGCTTGCGATCCATGAAGAAGTAGACGATGAACATGATGAGGGCAATGAGCAGCAGGATGACGCCGAAGGCTACGGAGCGCGATACGTCGGGCTTTTCAGACATGCGGGCGATGACGGGTGAGAAGATCATGCAGGTGGCTACGCCTAATCGAGCCAAAGCCATCTCGGAACCCATCGCCAGGGCCATCTCTTTGCCCTTAAACCACTTCACAATGCCGCGCGAGACGGTGATTCCGGCCATCTCCACGCCGCAACCGAAGATCATGAAGCCGACGGAGGCAAACTTGGCCGAGGCGGGCATGCCGCGATAGAAGGGTGAGACGCCGAGCTCATCGAGCAGGGGGATGTAGTTCAGGTGATTCGTAAACCAGACCTCGAGCGAGGAGCCCATGAATCCTTCAGTGACGGCGTACCAGTTGATTGAGGAGCCGATGAGCATCACTACGCCGGAAAGGATGGCGGTGAAGCGTACGCCCATCTTGTCAAGGATGATGCCGGCGATGATGAGGAAGAAGATAAAGACGTTGAGGAAGGTCTCGGAGCCGGCGTAGGTGCCGAAAGCGGTTGAATCCCAGTGGCGGTCAGTCTCTAAGAGGTCTTTCAGCGGAGAGAGGATGTCCATGAAGATGTAGGAGAAGAACATGGCCATGGCCAGCAGGATGAGTGCCGTCCAACGTGCTGACGGCTTGTCTCTGAGGGTTTGTAATGCTTGTGTCATTGTGTAATAAGAGGGGTAGTAGGGGGTAGTTAGAAGTAGTTATTAGTAGGGGTGGACCTATATGTCCGCTCGTTGTTTCGTTTTTATTCCTCTTTATTGAGGGGCGATCCGACAGGGATGAGGGGCAGGGCGTCAGCTACGATGAAGTTGCTGCCGCCGATGAAGATGAAGTCGGTGAGGGAGGAGTCGGCCAGGGCGGTGCGCACGGCTTCGGCTACATTGGGGTAAGCCTTGCCGCGCAGTAGGCGTTCGCCGGCGAGTTCGGCCAGACGCTCAGCCGGCAGGGCGCGGTCGGAGCTGGCTTGGGTGTAATAATAGATTGCGCGCCGGGGCAGCAGCTTGACGATGCTGTCCACGTCCTTGTCGCTACTGAGGCCGATGATGATGCGCATACGGGTGATGGGCTTGGTACGCACTCGAGTGATCTCGCGAGAGATTCTGTCGAGCATCGGAGAGAGGTATTCCCAAGCGCCGATGTTGTGCCCCGTGTCGCAGACGATGGTGGGGCTTTGTTGTAGCATCTGCCAGCGACCCATGAGGCCGGTCAGCTCCACAACGTGCGAAAAGCCTTTGCTGACGGCCTCGCGAGAGATTTTGTAGGTGACGGTGGTGGTGAGGCTGAGGCGGCGCAGGGCGGTCAGCACGATGCGCGCGTTGTCTATCTGGAATTTGCCTTGCAGCTCGCACCGAATGGGGCCATAGTCGTCGGAGTCGATCTCCCAGCCGCCGTCGATCGAGGGAGTGGCAGACTGCATGACGGAGGTGGATTGGGCGATGAAGAAGGGGCATTGGCACTCGGAGACTTTGTCTGAGATCACGTGCATGGCATCGCGCGAGGCGTTTCCGACAATTGTTGGCACGCCTGGCTTGATGATGCCGGCCTTTTCTCCGGCAATCTCTTTGACTGTCCGGCCGAGGTATTGCGTGTGATCCAGGGTGATGTTTGTGATGATGCACAGGATGGGGTCTACGATGTTTGTGCTGTCCAGACGTCCGCCCATCCCTGTCTCCACGACGGCGATTTCCACCTTCTCGCGACGGAAATAATCGAAGGCCATAGCGGTGGTCACTTCAAAGAAGGAGGGGTTTTGCTGCTCGATCAGTCCCCGGTTTTCTTCCACAAAGCGGATGACCTCGTCTTTGGGGATCATCTGGCCGTTGACGCGGATGCGTTCGCGGTAGTCCACGAGGTGCGGCGAGGTGTAGAGCCCCACTCGGTGCCCATCGGCTTGCAGTATGGCGGCCAGCATGTGTGATACGGAGCCTTTGCCGTTTGTTCCGGCGATGTGGATTACGTGGAAGGCGTGTGAGGGTCGGTCCATGGCGTCGTCGAGTGCGTGGCTGCGTTCCAGCCCGGGCTTGTAGGCTCCGGCTCCGATGAGGTGGAAAGCGGGTGTCCTATTATATAGGTATTGAAGTGTTTCCGTGTAATTCATACGTCACTATTTTTTAGCGGCGTAAAAGTAGAAGGATGTTTTAAGGGAACATCTAAAATCTAAGAACCGGCGGGGGCAAAGGAGAGCCCTTAAATCACGTGAGTTCGGCGTAAGAATGAGGTTCCTTACGTCCTACAGCATGCCTTTGTTAGAGTGCTCGGGTGGCTAAAATGTTTTTGGGAATGCTTGCGGGGCGCCCCGCAAGCATCAAATTCCCTGTTTTGACCGTTGCGGGCTTCCGTAGACATACCACCGACTTTATTCTTACCTCGAACTCACGTTAAATCAGTTGCAAAAGCATTTTGGGTGAATTATGGGCATATACGCACGGCCGATCTTGATGTCCTTCGATGGCTTCATCTGAACTGGTGCGCCTTTCGAGCTTATCCATATTCCTAAGTCTTACTCCCTTCTCCATTACAGGATGCCCCTTATCTCGTCTAACGAGCGGACGCTGAAGGTGGGCTGAAGCTCGCCGGGGGGAGGCAGGGCGGCGGGGTTGAGCCAAAGGGCGTCGATGCTGGCTCCGAGTGCGCCGGCGATGTCCGTCATGTAGCTGTCGCCGATCATCAGCGCCTCGTTGCGGCGCGTGTTGGTCTGTCGGAGGGCATAGTCGAAGAAGGCGCGGCGAGGCTTACGTGATCCGGCGTCTTCGGAGAGGACGAGGCGGTCGAAGTAGGGCAGCAGCCCGACGGCCTCCATCTTACGGCGTTGCACCTCGCGGAATCCGTTGGAGAGGATGAAGAGGCGATAGAAGGGGTAGAGGTGATTGAGCAGCGTGAGGGCGCCGGGCAGCAGTGTCGTTCGATGGGTGGTGCGCTCCATGAGTTCGTCGTTGAGGCGGAGGGCGAAGTCCGGGTCGTCGATGCCCATGGGGCGGAGCATGTGCAGCATGCGTTCACGCATGAGCGTGCGGCGGTTGATCTGATGGCTTTGGTAGCGCTCCCAGAGCTGTTCGTTGTAGGGAAAGTAAAGCGCATAAAAAGCCTCGAAGGAGGCATAATGTTGATCGAAATGGTGATCAACAAAAAGCTCTTCGAGGCATTTTTTATTGTCGTGGATGGTATCCCACAAGGTGTTGTCCAAGTCGAAAAACAAGGACTTGTAGCGCAGGATCATCCCACCTCCACGACGAGGTATTTGCTCATGCTCCAGAACGATTTGGCATTGATGATCTCGAGCGTCAGGTTGCCCTCACCGTCTTTAACGAAGCGGTAAGAGTTCTCCGGATGGCTGGAGCGGACGGAGGCTTTGCGGGCGTAGAGCGGGATGGAGGTTACCTCGCGTGTGTCGATGGAGATGAAGTAGTCTTCATTGAAGTTTTCCTTCGACATTTTGGACTTGGAGAAGATGCCGCCGCCGGTCAGAATGTTCTGGTCTTTGAGTTCCTTCTTCGTGCCGAAGCAGTAGTAGGCGCGGTGCAGCTGCCGGTCTTGCTCGTTGATCTTCTTCGATTGTTCTGCGCTGGTGGCTGAGAGGGTTTCGACGTTCTCGTTGAGGTTGGCCACGATGTCGTCCAGCTCCTTGATGCGGATGTCTTTCTTGGCGAGCTCCTCTTGCAGTCCGGCAACCATCTCTGCCTTCTCCTTCAGTTCTTTGGAGATGCGGTCGATGGTTTTTTGCAGTGCTGATGATTGGATGTTGCTCTTCTTCAGCTTCTCTTGCAGTGCATCCAGCTGTTCGCGGTTGTTCTTGAGTGTCTCAGCGATCAGCTTCATGTTGCTTCTGATCTGCTCCTTCTTGTTGGCATTCATCTCGCCGTTGGTCGGCTCGATCTTGAGGTACTGCTCAGCGTCCTTGATCGACTGGATGTCGGTCTGGATGTCATTCAGCGTGGAGAGCATTTCGTTCAGCTCCTCGGTACTCTTGGCCTTGTCAGCCTTCAACTCTTCATTCTCACTCTTCAGCTTTTGATACTCCGAAGAGTTTTCTACACAGGCAGTCAGCAAGGCCACGCTCAGGAGAAATAATACGATCCTTTTCATTGTTGTTATCATTTGGTTTTTAAGTGAATAATCTGATTGTTACGGGTTATCAGTTACGGGTTACCAGTTACGAGTTACGAACACTTGTCACTTGTAACTTGTCACCCGTCACTCATGTCACCCGTCACTCATGTCACGCGCCGCGGTTTCCGCGCCGGCCACCACTATAACAAACTCTCCGCGCGGATCGTTCATGCTGAAGTGCGAAATTATTTCGTCCGCCCTGCCGCGCACCGTTTCCTCGAAGCGTTTCGATAGTTCTCGTGATACGGAGATACGCCGTTCTGGCCCCAGCACTTCGGCCAGCTGCGTGAGTGTCTTCAACAGTCGGTGGGGCGACTCGTAGAGGATCATCGTGCGCCGCTCTTCACGCAAGGCTTCGAGTCGTGTCATCCGCCCCTTCTTCGGTGGCAGGAAGCCCTCGAAGCAGAAGCGATCCGTTGGCAAACCGGAGACGACGAGCGCGGGCACGAAGGCCGTAGCGCCAGGCAGGCATTCCACCTCCACGCCCTCGGCCACGCATGCCCGGACGAGCAGGAAGCCGGGATCGGAGATGGCGGGCGTGCCGGCATCGGAGACGAGTGCGATGTTTTCGCCCGCCTGTATGCGCTCCACGAGTTGTGCCGCGGTGCGGTGCTCGTTGAAGGCGTGGTGCGACTGTAGGCGGTTCTGTATCTCGTAATGACGGAGCAGGATGAGTGTCGTGCGCGTGTCTTCGGCCAAGATCAAATCGGCCTCTCGCAGCACACGTACGGCGCGATAGGTCATGTCCTCCAAGTTCCCCACGGGCGTAGGGACGATCGTGAGCTTACCCATCGGCGTCACACGAAGCGTCGCTCGATGAAGTTCAGGAAGTCCGTAGCCGTCTCGCTCTCGAAGTCCCACTGGACGTGCGCATGCAGCAGCTTGAGGGATTCTTCGTAGGAGCGCGCCTCGTTGAGCATGTTCAACATGTCGTTCATGCGTTCCTCGTTGCGATCGAAGAGTTCGCGGCAGAAGCGGAAGCGGTCGTTCAGGGTGAAGGCCTTGCGGAGGTCAATCAGCTTCGTACGCTCGATGGCATCGTTGAGCGAGGCCTCGGCGTGTGGCGTGGAGGCGGGAGCCGGTTGCGGTTTCAGTGTGGGGGCAGGCTGTGGCTTCGGTGCTGGAGCAGGCTGCGGTCTCGCTGCGGTCTGCGGCGCAGGCTTCATAAGGGGCTCTTCGGTAGGCGCTTCTTCCGGGCGATGGGCGGCAGTGGCTGCGTCGTAGGCTGGGCGCTGTGTTCGTTCAATGGCTCGGAGCTGCGCCTGATGTTCGCGGAGCTGCTGGTCAAAGAGTTCGATCTGCCCCATCTCAATCTCGTGCAAATCGATCTGCATTTTGCCCGTCAAGTCGAAGGCGCGGCTGAAGAAGGAGACGGGGTAGATCTCCGTCCCACGGATACTGTTTGTCAGCTGCTCCAGTTCGTTGATGTGGCGAAGGAGTTGTTCTAATCGTTCTTGGTTATTCATCATCGTGGTGTGAGAAGTGTTTATATATAATGTATAGGCATAAGCCATGAAAGAAAGAGAGCTTTTCCACGGGTGTGGGCGGGCAAAAGTAGGAATCCCAGCTGCGATAGGCGGGCGGAGATCAGGGGCAACCGCATCAAATTGGCGGTAAGCTTGGGGTACGAGTGTTTTTGATCTCCGCCAAGTGGCGGAGATCTCTCGGATACGTGGTTTTGATTTTGATGCGGGCGCCATGGCAGGGCTATTTTTGCATTGCAAGACGCTTTTATGCTCACATCATAATCATGACACAAATGCATTTTACGAGACCTCTGCAAAACTATTCGACGACTTCCTTTCGTATCTCCATTGTTTTCAGTAGCCTTATAGCATGAAACAACAACCCGCTCTACCCCGAGTTTTGCCGATATACTCCTCGGCCAACGCAAGATCAAGCATACCTTCTTCTCGCAGATAGACAAGATCATTGATTGGACTCTAATCCGTGGAATCATCGAGGTAGCTTATACCAAAGGCAACAAGTCCACAAGGCGTCCCAGTTACGACAGCCTTGTGCTGTTCAAGACAGAGCTTCTTCGAACTTG
>MIQB01000074.1 GCA_002890585.1 Tannerella sp. oral taxon 808
GGGTTATTATCCGAGCCGCTTTTAATAAATGTATAGCATGTAAGTTATTAAAAGCTCCGCTTTTAATAAATCGCACGCCGTGCGGGTTATGATTTTACCCCTAAAAAGAAGGGGAGCAGGCGCGGAGGCCCATGCAGCTGCCCTTTTGTGCAAGTTTCAGGCTGATGACCGATCCCTCTCGGCTGACAATTCGTCGCCCCCCGACGGGGCGATTGGCAGAGCCATTCTGCCGCGGAAAATGCCGCATTCCGTTTCTCATTTTCGCGTCTACATTTGCACCCATTAATCGAAAAGAGGCCTATTGACAGGCTTTTGAGGGCATAAACAGGATAAATAGAATATGAAAGAAATCGTCGTTTCGCTGTGTTTGATGGCGGGCTGCTTGGGAGCCAACGGGCAACGCGCATACCGCTTCGAGCGGCCAGACAGGCTGTTCCAAGAAGGAAAAGAGTTTTTCGAGCTGCGTAATTATCCCGGCTGCTCGGACAAGCTGACAGAGTTTAAGGCCACCTCACGCGACCGCGACCGCGTGCAGGAGGCCGATTTTATGTTAGCCATCATCGCTTCAGAGCAGGGCCGAGAGGATGCCGCCACCATCATGGAGCGCTACTTGGCCACCTACCCCGACTCGCGCCACGCCAACGAGGCCGCCTTCCGCCTCGGATCCTATTATTTCGCTCACGAGGATTACGAGGGCGCCCTACGCTGGTTCAACACGGCCGACATCGACCTGCTCGGCTCGGAGCAACAGGAGGATTATGCCTACCGACTCGCCTACTCCCTGCTGCAACTGCACGACCTGCGCACGGCCCGCAACTACTTCGCCCGCATCGAGCAGGTGGGCCGAAAATACCGCGTGCCGGCATCGTATTACCTGGCTTACATCAACTATTCCGAAGGGCAGATGGAGAAGGCTGAGACCGCCTTTGAGCGACTGAAGGCCGAGCCGGCATACCGCGAGCAGTCGCTCTACTACCTGATGCAAATCCACTACATCAATGAGCGTTACGACCGCGTCAAGGCCGAGGGAAAGACCCTCCTGGCCTCTTACCCCAACAGCCGCAACAACGCCGAGGCTTACCGCCTGCTGGGCAATGTGGCCTACCGCGAGGGCGACGAGGCGACGGCAATTAAAATGCTCGACAAATACGTGGCGCAGGCTGATTCGTTCGTCCGCGGCGACCTCTACATCTTGGGCGTCTGCCGTTACAATCGCGGCGATTATCCCGAGGCCATCGATGCCTTTGCCGAGGTGGTGGGCGAGGAAGACGAGCTCATGCAGAACGCCTGCCTCTTCCTCGGACAGTGCTACCTCAAGACAGAAGATCGCAACCGCGCCCGCATGTCGTTCGAGCAGGCCGCTACACTCAACTTCGACCCCAAGGTGCAGGAGACGGCCATGTATAACTACGCCCTCCTGATCCACGAAACGTCCTTCTCTGGCTTTGGCGAGTCAGTCACCATCTTCGAAGACTTCCTCAACCGCTTCCCCGACTCCAAGTATGCCGATCGGGTCAATGATTACCTCGCCGAAGTCTACCTCACCACCAAGAACTACGACGCCGCATTAGAATCCATCGCCAAGATCCACCGGCCGGGGCGGAAGATCCTCGCCGCGAAGCAGAATGTACTCTTCCGCATGGGCGTGGAGGCCTTCACGGGGCGCAAGCCGGCCGAGGCCATTCGCTACTTCGACGAGGCCATCGCCCCGGGCGTCTACGATGCCAACGCCTACAGCCAAGCCTACTACTGGCGCGGCGAGACATACTACCGACAAGACGACTTCAGCAACGCCGCAGCCGATTACCGCTCTTACCTCAGCAACGCCACCGACCGCTCGGCTGAGGCCTATCCGCTGGCATACTACAACTTGGGCTACTGCCTCTTCAAGCAACATCGCTACAACGACGCCCTCGGCGAGTTCCGCCGCTACATCAGCTTGGAGCCCGACAAGGCGAACGTATCCTATGCCGACGCTTACAACCGCGTGGGCGACTGCCTCTTCCACGCACGGCAATTTGAAGCCGCCGACGAAAACTACACCCGCGCCGCCGCCCTGCAACCCTCCGCCGGCGATTATGCCCTCTATCGGAAGGGATTCCTGCTCGGATTGCAGAAGAATTACCAAGGCAAGATCACCATCATGGAGCGCGTAGTGCGCGAATACCCCGAGTCGCCCCACGCCGCCGCCGCACTCTATGAGATGGGGCGCGCCTACGTCATGTTAGAAAATGAAGACCGCGCCGCAGCCGCCTTCACACAGCTGCAACAGCAATTCCCACTCAACACGCTCGCTCGTAAAGCCGGGCTACAGCTTGGGCTGCTCTACTTCAACAGCAACCGCCCCGAGCAATCCATCAAAGCATACAAAAAAGTCATCTCCGACTACCCCGGCAGCGAAGAAGCACGCACAGCCGTGCAAGACCTCAAGGCGGTATACGTCGATATAAACGATGTGGCGGGTTATGCGGCCTACGTCCGCTCGCTGGGCGATATGGCAGCACGCTTCGAGGTCAGCGAGCAGGATTCACTGACCTACTTCGCGGCTGAGAAGCGCTTCCTCCGCGGCGAGAACGTAGCCGAGGAAAGCCTCCGCAACTACCTGAAGCAATTCCCGAAGGGCGCCTTCAGTTCGCGCGCCAACTACTACTTAGGGCAGATCGCTTATGAGAACAAGAACTACGACGAGGCCATGAAGCGTTACGAAGCCGTAGTCCGCAGCGGCGACACGAAGTTTGGCGAAGAAGCGCTGACGCGTAAAGGCGAAATAGAATACCTCAACAAGGATTACACGGCAGCCCTCGAGAGCTTCAAGCGGCTGGCAGCCATCGCCACCACCGCCGATGTGCGCGACGCAGCCCGATTAGGCGCCCTGCGCTGCGCCCGCCGCACGAAGAAGTCGGCCGACGCCGTCAAGATGGCTGATGAGCTGCTGAAGAACGCCAAGCTCAGCCCCGAGGTGGAGGCTGAAGCACGCTTCCTGCGCATGAAGTCATACATCGACCTGAAGGAAGACGCCAAGGCACAAGCCGACCTCGTCACGCTGAGCAAAGACACACGCACGGTCTACGGCGCCGAATCCAAATACCTGCTGGCCCAGCGCTACTTCGACCACAACGAGACCGATAAAGCCGAGCGAGAGATGCTCGACTTCATCGAGCAGGGCACCCCCCACAGCTACTGGCTGGCGCGTGGCTTCATCCTCCTCTCCGACGTCTATGCACGCAAAGGCGACAAGTTCCAAGCCCGCCAATACCTCACCAACCTCCAGAAGAATTACAAGGGAAATAACAAGGACGACATCACCGCCATGATCAACAAGCGACTGGCAGTACTGAAATGATCCGGACAAAAATTCATGGGGGCGCGCCCCAACGATACGCCCCCAACAACCTATTCACACATAAGAAAATGATGACAACAGATAATCGGATACGCATCTGCGCGGCGGCGGCTCTGCTGCTCTGCTGCGGCACCGCCCTCAGGGCACAAGACGATCGCGAAAACACGGACGAGAAGCTGCGCCGCGAACTGACCTTAGAGCGTGAATACGACCCCGGCGTGCAAGACGCCGACAAAGTGAACCGCCTGCCCGAAGTGAAAGATCCGCAGGTGCCACAGCATAAGATCGAATACTCCCGCTTCACCACCACCACCGACCCCGACCGCGAAATCATCACCCTGCCCTCCGGACGCGTCATGACGGACATACCATACAACACGCGCCGCGGGTACTTCCACTACGGCATCGGCACACACCTGAACATGGACGGCGACCTCGGATACCACTTCATCGACAACGCCACCGACCGCCTCAACGCCGCCCTCTCCCTCCGCTCCACCCACGGCCACGTGCAATACAACGACTGGGGACGCGACGAACAACGCGCCAAATACACCGACCTGCGTGGCGCCCTGCACTACGCCCACCGCTTCACCCCAGCCACCTTCCGCATCGGTGCACGCTATCGCTACAACACCTTCAACTACTACGGCTTCCCACTCGACTCCATCTACCGCCTCGGCTCGTGGCCCCTCGCGCCCACCACCTCCTATCCCGCCGACCGCGACCGTAACCAGCGCAACCAAACCTTCGACGCTTACCTCGGACTACAATCCGCGGACAGCACCGACTTCAGTTATCACATCGACCTCTCCTATCTCCACTTCGTGCAGCGCTACGGCCACACCGTGCAGATCGACGGCTTGCAAGAGAACCGCTTCACGCTCCGCATGAACCTCTTGGCCAACATCGACGACCGCTACTTCGGCCTCGACGCCCTCGCGCATCTCTTTAATTACACCTACCCCGCAGCCGTGCGCAGCGCCATCGACTTCAACGGATACCGCAGCCACGCCCAGATCACCCTCACGCCCTACTACCGCTTCACCGACGAGCGCTTCCGCCTCCGCTTAGGGCTCAACCTTGGGCTCGTTACAGGCGATTCGGCCAAGTTCTTCGCCGGCCCCGCCATCCGCCTCGATGCTATGCTGGCCGAACGCACCCTGCTCTACGCCCGCGCCGAAGGCCATATCGGCATGAACGACGCCGCTTCCATCGCCGACCAGAATCGCTATGTGGATCATGCGCTCAAGGTGCGCCCCTCGCGCACTTGGCTCGATGCTGAGTTAGGCATCCGCACGGGCATCACCCCAGGCCTCTGGTTCGACGCCTTCGCAGGCTGCGCCGTCGTCAAGAGCGCCCTCTTCTTCGTCCCCGCTGACTACTTGGGGCAGCCTTACGACTTCGGCAACTACAGCTTCGCCTTCCAGCCCGACGCTACATGGATGCGCCTCGGTGCGGCCCTGAAGTACGCCTACCAACAGACGGTCGACTTCTCCGTCAAGGCTGTCTACAACCGCGGTGCCTTCCGCAAGGGCGAGGGCAACACGTGGCTCACTGGCCATGGGCTGGATCGCATGAAGCCTTACGGCCGCCCCGGCATCGAGGTCAATGCAGACCTCACCGTGCGCCCCATTACGCCGCTTGCGCTCACGTTAGACTACTACATGGGCGCGGGTCGCTTCACCCTCTTCCACGGCGACGAGATCAAGCTGACTGACCTGCACGACCTGACCTTTACGACTGCTTACACCCTCAACGACACGTTTGGCGCTTACGTCAAGCTCACCAACCTGCTCTTCCGCCGGCAAGACCTCTGGTATGGTTACCCCATGCAGCGATTTGGGGTGATGGGGGGGATCAATATCAACTTCTAAGCCCCCTGTAGAAGGGGAAAAAGGAATGCCGGGTACATGTATGGAAAGAACCCATCATGTGCCCGGCATTGTTATATCCGGCGTGTAACGTCGAACGGAATACACCCCTACGGAGATCTCTCCGACAGGTGTTTTTGATCTCCGCCAATTGGCGGTAAGCCCAAGTACGAGTGTTTTTGATCTCCGCCAATTGGCGGTAAGCCCAAGTACAGGTGTTTTTGATCTCCGCCAATTGGCGGTAAGCCCAAGTACAGGTGTTTTTGATCTCCGCCAATTGGCGGTAAGCCCAAGTACAGGTGTTTTTGATTTCCGTCGGTTGTGGGGATGTTGTATGGGCGAATGATTATTCGCCCCTACGAGGGATTCCTGCTTTGGGTAATCATTGATAATTAATAATTGATCATTATCACATGCGCCCCCCGTTTTTGGGATTGTCGACCCTTGGGCGAACCTCTTCTTTTGCCCCCGTTATTAACCCCTAAAACATACATGAACAATGAAAGTGAAAAACTTAATGATGCTCGCGCTCTTTGCGTGCGGCCTGACGATGATGACGGTGAGTTGTGATAAGGACAACCCGAAGCCGACGCCGCAGCCGGGCAACACGGTGAAGTCGAAGACGATTGATGCCTCGAACTACTCGAACTGGACGTACATCAACTTGGAGACGGGCGAAACGGAGGTGCACCGCGACTTTAGCGAGTGGGTATACCTCAAAAACATGCACCCCGACACAGTGGTGAGCCGCACACCGGCCAAGGGCTCAGAGGCGGACGTGAAGATTAAATGGCACATCGCCATTCACCGCTTCGACATCAAGACGAACAACGCCGAGGCCGTGGCGACGAAGGAGACGGACCTGGCGAAGGTCACGACGATCCCTACCTCCGGCTATAAACCCGACACCACGGTGAAGATGCGCGTGATCACGGATTTGTCGCGGATGCGCGAGTCGTTGGTGGCTGTTGCCGCCGAGTCGCACCTGAACGCTCCGCTCAACGGCTGGCTGATCCACACTCCGACGGGTGGAATGCCGCTCTATACATATAAGCTGTCGAACCTCGTCTTCGTCGTCAAGTTCAAGGACGGCGCCTACGCCAAGCTGAAGTTCACGGACTTCACCAACGCCACGAAGCAGAACGGCTTTGTGACGTTTAGCTACGAGTACAAGGCGAAGTAACCCTGCGCGCGCGTTACGCCCCCCCTCTCCCACATCTAAAAGCTGTCCTCCCCCACTCTTTCCGGCGGCGCTCCCCCAGCTTCATCGCAAGCGGGCGGGCGCCGCCTCTCTTTATAACCATCCGTACGCTATTCCGGCACGTAGATCACTTCGCCGTTCTCCAGCTCGTAGGCCACGCCCACCTTGCGGCCCTTCTTGCCCGTCGCGTTTTGGTTCTCGGAGGGTTTGTAGCGGGTGATCGTCTGGCCCTCCTTGGTGATGATCTCCATGTTGTCCTTGCCGGGGTTCTTGACCATCGTGTAATCCTCCTTCGAGAAGATCTCGGTCATGTTGAATTTCACCACCATCGCCACCATCAGGGCGACGGCGAAGACCATGGCCACATCGAAGAGGTTCGTGAGCATGGCTACGGGATCGTTGTCCTCGGGCGAGGCCGAGAGCAGTCTGCGGCGGCGACTCATGGCTGTGGGGCGTTAGTGGGTGAGACTTGGGCGGTCATGCCGGCGATGAACTCTAAGGAGGCGAGGTCGGCGACGAACCAGCGCTGGCGGGCTTGCAGGATGACGTAGCCCACGGCGCCGGAGAAGAGTCCGACGACGGTGGTGGCGAAGGCGATCTGCATGTTGTAAGCCATCGAGGCGACGTCGCCCGTAGCCAGCCCGGCCAGTGCGGGGCCCATAGGGATGAGTGTGCCCATGAGTCCGAGGATGGGGCCGAACTTGGTGAGCATGCGGCAGCGACTCAGGTCGGCGTCGGCGCGCACTTCGTACTCGGCCAGGATGCGGTCGACGTGCGGCGTGTCGGGCGTGGCAGCGATGCGGCGCACGGCCTCGGTGAAGTCGCGTTCGGCCGAGGCTTCGATGGTGGGCAGGAGGGCGTCGAGGTGCGCGCCGTCCCACGCGTCGAGCTGCTGCTTGAGGCGGCCCGCCTGCTTGGTGCGACGCAGGTATTGGTTGAAGAAACCGCCGAGCATGAGTATGCTGCGGATGAAGAAGTAAAGCAGACCTACGACAACGGGGACTAACAGCCCGTTGGAGATCCAAAAGAGGATGTTTGATACGTATTCCATTGTTGTTTAATGTAGGGGGCGCATCGTATACGCCCTTGGGTAGTAGGGGCGGGCCTTGTGCCCGCCCTGGGATAGTAGGGGCGGGCCTTGTGCCCGCCCTGGGGTAGTAGGGGCGGGCCTTGTGCTCGCCCTGGGATAGTAGGGGCGGGCCTTGTGCCCGCCCTGGGGTAGTTTTGGGGCTTCGCCCCGGTAGTTATAACGATAAAACCACTGTGCAGGTCTTGCATGGTCGCTTCACACACTTTGAAACCACTGTGCAGGCCTTGCATGGTCGTTTCACACACTGTGAAATCGTCACGCAAGCCTTGCATGGCCTTTTCACACACTGTGAAATCGTCACGCAGGCCTTGCACAGTCATTTCACACACTTTGCCGCCATCCGCAGGCTTTGCATGGCCATAGTTACACCGGCGGAAGTAGAGGCGCCCCTCGTGAGAGCCTTGCTCCGACTATCCATCCGAAGGCTATGATTTCTTCTGAAGCCTCCGCCGCACCGCAGTGAGCAACCATCCGACAAGCGTGAGCCCAAGGAGCAGACCGAGGGTGCCGAGGCAACCGAGCCAGTCGACGGGGGCGCTGTGCGAGATGACGGTGTTGGAGGGGTGGAAGACGGCGCTGCAGACGGTCAGCAGGAAGAGCAACAGGGTGAGCAGCATGATGAGCTCGATGAGCAGCTCCTTGCCGCCGATGAGGCTGCGGGCAAAGAGCGACGCGGCCACGAACACGACGACTACCCCCGCGGCCAGCCCCCACGTGACGGTCATGAAGGCGACGCCGGGCAGGGAGAAGAGCAGGTTGATGTGGAGGTAGAAGAGGGCGGGGAAGACGAGTAGCGAAGGCATGTGGCGCACGAGGGTGGTGTACCACGCGAAGCGCCGCCCGGGCTCGCGGCCAGGCAGGCGGGCTAAGCAGAAGTAGACGGTCAGCAGGCTGTCGACCATCACCACAAGGGAGATGTCGAAGAGGGCCGAACGCTCCGACAGCATGCGCTGCACCTGCAGCTTGTTCAGCTCCACGACGTACGGGTGGGAGAGCACCACGAACACGCCAAGCAGCACACTGAAGGCGATGCGATAGCGCCGGTCGGGCAGCAGGGTGGTCATGAAGAGGCTCTTCACCACAGCGAAGAAGGCGAGCAGGAGGAAGAGGTTGTCCATAATCGAAAAGTGAAAAGCTAAAAGTGAAAAGCTAAAAGCTAAGCCAGGTACGGGAGAGAGGGGGAACTCTCGCGCCCCTCCTCCTCCTGCCGGCAGGACTTTTCGTTTTTAGCTTTTCGTTTTTAGTTCTTCTTCCTTCTGCGGATGATGAGGAACAGGGCGATGGCTACGACAAGCGCGATGGCTGCGATGAGGATCACGTGGCGGCCGGTGGTGTCGGCCGTCTCGTCGATGGCGTTCTGCTTGTCCTTCTCAAGGACGACGCTCTTGGCACCCTTGTCGGAGAGGTTCGCTTCGCGCGCCTCGGCGATCTTCTGCTTGTACTGGGCAGCGGCCGAGGCGTCGGCCTTCGAGGCGATGAAGTCCTTCAGCTTGGCGTTGTCGCAGACGAAGCCGGAGCATGCCGGGCCGTACTTGTTCACCGTCTCGGTGTGCACGCGGGCCAGCTCAGCGATCTGCTCCGGCGTAGCTTTCCACATGCCTTTGCGGATCGTCTCCATCATCACGGCCGTGATCTCCTCTAGCGTGGCCGGGTTTTGCTCGCGGAAGAACTCATCCACCTTGAGGTCGTACTTATCCTTGACGTAGACATCGAAGATCTCATCCCACAGCTCGTTGTCGATCACGGACGGCTTCATCACGTTCCAGGCGTAGGTGTTGCGGACGGTCTCGGCAAAGACGCCGGCCGACGAGGCCTCGCCCTTCATCTTCTCCTTGATATAGGTCGGATTGAGGATCGTCGTGCGTGCCTCCACACCGATGGCTTCCTTGACTTCCTGCATACGCACGTTGCTGCGGTTGCGGTAGTCGCTGAGGTAAGCGTCGGGGTCCTTGCCGGTGACGTGGCGGACGGACAGGTTCATGCCGCCCATGAACTCGTAGACGTGATCGAGGCTGAGGGCGCCCCAGGTGTTGCTCTGGCGTGGCTGAATGACGACGTCGGTGCGGGTCAGCGCGGCCTCGAAAGCGTATTGGCGGAACAGCTCCCACTGCTTTTCACTGCCGTAGAAGGCGCCCATGTTATGGATATACGTCTCAGCGATCTCGGACTCCTTCTCCCAGCGGTCGCCGCTCTCCACCATGCCTTGGATGCCCGTGCCATAGTTGCCATTGACACCGCCAAAGACGCGATAGGTGGCCATCTCCTGCGCTTCACGCGGCGAGAGTCCCTTCGACAGCAGTGCGCGCTGTGCTTCGGTGACGCCCTCGGAGACTTGGTTG
>MIQB01000075.1 GCA_002890585.1 Tannerella sp. oral taxon 808
GTACACGTCACCGTCAAAGAGAGCACAAAAACGCTTTAGGGCGAAGATAAGTGAGATCGTGAGACGGCATCGGATGTGCAAGCAAGAGTCGCTGATAAGAATGCTCAACCCGATCGTCACGGGATGGGGCAATTATTATCGCTATGGTGCATCAACCGAAGCTTTTCACAACTGTGACAATCACATTTTTAATGTTACGAGGAAATGGGCCTTGCGTCGACACCCAAAGAAGAAAAGGACTTGGGTCAACGACAGATACTGGCACAATCTCCGTGGCAGGAAATGGACTTTCGCTGTAGTGTATAAAGGAAAGAAAGGTCATGAGGACTATCTCGCCCTCAAACGACTTGCCGATGTCCACTACACGGAGTACAAGCAAATCAAGGGCGACGCAAATCCGTTTGACCCAGAGTATGACTTGTACTTCCAAAAACGCGAAACGCAGTTGATGCTTGAAACGCTGAAAGGGAGGAAGTCTCTCCTATACTTATGGAACAAACAGGGACGGACATGTCCGCTTTGTGGCAAGCCCATCGACCGAACAAAAGCATGGAACGTCAATGAAAAAGTGATTGACGGAAAGATTGTTCGCGAACTTGTACACAATACCTGTTACTTGAGAAGTAAACGCAAAAGTTGTAAGTATGAGCCGATTTCTATGTACAAATAGAAGTTATGAGTTGCTTGAGCCGTATGAGGGGAAACTCTCACGTACGGTTCTTAGGGGAGAAAGGGGCAGCAATGCCCCCGCCTTACCCGATGTGCAAAAGCAAGGCGATTTCTTCGTCGAATCACCAATTATCCTGCTGGCGGCCATCATTTGGTTCCTGAGAATTTACGAGGACGGACGCTATTGCACCTTCCCGCACGCAGTCGAATTTCTGAACCGTCCCTACGCGCAGATTTTCCCAATCCTGACGGCTTATGACGAACTCGCCAACTACCTCTCGCCCTTCATGGACGCGTGGGAAGGCGGCGCGCAAGACCAGCTCCAGGGCCAAATCGCTTCGGCCAAGATCCCGCTTTCGCGCATGATTTCACCCGCGCTTTATTGGGTCATGACGGGCAACGATTTCACGCTCGACATCAACAATCCCGCGTCGCCGAAGATCTTAGTCGTGGGCAACAATCCCGACCGGCAGAACATTTACTCGGCCGCCCTCGGGCTGTATAACTCGCGCATTGTGAAGCTGATCAACAAGAAGAAGCAGCTCAAAAGTTCGGTCATCATCGACGAGCTACCAACGATCTACTTCCGCGGCCTCGATAACCTGATCGCCACGGCGCGTAGCAACAAAGTGGCTGTATGCCTTGGTTTCCAAGACTTCTCACAGCTCACGCGCGACTACGGTGAAAGGGAAAGTCGGGTGATTCAGAACACGGTCGGGAATGTGTTTTCGGGGCAGGTGGTGGGCGAAACTGCCAAGACGCTCTCCGAAAGGTTCGGCAAAGTCCTGCAAAGAAGGCAGTCCGTCTCCATCAATCGGCAGGACGTCTCGACCTCGATCAACACGCAAATGGACAGCCTGATTCCGGCGTCGAAAATCAGTAACCTGACGCAGGGCATGTTTGTCGGCGCCGTGTCTGACAACTTCGACGAGCGTATCGAGCAGAAGATCTTCCATGCGGAGATTGTGGTCGATACCGCCAAGGTGTCAGCCGAGATGAAGTCCTACCGCCCAATCCCTGTCATCGCCGACTTCCGCGACGCTGCAGGTAACGACACGATGAAGGCCTCCATCGACGCGAACTATCGCCAAATCAAGCAGGAGATCCTCTCGCTCGTGGACTCCGAAATCGCCCGTATCAAAGCTGACCCGAAACTACAAGGGCTGATGAAGGGGTGAAGTCGACAGCTTATCGCCCGAGGTCGCCAAGTATTTTCTGAAGAAGATTGCCCGATGACCGGACAATCCGAAAATCCACGGTTTGATGTGCCATAGCATGGATGTCAGTTGTTCTAAAACGGCAGCGTGCTTCTTGTCTTTCAAGTGTATCCCGAACTGATGAAAGCGCCATGAGTCGTCCCTCAATTGAGCCTTTTGGCGTTTGTAGATCAATCTGTTCATCCTCTGCTTCATTCATTCGTTTTGTCTCAAACTTAAGTAGTGCAGTTGTTTCGACACTGTCCGTAGGATTCCCCCATTCTACTTCGCGGATGGTCGCAACACCCGAATACACTTGTTTGTAGGGAAGAAAATACGCGATTGCAAAAAGGAAAAGCAATACAATGCCGATAATCGTAATACCATATCGTACTAATGAAGAGGGGATCTGTCCTACAATACTGCGCACTTTCTCACTGCGGAGTTCAAAGTTTTTCTCGTCCTTTTTGTTCTTCTCTTCCATGTCAATTTCCCAGTTCCAATTGGTTTTTCACCAGCGCAAAATACTTTCCTCGTTTTACAGTGAGCTCCTCATGGGTGCCCACTTCTGCTATTTTACCTTCATCTAATACCACGATCTGATCGGCATCTCGGACGGTGGAAAGGCGGTGAGCGACAACTATAACCGTCTTGCCTCGATAAAAGGAGGCCAAGTTTTCGGTAATCGCTCGTTCGTTGTTGGCATCGAGTGCATTGGTGGCTTCATCTAAGAAGACGAACATCGGATTCTTGTACACTACTCTTGCGATAAGAATCCGCTGTCGCTGTCCTTGGCTTACCCCTTGTCCATCTTGTCCGATCATCGTATTGTATCCCAACGGCAGCGCTTCGATATAGTCTGCGATGTTAGCTACACGTGCTGCTTCACGAATACGTGCGATATCCGGCTCATCGTCTGATATGGCAATGTTTCTTGCAATGGTATCGGAAAAAAGATATCCTTCCTGCATCACTGCTCCGCATTGATTACGCCACCAAGCAAGGTTATATGTACTTAAGTCGGCATTACCCACTTGTATCTTTCCTTTCAACGGTTCATAGAATCCAAGCAGGAGTTTAACCAACGTGGTCTTACCGCTGCCGCTTGCGCCCACGATGGCCGTGACCTTGCCTTCGGGGATAACGAGGTCGATATTGTTCAGCACATAATCCGGACGCGCGCCGTCGTATTTGAAGCACAGATTGCGGATGCGGATGTCCTTTTTTCCGCCCGGCAGCGCGGCGACGGTGCGGTCGGCGTCTTCTTCGTTCTTCCGGGTGTGGATCTCGTTCATGCGGTCGAGGCTGATGCTCACGTCCTGCCATTGATATATGAATCCCATCAGCTGTTCGACAGGGCTGTTGAGTTGGCCGATGATGTATTGAATCGAGAGCATCATCCCAAGGGTGAGGCTGCCGTCAATGACGGCCGCGGCGGCCAGCACGGTGATGAGGATGTTCTTCAGTTCGTTGATGCACAACGCGCCGGCCTCTTGGTTTTGTCTCAGCGTAAGGGATTGCATGTTCACGTCGAAGAGATCGGCCTGCACGTCTTCCCACTCCCATCGCTTGCGTTGTTCGCAGCCTTGCAGTTTAATCTCCTGCATCCCGGTGATGAGTTGATAGACGACGTTGCGGTTGATGCCCTGCTGCTCAAACATCCGGTAGTCCAACACGCGCCGCTTTTTTAGGAAGATGCGTATCCACACGCCGTAAGCGATGCTTCCGGCCATAAAAATGAGGAAGATGGGCACGTTGTAAATGAACAGGACAACGGAGAAGATGAGGAAGGTGAAGACGGAGAAGATGATGCTGATAGTTTGGTTGGTGAGGAAGTTTTCGATGCGTCGGTGGTCTTCGATGCGTTGCAAGAGGTCGCCGGTGAGCTTCGTGTCGAAGAACTTCATAGGGAGCTTCATCAGCTTGATGAAAAAGTCGGAAATGAGCGAGATGTTGATGCGGATGCTGATGTGCAAGAGAATTTTCCTGCGGATGAAATCAATAGCCGTGCGACTGAACAGCAATACCATCTCTGCGATGAGCACCAGCCAGACGAAAGCGATGTCTTTGCCGCGTATCCCCGTGTCTACGAGCGCCTGCGTGAGGAAAGGAAAGATGAGTTGCAGCAGGCTGCCGATGAAGAGGCCGAGGATGAGCTGCGCAAAGAAGCGTCTGTATCGGGCGAGGTATTTCCAGAGGAAACGGACACGATTTTCTGCGGGTTTCAAGTCGCCCTCCCGTTCGTAAAAGAGGCGGGTGGGTTCGAGCAGCAGCGCAATGCCCTTCTCTTCCCCTCCCGACCGCGTACTGACCCAATGCTTGCAAAATTCTTCGCGTGAGTAGGTGATAAGGCCTTTCCCCGGGTCGGCCACAAAGACTTCGCAGGCCTTGCGCCTTTTGCGGACGGCGTAGACCACGACGAAGTGGTTTTGGTTCCAATGCGCAATGCAGGGAAGCGGAGCCTTTTCGATGAGGTCGTCAAACGTAAGCCTGCCGCCCACGCTCCTCAGTCCGATTTTTTCAGCCGCCTTACTGATGCCCAGCAGCGACACGCCATCACGGCCAATAAAACACTGCTCTCTGAGATGTTCCAGCGAATAATGCTTTCCGTAATGCTCTGCAATCATCGCAAGGCACGCCGGCCCGCAGTCCATCGCATCGGGTTGCTTGGTGAAAGGGAAGATACGCCTCACAACCTGTCTGCCTCGCCCGAGGCCTGCTCGCCTTTGTACTTGCTCTTCACGGCGTTGAAGTTGTAGCTGACGGAGAGGGTTACGCTGCGTCGATCCATATCCGTATAGCGATAGAGATGTACGTTATTCATGTCTTCATTCATGTCTTCCGAATACTATACAAATAGGTGCTCCTGTTCTCATAATCTTCTAATTGTATTAGAATTGTTGTTTTGAACCTTAAATCGCCTCGACTTTCCAACTGAAAAATTATAACGAATATTGATCTGTGCATAAGTATTGTCCGGGACGTATTCATGAATCACATTATAGATGCTATAATATCTGTAATCTTTAAATCTATAAGTGTTTAGAATATCGTTTGCAGTAATATTGAGAGATAGCTTTTTGTCAAAGAAACTACCGGATATTCCAACAGAAAGGTTGTAGATACCATCTTTTTTCTCCAATAGAGTTTCTCCAAGGTCATTATATAGGAAATCAATATAAAGGGAAATGTTCTTTGATATAGTAAAATCATTAGATGTTTTAATATAATACGCAGGACGAACCAGTTTGATGCTTCTGGCATTAAATCTTATCTTGGCAAATGGCTTGGTGAAAACAAAACTATTTGATGAAGTGAAATTCTTGGATTTGAATAGATAAAACGTACTGATATACATAAATGATATTGATTTATGGTTGCTTAGTTTGACAACAGTAACATCTTTACGATTACTATCTTGATAGTAATCATAAATAGTTGCATTTTTTTTACGTCTATAACCAGCATTTAATCGAATTGACTTAAAAGAATAGGATAGAGAAATATCGTCGGTAATGGTAGGCAACAAATAGGGGTTCCCCTGTCTATAGAAGAAAACATTATCATATCTAATATTAGGGCTTAGGTTTTGGAATGATGGTCTACTGATTTTTCTTGTATAATTAAAATTCGCCATACTATTCTTATCTACTGGCCAGCTTATCAATAAAGAGGGAAAGAAATGGATATACGTAGTGTCTATTACTTGCGAATACTCATGATTTCCATTGAAATAAGTGTTTTCCATTCTTAATCCGACAAGAGCATCTATATTGTTAATCCTTTTCTCTATGTTGAAAAAAAAAGGCGGAAACAGACTCCTTAAATCCGTATTTGTATGTAAAGTTATTGTCCCAGGAAATGTTATTTTTCAAGAAACGACTATCGGAATTATTTGACACATGGGAGATTTTAGTCCCCATAGTCAATCCCATCCCTACTTTTTCTATCAGAAAACTATAATTAGACTGACATTCAAACACCTTATTTCTCCCAGTAAATTCATATTTATGATTGAATATATTATCTTGCGAGTATACTTCTGTTATTTTTTCGTTTGAATTATTGCTGTGTGATATATAGTTTAATGACAGATTAAATTTTCGCACATTCCGGAACTCTTTTTCATAAGACAAACTAATATCATAATGATCTTCATTAGACAGAGGCATTCTGTTTGTCTTGATCACTCTTCTATCTATTCCTGTTATGTAGAAATTATCGATATTGATGCTTGGCTTCCCTCGATTATTCCAGCCCAATAATTGGAAAGCAAGCCGACTCTTCTCTTTAATAAGAAAATCCATCCCTATTGTATAGACTTGATTCTTCGATTTATAATAGCCATTATTGTAATTATTATTCTCGTAACCATTTGACAAATTCTTTATCAACGTATTTTCCGAAGATCGTTCTCTATCATTAGAGTATGTGTAATCCAGATATATATTCATTTTTTTAAAGTTGACATTCATGCTTGGATTAACACTAAATGAAAAAGACCGAGATATCGTCTCTGCGGTTCTTAATGATAGTTCAAAACCTTCTTGCTCATTTTTTTTTGTTTTAATGAGAATGACGGCATCTGCATCCGCATCATACTGAGAACCAGGATTGATTATCAATTGGATGTCTTTTATATGCGCCGGACTTACAGCTTTCAATTCATGCGCATAGTTAATTTTACGTTTATCTATGTACACAGCTACATTATCTTTCCCGGAGACGACAATTCTATTGTTTAAGTCCAAAAGAACAAATGGTAATTTGGCGATAACACCATTAATAGAGCTTTCGTTGGAGAGGGGGGTTTTATCTACAGAAAGAATATAACTGTTATTTCTTATTGAGATTTTTGGTTTAATAGAAGTTACGACGACTTCATTCAATTCTATAGCCTTCTTTTTTACACGACAGACTAAAGTATCCATGGATTTTCTATAGCCATCTATATCAATAAAATTATCCTCATACCCCATAGATGATATCTTTAATTTATATCTTTTCCGGCCAGGGAGTTGAATTGTGAATTTTCCATCGACTGAACTTCCTTGAAGCACTACTGTCGAGTCTTCAATCGCTTCAAAGTTAAAATAATCTATATTTCTGTCGTCATCCATATCAACCACCTTCCCCTCTAATGTGATTGATTGATTCTGAATTTGAGAATGCAACAGATAGGTCGACCCCCAAAATGCCATTACTAAAATAATCGCTCTCATGTTCCTCTGGATTATTTTATTAGCTGTTCATAGTATAGCTCAAAAGCCTTTTCCGGAGAGCTAATGCGGCTACTGCATAATTGCATCCTCGCGCCATTAAAAATATTTTTATGCCGATTCCATGCACATCCTCCATCACATATAGGAAACAATTTACATTCACAGCATTTCGGATCATCCATCATATTTGGTCCTCCTATATAACGGGACAACAATTCATAATTAGTTATTTTATCCCCCATAACATTCCCTACCACGGAATTTTCATCCCCAATATCATTCCAACATTTATACAATTCGCCTTTCGGGCCGATCACAAAATAATTTACAATTGTGGCGCCACAGCCTCCCACCGTGTATTCCGGCCTGAAATTAACATCCACATCGTATTTCTTATGCAATTCTTCGAAGAATTGCATTTTTTCCGATGTCGTAAAACATACATCTCGGCAGCCATTTGCTGCAAAATTGTCTTTATTTGTTTCACTATTAATAGATTGAAAATCCTTTACGAAGGCCGGATAAACAATTACATTTTTACCCTTCCACCTATCGGACAGTTCTTTGAAGACTTCAATAAAAGTCTCGGAATTAGAGTGGTCTAGATTGGCCCGAATGGCAATCCTTGTGTCAGGATTTATATCGATAAATTGCTCTATGTTTTCTACGATCGCATCGTATGTTGGCATTCGATTGGGAGCCAGTGTCCGCCGATTATTATGGGCTTGTTTGTTACCATCAATAGTGATTTGTATACATGTCAATGGGTAGTCTTTAAAGAATAATGATTTTTCTCTTGTCAGTAAATATCCATTAGAAGTCATTGTATGATGGCATAACTTCAAACCTGCTATATCTTTTATATCAGACAGAAGTCTTTTGATCGTATCAAAACCCATAAGCGGCTCTCCCCCATACCATGTTAAATTGAGATTCTTCACTCGCTCATATCCTTTTATGAATCTGATTACTCCCCTCTCTATCTCCGGTGTCATGTAGATAGGCCTGCGATTACTCTCATAGCAATACGAACAATTAAAGTTACAGTGAGTCGTAGGGGCGATAGCCAATCCTAAATTGACAGCATCGAAAGTGTTGAAGTAAAAATTCATTCTCTTGTTGTAAAAGAATTGATTATCATCATTCACTATCACTTTTGCTTTTTTCAATTTCTCCAAAGAGGAATCACTAAGTCCACTAATCAGACTTGCATCTTGCTCTATTTTCTTCAATCCCTCAAAAGAGCTTCGGTCTAATCGGATAAATGCATTTGATGCCGAATTGTACAGCAAATATCCATATTTAGACGATTCAAAGAGGAAGTTATATTTAGAAAAAACCATATTCTTCAAGGCTATAATTGTATTTTTCCACAAAAGTCACAAAAACAAAAAGAGGAAAAGAAGCTGGAATGATAACATTCCAGCTCCAATCCTCCATAGAAAATTAAATAAGCGCCATTAAGCGGCTAGCTTTTTCTGTGCCATCATGGTGTTCTCCACAACCCATATAGGCACCTACAGAACGTCCACCCCGAATCTCCTCCATCGACAATTCCGATACTGTCTCAGGGAGATTGATGAACTCTAAACTCAAACTTCTCTGTTCTCGTTTCATAAATTCTCATTTTTTATTAACAAACAAGCAGCTTATAGTGGATGCTCATCACTTTATTTCTTTAAATAAAGGCCATTTTCTACGAGAGACTTTGAACTCCATGCCGTTCTTAAGTTCTATAATCCGACCGGCTTTCGCACGCAAAAAACATCTTGTGTTTATTACTGCGTGGTAATTTATTTGTTCAAAATGGAATTTCTCGGTAATTTTTATCACATCTCTCATTGACAATGATATAAATCCTTCAGTAGAATCACTGTACACCACATTTACACCCTCTCCATTGCGCAACAAACAACATATCCTGTTCAGGGAATCAGGATTCTCAAGTTCTCTATGATAATCTAATGTACACATAGCGTCATTAAATTTCTTACCCCAAAGGTAAGGCGATTCCCCTTTTAATAAGCAATAGAAATCTTGATATTTATGCATTATTAGCATTTCAGATAGGCTTAAAAATGCCTCTTCAACGCCTTTGTAAGGCCGAAGTACGACGGCTCGCATCAGACCTTCCCCGACCTTGACGTCCGCGCCTTAGGCTTTCCCGACCTCTATCCAAGCCAAAAGGACGCCGTGTGGATGCTTAAAACCAATGGCGGGGGAATCTGCGATCACGAGGTGGGGGGCGGCAAGACGGTCATCATGTGCA
>MIQB01000076.1 GCA_002890585.1 Tannerella sp. oral taxon 808
CCACCATCTGTGCCTTATCAACGCCTGCGGGCAGCGGCGCGCTGGCCATCATTCGCGTCTCCGGGCCGGAGGCGATCGCCCTTTGCGACCGACTCTTTGTGCCTCGATCAGGTGCGCCGCTCGCTGGGCGCCGTTCGCACAGATGGTGGGGGATGGGATGCTATCGTAATTCATAACTGTGAGATAAGGGGGTTTGCTGTTTCATGGCAAAGGTAGGGGTAGAGCCGCCCCTCGCCTGCACCACCGCCAACAATTTGCGCCCCGTCTACCTTTGCGCGCGCAATTTTCGGGCGGACATGTGGAGACGCCCATACATTTATACATATATGATCTCAATTGAAGGACTGACCGTCGAATTCGGCGGTTTCACCTTGCTGGACGGACTTTCGTTCGTGGTGAATAAGAAAGACCGCATCGCGCTTGTGGGCAAGAACGGCGCGGGAAAATCTACGCTGCTCAAGATCTTGGCCGGACTACAGCAACCGACGAGCGGCACCGTAAGCGTACCTCGCGACACAACCATCGGCTATCTACCCCAACAAATGCAACTCGAGGACACACGCACCGTCCGCGAGGAGGCTGAACAGGCGTTCGCCCACATCCACGAGACGGAGGCCGAAATCGATCGCATCAACCGCGAACTCTCCGCGCGCACGGACTACGAAAGTGATGCCTTCCAAGCCCTCATCGAACGCATGACCAACCTGACTGACCGCCTGCGGCTCATGGGCGGCACGAGCTACCAAGCTGAGCTGGAGCGAACCTTGATCGGGTTGGGCTTTACGCGCGAAGACTTCGATCGGCCGACGGCGGAGTTTAGCGGAGGATGGCGCATGCGCATTGAGCTGGCCAAACTGCTGCTCAGGCGCCCAGACGTCCTTTTGCTCGACGAACCGACGAACCACCTCGATATTGAGTCCATACAATGGCTCGAAGGCTTCATCACAACGTCGGCAAACGCCGTCCTGCTCGTTTCGCACGATCGCGCCTTCATTAACAACACAACCCGACGCACGCTCGAGATCGAACTCGGGCACATCTATGATTACAAAGTTCCGTACGACCAATATGTTGAGCTCCGCCGCGAGCGCCGCGAGCAGCAGCAACGCGCCTATGACAACCAGCAGAAGATGCTTGCCGACACCGAAGCCTTCATTGAGCGCTTCCGCTACAAAGCCACGAAGGCCGTACAAGTGCAATCGCGCATCAAGCAGCTCGCCCGCGTGGAACGCATCGAGGTGGACGCGGAGGACACGGCTATGCTCCATCTACGTTTCCCGCCGGCGCCCCGTTCCGGATCGTACCCCGTCATCATCGAGAACCTCGCCAAAAGCTACGGCGCGCACGTCGTATTTTCCGGGGCGACCTTCACCATTCATCGCGGCGATAAAGTGGCCTTCGTTGGCAAAAACGGCGAGGGCAAATCCACCCTCGTGAAGTGCATCATGGGCGAGATCACGGATTACGAGGGTACGCTAAAGTTGGGGCACAACGTCCGTATCGGTTACTTCGCCCAGAACCAAGCGCAGCTGTTAGACGAAAGTAAAACTGTCTTCGAGACCATCGACTACGTAGCGACGGGCGATATCCGGACAAAGATTCGTGATATTCTCGGCGCCTTCATGTTTGGTGGCGAAGCAGCTGATAAGAAGGTGCGCGTACTCTCCGGCGGCGAGCGCAGCCGGTTGGCTATGATCCGCCTGCTGCTT
The DNA here is from genome assembly GCA_002890585.1 of Tannerella sp. oral taxon 808. Lineage (GTDB taxonomy): Bacteria > Bacteroidota > Bacteroidia > Bacteroidales > Tannerellaceae > Tannerella. The sequence continues at coordinate 1,710 of MIQB01000076.1, forward strand.
GAGCCCGTCAACCTGCTCATCCTCGACGAACCCACGAATCACTTAGACATGCGATCGAAAGATGTGCTAAAGGATGCGCTGCGCGACTTCGACGGAACGCTCATCGTTGTATCTCATGATCGCGAGTTTCTCGACGGCTTGGTGGATAAAGTCTACGAGTTTGAACACGGACGCATCCGCGAACATCTCGGCGGCATCTACGATTTCCTCGAGAGAAAGAAGATGGAGAATCTCCGCGAGTTAGAACGCCGCAACACTCCTGTGTCACCATCGCCTTCCGCCGCTGTCCCTCCTAAAGAAATGCATGCTGCGCCTGAGCGCTCCGCCCAGAAACTTTCTTACGAGGAACAAAAGGAGCAGGCGCGGAGGCTCCGTAAATTGGAGAAGGCCGTAGCCGACTGCGAGCGTGAAATCGCTAACATGGAGCGCAAAATATCCGAGCTTGAAGCGCGTATGGCTACGCCAGAAGGCGCCGCCGATGTGTCGCTCTTTGCTGAGCATGACAACCTGCAAAAAGCGCTCTCCGACGTGATGGATCGTTGGGCTGAGGCTACAGAAGCGTTAGATGCGGAGAAAAAAGAATCGTAAAGGCGCAAAAGCCTTAGGCAAATACATATAGAGAAAATAAAACGTCCAATTGCTTCACGCTTTTGGGCGTTTTTTTGTTATACATACAAAAGCCTTAGGCAATTGGATGAAATAAAACGAAAACACCCAAAAGCCTCAGGCAATTGGATAAAACAAAATGAAAACGTCAATTTGCCTTAGACAATTGGACGAAACAAAACGAAAACGCCAAAAAGCCTCAGGCAATTGGATGAAACAAAATGAAAACACCCAAAAGCCTCAGGCAATTTGGCAAAACAAAACGAAAACGTCAATTTGCCTCAGGCAATTGGATAAAACAAAATAGAAACGTCAAAAAGCCTTAGGCAATCGGATACTTACTACATAAACACTCTAAAGCCTCAAGCAATAGGATACTTAATATATAAACGATCAAAAGCCTTAGGCTATCGGGCGCCCAAATAACGGGGAACTGAAAAGCATTGACAACCCTTTGCCAGCCCGAAAAGCACCCGAAAAACAAAAACATTCGGCCGCCAAGATCGCTGGCACCCCATCTTGCTCTGCAATCTTCACAAACACTTTCACGCGGAATGATTTTTGGTGCACGTCCGTAGCCCGCAGAAAAAATTACTCATCTTTGCCTCCCTAAAAATTAACATCAGAGGGAGATACGATGAATCACGCGAAAAAGTACAACCGGACATCCGCTACATCGCACGGATCGACCTATTGAACCCAGAAAACACCAGTAAACACACAACACACGTCCTCTGCCTCCCCCCTCATCCCCCGACCGATAATCCTTAATCAATAATTACAGCAGTATGAAAAAGAAATTAATAATGTGGTTGGCTCTTTTCCTTTTCGGAACGGGAGCCGCTATGGCGCAGACACAGGCCAGCGGCACTGTGACTGACCAGCAAGGTGAGCCCATGATCGGCGTCACCGTGCATGTGAAAGGCAACGCCTCGACGGGAACGATCACGGATATGGATGGCAACTTCTCCCTCTCGGTGCCCAACGGCAGCACACTCGTGATCTCCTATGTGGGATACAAGACGCAGGAGCTGCCCGCGGCGGCAGGCATGAAGGTCGTCTTGATGGACGACAATGAGCAGCTTGACGAAGTCATCGTCGTGGCTTACGGTACGGCCAAGCGGTCGGCCTTTACGGGCTCGGCCACGGTGATCAACTCCGAAGCGCTCACCAAGAAGCAGGCTACGAACGTGGTGCAGGCTCTGGCCGGACAAGTGGCGGGTTTGCAGATGACGAGCGGTTCGGGGCAGGCCGGAGGCGACGGGCCGACGATGTTGCTGCGTGGCATCAGCTCCATCAGCGCCGGTACGAGCCCGCTGATCATCGTCGACGGAGCACCTTACGATGGGGGCTGGAACAACATCAACCCGGCCGACGTAGAGTCCATCTCCGTGCTGAAAGATGCGGCCTCGAATGCGCTTTACGGTGCCCGTGGCGCCAATGGCGTGATCATCATCACAACGAAAAACGCGAAGTCGGGCGAAGCGGTCATCACGGCCTCAGCCAAATGGGGCGCCAACACCCGCGGCACGATCGATTACGATTACATCAAGGACCCAGGGCAGTATTACGAAGCGCAATACCGCGCCATCTACAACAAGCTGCACTACGTGGACAAACTCTCAGCCGACGACGCCCATGTGCAGGCGAATCAAGACTTGGTCAGCAACGTGAAGGAGCGGGGCGGCCTTGGCTACAACGTCTACAGCTACCCCAGCGGGCAATACCTGATCGGCAAAGACGGCAAGCTGAACCCGAACGCGACGCTCGGGCGCGTGGTGAACGGCTACATGCTGCTACCGGACGACTGGATCAAAGAGGCTTACAGCACTTCGCTGCGCCAGGAGTATAACATGAACGTGACCGGGGGCAACGAAGCGCTGCAGCTCTACTCCTCCTTCGGCTACCTCAAAGACGATGGCATCCTGCCCAACTCGGGCTACGAGCGCTATTCGGCGCGCGTCAAGGCTTCGCACCAAGCGAAGAAGTGGCTGAAGTATGGCGTCAATGCGGGCTACACTGCGAGCACTACGCAGACGCAGTCAGAGGAATACTCGACCGACCTCACGGCCTATACGCAAGGCATTGCCCCGATCTATCCCGTCTACCTGCGCGATAAGGACGGGAACATCATGCAGAACTCTCTTGGGAAAATGTATGACTACGGCACAATCAACACCCCCTTGGGCTTGGCCCGCCCGGCTTACCCGAACTCGTCAATCCAAGAGTCGATCCTTGACTTGCAAAAGACGAAGGCGCACTCACTGAATGGAAATGCCTTTGCCGATGTCCTCTTTACGAACGAACTCAAACTGACGCTCAGCGCAGCCACGTCAATCAACGGACAACGCTATTTCTCCACCGGCAATCCCTTCTACGGAAGCGGCGTAGAGAAAAAAGGTACCATCAGCGTTTACCATTACCGCACCACCACGCTCAACCTGCAACAGCTCTTGAACTACAACCACACCTTCGGCGAACATCACAACGTCTCCGCCCTGCTCGGCCATGAGTTCTACAAATACAGGTATGAGCAACTGGCCGCAGGCAAGAGCAACATGTTCTCTTATTGGGGCAACCACGAGCTGAATGGGGCCGTGATCGACAGCAAGTCGTCTACGTCTTACGCTACGAACTACAACACCGAAGGCTACTTCTTCCGTGGGCTCTACGACTATGACGGCAAGTACTTCGGCTCCGTCTCCTTCCGCCGCGACGCCTCCTCGCGCTTCCACCCCGACCATTGGTGGGGCAACTTCTACTCCGTCGGTGGCGCTTACCTGATTTCCAACGAAGACTTCTTCAAGTGCAAAGCCTTCGATCTACTCAAGATCAAGTTCTCCCTTGGCCAACAGGGCAACGACAACATCGGCAGCTACAACTACACTGACCAGTACACCATCCTCAATAGCAACGACGAACTCTCGCTCCGCTTTGCCGATAAGGGAAAAAAGAACATCACGTGGGAGACGAACACGAACGTCAACTTCGGCACCGAATTCGAGCTCTGGAAAGGCAAGCTGACGGGCGACATCGAACTCTTCTATCGCAAGACAACCGACATGCTTAACTGGTTCTCCGTCCCCCTCTCCATCGGTTATGCGGGATATTATGACAACGTGGGCGACATGGTCAACAAGGGTATAGAGGCCGATCTGCACTACACGCCCATCAAGCGAAAAGACTTCACATGGACCATTAACCTCAACCTGACGCATTACAAGAACAAGATTACCTACCTGCCTGAAGAGAAGAAAGTGTACGACATAGACGGTTACAAGGGCTATTTAGGCACCAACCGCTTCTACGGTCAAGATCTGCCGATCAATACATGGTATATGCGGCGCTACGCCGGTGTCTCGTCCGATGGCAAATCGCTCTGGTACTACACCGACAAGACGACGGGCGAAGAGAAGACAACCGACACCTACTCTTCAGCTGACTATTATCTCTGTGGCGACCCGAACCCCGACCTCTATGGCGGCTTCGGCACCTCGCTCAGCTTCCGCGGCTTCGACTTCTCCGCACAATTCTCCTACTCCATCGGTGGCTTGACGTACGACTACGCCTATGCCAGCATGATGGATAACCCCATCTCCTCCTCAGCCAGTGGCTTCCGTATGCACAAAGACGTCTTCGACGCTTGGTCGCCTGAAAACACCAGCTCGAACATCCCCCGCTGGTACTTCAACGACCTGAACACTGGCAACATGTCTGACCGCTTCCTGATCGATGGTAGTTATCTCAACCTCCAGAACATCCAGCTCGGCTACACCGTGCCCGACAAACTGACAAAGCGTTTAGGCGGCGTCCGTAACCTGCGCCTCTACGTCAGCTGCGACAATGTCTACTACTGGGCCAAACGCAAAGGCTTGGATCCGCGCTACTCTACCTCTGGCAACGGCGCCTCAGGCACAGTCTCGCCTTATCGCACCTACTCCGCCGGCCTCAGCTTGCAATTCTGACCCCTCATAAACCAAGAAACAATGAAAACGATGAAAAGAATAATGAGCATTACGAAGATGACCGCCGCTGTCGCCTTGTCGCTAATCATCGGCCTTGGCACGAACAGCTGCATCGAAGAGACTTTCCCCGAAAGCTCGACGGCTACGGCCGAACAGATCGCTGAATCGCCAGCAGCGAAGATGGCCATGCGAAATGCCGTGGTGGGATATATCAATGCGTACAATTCGTATGGCAGCGGTTTCGCTTTCGACTACGGCTACTCCGCTTGGGGCATCTTGCGCGACGTGATGTGTGAAGACTTCTATATCAGCGATACCCAATACGACTACTTCACCCCCTTCGAGACCTGCGTGTCACTTGACAACACCATGTCCGACGCGCTTTATTACTACTACTACAAGTTTCTCAACAACCCCAACAACCTGCTTCGCTCGATAGACCTTAATAAGGCCGATCTGACAACGAAGCAGTACGTGGGCGTGGCGCATGTCTATCGTGCATTGATCTTCTTAGACATGGCGCGCTTCTTTGAGTACAAGAAGACGGGCATCGCCAAGCTCGACAACGAGGCTGCCGCCAACAAGGTCTACGGCCTCACCGTGCCCATCGTCACCGAGAAGACCACAGAGGCCGAGGCTGTCAACAACCCGCGCGCTCCCTTCCAAACGATGTACAAATTCATCCTCGATGAATTGGAAACGGCTGGCAAACTGCTCTCCGGATATACCCGCACGTCCAAGGACTTGCCCAACACCGCCGTCGTGGCCGGACTGAAGGCACGCACATGGTTAGAGCTGGGTACACGCTTCGAGAAGTATCCCGCTGACTTGGCCGCCTTCACCGCCGTCTGCTCGGACATCACCTCTGCCAAAGACTGCTATGCCAAAGCTGCTCAGTTCGCCCGCGAAGCCATCACCTCGAGCGGCGCCAAACCGCTGACGGAGAGCGAATGGTTCGGCGGTAAGAACTACTTCACGGCCTTCAACTCCATCCAAACTCCCGCTTGGATGTGGGGCTCGATTATGAAGGAAGCCAACGTCTACAGCGCCTACGTCAATTTCACGGGCACCGTCTCTGTGGATCAAGACTTCGGCGGCGTGGCCAGCATTACGAATCGCAGCATGCGCATCATTAGCAAGGCGCTCTTCGACCAGATCCCTGACGCGGACTGGCGTAAGGCCACCTGGCTCGACCCCGCTGACGCCGGCAAGGTGCCAGGCACGAAGTATCACACCCTGCTCGTTGATACCGTCTTCCAGAAGCTGCCTGCCTACGTGGGGCTGAAGTTCAAGCCAAATGCTGGCAACACGGGCGACTACAAGGTGGGCGCCGCTGCTGACTATCCGTTGATGCGGGTTGAAGAGATGTACTTCATCGAAGCCGAAGCGCTGGCTGCCGGTCAGGGCGTCGCTGCCGGTGTCTCCGCCCTAGAGAGCTTCATGAAGACGTATCGCTACGACAGCTACAAGTGCAAAGCCACCTCGCTGGCCGACTTCCGCAAGGAGCTGATGCTTCAGAAGCGCATTGAGTTCTGGGGCGAAGGCATCGTCTATTGGGACTACAAGCGCCTCGAGCTGAAAGTCACCCGCGGTTACCCAGGCACCAATTGCCCCGTGGGTCTGCGCTTGAACTCACTCGAGGGCTATTGCGCGCCGTGGTTCAACATCTTCTTCAGCAAGTTCGAATCGCTCCAGAACAAGGCAGTCGTCCTCAATCCTAACCCGTCGAGCGTCATCTCCGACTGGACAGGGAAATGACCCTTCTCACCCGAGAGGGACTAACTAAAACCTAAAAGAGGCGCCCCGCACCGTGTATGTGTGCGGGACGCCTCTTTGCTTTTCATGACTCGGGGGGAGAGAGAGACAAAAGGATCGGGAGATGCACTCTACCCTCTACGATCATCCGTAAATGATCTTCCCTGACTCGTCCTTAAACTCCTCGAAACTCTTGCTGTACTGGTTCATGGCGCGAAGGCTCATGCCCATGCTTGAGAAGCCACCGTCGTGGAAGAGGTTCTGCATCGTCACCTTACGCGTAAGGTCGGAGAAGAGCGTCACGCAATAGTCGGCGCAGTCGTCGGCCGTGGCGTTGCCCAGCGGGCTCATCTTGTCGGCGAAGTCCATCAGATGATCCATGCCCTTGATGCCGCTGCCGGCCGTGGTCAGCGTGGGCGATTGCGAGATGGTGTTGATACGCACGCCCTTTTCGCGCCCGTAGATGTAGCCAAAGCTGCGCGCGATGGACTCAAGGAGACTCTTGGCGTCGGCCATGTCGTTATATCCGAAGAAGGTGCGCTGCGAGGCCACGTAGGTCAGGGCCACGATAGATCCGCCCTCAGCGATGGCGTCCTGCTTCTTGGCCACCTGCAGCATCTTGTGGAAGGAGACGGCCGAGATGTCGAGCGTCTTCGTGAGCAGATCGTAGTCCAGATCGTCGTAGGTGCGCTTCTTGCGCACGTTGGGGCTCATGCCGATGGAGTGGAGCACGAAATCGATCTTGCCGCCCAGTGCACGCGTCGATTCGGTGAAGACCGTTTCAAGATCCTCCACACTCGTCGCGTCGGCGGGGATCATCGGCGCGCCCAGGCGTTCCGACAGCTTGCTCACGTCGCCCATACGGATGGCGATCGGCGTGTTCGTCAGTGCGATCGTTGCGCCCTCTTCAGCGGCCCTTTCGGCCACCTTCCACGCGATCGACATATCGTTCAGTGCACCGAAAATGATGCCTCTTTTCCCTTGCAATAAATTGTAACTCATTGTTCTTTCTGTCTTTAATTATCGGCGGCAAAGATAGGCATGCGCGTGCGCCCTACATAAATAACCCGACGACAGTAGGGTTAATAGAATCAATGAAGATAATAACCCGACGACAGTAGGGTTAATAAAATCAACGCGAATAATAACCCGACGACAGCAGGGTTAATAAAATCAATGAAGATAATAACCCGACGACAGTAGGGTTAATAGAATCAATGAAGATAATAACCCGACGAC
>MIQB01000077.1 GCA_002890585.1 Tannerella sp. oral taxon 808
CGATTTGTAGAGTTAGAGCGAAAAGTCTGTATCCCGCTTGCTGTCTTCCTAAAAAAAGGGCATCGTGCCGTATAAGTTCGGCGGCTCTGCGCTGGGAGGGGCTGTGAATTGGGAGGGGCTGTGAATATTGTCACGAAGGAATATCCGCCCTTCTACTTCGATGGGGCTTACGAGGTGGGCTCTTTCAACACACACCGGCTGAATGCCATCCTGAAGCGCACCGACGCGGCGGCTTATTTGAAGTCGAAGTCAATGCCTTTTACAACAACCTCGGGGGCATGATCCGGTTCACGCAGGATCTTCTGCCCTCGATGGCGCGCTACCGAAACTTCGGCAGCGTACGCACCTATGGCATCGAGGGCGAGGTCAAGGGCGACGTCATGCCCTACCTTTATATATACGCCAACGCCACCTATCAAGACCTGCGAGATACGCGCGAGTACATCCCCGGCACGAGTGTTGAAAACCCGACAAAGGGCCGACGCATCCCCAATGTTCCGTACTTGCTTGGGAACTGTGGCCTGGAGTTTCACCGCGAGAACCTCTTCGGCGGAAAGGGGCAGAACACACGCATCCTCCTCGATGCCTCCTACATCCACCAATACTTCTACGACTTTGAAGTGAGCGCCAATCAGATTCGCAAGATCCCGACCTCTTTCACCGTGGATGCGGGAATCGAGCACAGCCTGATGAACAACAAGTGGACATTCTCCATCAAACTGAAGAACCTCACTGACAGAGAGGTTTGGTCGGAGCTGAACAGACCTTTGCCGGGACGCTCGGTGAGTTTCAAGATCAGATACCTACTTAAATAATAACCTAACCCCTAAAAATGCAAGATTATGAATGTTAGAAATTGGATTCCGGCGATGTTGATCGCCACCTTCTTTGCCTCGTGTAACAACGATACCCCATCGCCTACACCTCCCACGCCCAAAGGGTCGACGGAGGCCGTCGTCTTTGCTACGAGTATTCCGAACCCGGAGGGAAGTTCGGGGAGTGTCTATTTGCAGGCCGTCGCAAACCTGAATCCGGCCAAGTATGACAACAAGAACAGTATCCCTGCAGGCTTCGCTGCCTGCTTACAGCGGCAGTTCGAAAGCCGAAGTCGTGCGTTATCAGCTCGATGCGCAGAACCGCTTTGTGAGCAAGGGCGCATTGACTTTGCCGGCCGGATCGGGTGCCTCGTGTATCGTCAAGCTGAATGCGCAGAAGGCCTATCTCACGCTGCAAAGCCTCGGCCTGATTTACGTCTTCAACCCCGAGACGATGACGCTCATCAAAACCATCGACCTGAACAAGCTCAGCCACGCCGACACCAAAGTCTCCCCCGCCGCCATGATCATCCGCGACGGCTATTTGTACGTCGGCCTCTCACAGTTCGAAAGCAAATGGCAGCCGCGCGAGAACAAGGTGGAGATCGCCCTCATCAATACAGTCAAAGACGAGCTGGAGCGGGTGATCGTCAACGAGACACTGGGCGTAAGCGTACCGACACGCCCCACCGACGCCAAGTCTATCTTCATGGACGAGCAGCAAGACATCTACATCAACTGCATTTCTGCCTTTGGCGCTAACCCGAAGCGCCATCCGGCCGGCATCATACGCATCAAGAAGGGCACGCATGAGATTGACCCGACGTATTGCATACGCCTTGACAAGACGAAGATTGTCGGCCTCAAGGTGGATTATGCCGATTATCTGCCTGCCGTGTTCTATGCCGGCAAGGGCAAACTCTACGCCTATGCCAACGCTTACGCCCTTGACACGCAGAACAAGAATCCCTACACGACCCTGTCGAGAGTGCCGGTAGTGATCGACCTCAAGGCCCAAACGATCGAGCGGATCGAGGGTTTCCCCGTGTCTGCACCTTTCGGTGAAGGCATCGGGCGACACAAGGGGATGATCGTGTTCGGCAGTGCCAATAAGGAGCATAACGGCTTCTACACCTACGATCCGGCGAGCAAGAAGGTGGCCGGGCCCGTGGTGAGCGTCGAGGGCTACCCCTCGTTCTTCTTCAGCTTTGCCAAATAGCGCCACTCAGCGAGTCGTTCGGGCGAGGCCGTTCCAGTCAAAAGTGCGCCCAGTGAGCCGCTCACCGGGAATATCTTACGTCGAATCGACATCTCGCGAAGAAAACGGCAGGCACTTCTCTGCAATAAAAGAGAGGCGTCTGCCGTCTACTGTTGCAATAAAAGAGACACGTATGCAAACATTGAAAGACGATAAGCGCGCGCTCATCCTCACGGTTGCCCACCGGGAATTTCTGAAAAGCGGGGTCAAGAAGACGTCGATACAGACGATCGCCACCTGCTCAGGCATAGCCGTGGGGAACATCTATCACTACTTCCGAAACAAGGACGAGATCTATTGCGCCGTGATGCAGCCCACCATCCAAGCCCTTTACGAGTTCATCGACATCTACAACGGAGAGCGGGGGCTGAACATCGAGTTTTACACCGTGGAGGCGTACCAGCAGCAAATGATCGAGACCCTTTTGTGCTTCGTGCGTCAGCATCAGCCCGAGCTTCGGCTCCTGCTTTTCCATTCTGTAGGCACGTCGCTTGAGTACTTCCGGGAAACACTTGTCGCCCGGCAAATCACGTACGGCGAGCGCTATCTCGAGGGCATGAAGCGGAAGCATCCTCACCTGTGCGAGGTGTCGCCCTTGTGCATGCACTTTTTATGCTCCACGTGGACTTCAATGCTCGGCACGCTTTGCATGCAGGACGATCTATCAGACGACCGTGTCCGGCTCTTCCTCAAGGAATACATCACCTACGGAACAGCCGGCTGGAAGCAATTGATACAGGTGTGATCTCAAAGCAGCAGTTGGCAAACGATCCAAGCAAACACTTCAAGCAGCACAAAAAGAGGGGTCAGAAAAACGGCCGCAGCGCGATGCCACGGCCGAATGAAACAGGGGAACGCCAAAAGCGCGTAGGCTACGGCAGTACCTTCACGCCGTCTACCTCGAGCAGCTCAACGATGACGCCCGTCAGCTCGGTATAGAGCTGGTCGTATTCCGGGTTTCCGTCGAAATCGTCGCCCGGCTCATACTTCGCGATGGTGTCGCGGATGGCGTCGCTCTGCAACAGTCGCAGCGCAACGGCCTCAATGCGATCAGGCGGAACCACGTTAGCAAACTCGTTTTCGATGATCTGTTCGAGTGTGTAGTACGGCGAAAAATGCAGTCCTGCGAAGTCGTGTTCGATCTTCTTGTTCGATCTTCTTGTTCGTGATGCGGGCGTAGATCTGCGTCGTGCGGATGTTCGTATGCCCCAACATCTTGGATACGGATTCGATGGGGACGCCCTTGCTTAGCGACATGGTGGCAAAGGTGTGGCGGGCAAGATGGAAGGTCAGCTTCTTCTTGATCCCGCAGAGGTCGGCGATCTCCTTGAGGTACGAATTGGTCTTCTGATTCGTCAGGACGGGAAAGAGCTTGCCGTCCCGGTACGTCTTATGGCTGTACTTCGCGATGATCGCTCTCGGAATGTCGAGAAGCAGCACGTTGGTCTCCACGCTCGTTTTCTGTCGCTTGGTCATGATCCACTGTTTGTCGTCCATCGTCACAATGTGGTCTGGCGTGAGGTTGGCCACATCGATGTAGGCCAGTCCGATGAAGCATGAAAAGATAAAGATGTCCCGCACCAACTCCAGCCGCTGGATACCCAAATCTTTGTTGGCTATCCGGAGGATCTCTTCATCCGTCAGGAAACCCCTATCTACCGGCTCCATATGGAAATGGAGGTTGACGAAGGGATCATGAAGCAAGAAACCTCGCTTTTGAGCATAGATGGTTATGGTCTTAAGCGTTTTCACCTTCTTGACTGAAGTGTTGTAGGCGCATCCCGCAACCGTACTTATGTAGAGATGGAAGTCTTGAACGACGGCCGGGGTAAACTCATTCAGCCCGATGTCTTTCCGAGAATACTTGTACATGAGAAACTCGGCAAAGTGCCTCCTTAGCACGCTGTACTTCTGCAAGCTGTCCGCACCGATGGTCTTACCGACACGCTGCTTGATGTCTTCCAAGAACTTATCGAAGACTGGGAGGAAAGAGGTGAACTCTCTGTTCTTACCGAAATAAACAGTCCGGATTAAATCCAATGACAGCGACTCGTCGTTCTCGTACTTGCGATAGATCCCGTGGAGTGTCGTGGAGATGGAATCCAGCGCTGCGTTCACCGACAAGGCTTCGGCTGTTCTTCCTCTAAGCCGACTTGTGGCATTGCTCCAGAGGGACTTCTTTACGAAAATCTTCGTCGTACCGAAGTTCGCCATCTCTCCGCCCAGAAAGACCCGAAGCATCACGGGCGACTTTCCTTCTTTATTCTCGTAGTTCGAGCGTAGGTAGAAGGAGACCTTGAAGTTCATTCTCATATTGCATCGTTTTGTTATGCAGCTTTTGGCCGCAAAGTTCAACTTAGTACGATGAAACAGAGAGAATTAATGCCATCAATATGGTATTCACAATCCCGTCACTGCTACATTTTTTGCTGCTCTCGTTTTTGTGTAGCAGGAAGTGTAGCAGAAAGTGACCGAAAGGTGACTGTCAAAACATGGGGTTATGCCGTCAGGCAATTAGGTATATACAAAGAAAAATCGCTGTAAAACCTTGATTTTACAACGATTCTCTATGAGTTTGAAGGCTTAATTGACTCCCTTGCTGAAGTCCTCTTGAAACCTTATGGCGGTATGGACGGGACTCTGATGTCCGATTTCATAACGTTTCATCTCACATCAGGATCACAGCAAATAATAGAAAATCAGAGACTTATATTATCAGTCAGTATTATAAACTGTCTCATGCTATCTCGATTTTTGGGTGTAGTTTTGGGTGCAATTTCAAATGCTTACTGAACTATGAATATCAAGAGAAATATCATTTTCGCTTTGGAAGGCCGTAAGAAAAACGGAGTGCCAGTTGTGGAGAATGTCCCCATTCGTATGCGTGTAGTGTTTGCAGGCCAACGGATAGAATTCACGACAGGCTATCGCATTGATGTAGCCAAATGGGACTTAGACAAGCAAAAGGTGAAGAACGGATGCACCAACAAGCTGAAGCAAAGCGCCGGTGAGATCAACACAGATCTTCTAAGACAGTACACGGAAATACAGAACATCTTCAAGGAGTACGAAGTGCATGATCTTATGCCAACTATAGAACAGATAAAGTGTGCATTTAATGAAAGAATAAAGAGATCATCCAACGAGGTGAAGGAAACAGAGAAAGAAGAACCAACTCTCGATTTTTGGAAAGCATTCGAGAGGTTCGTCGCGGAATGTGGAAAGCTGAACAATTGGACTCATGCGACTTATGAGAAGTTCAATGCCGTCAAGAATCATTTGAGAGAGTTTGACGAAGGACTATCCCTTAAGTCATTCACCGAAAGTTACTTGAATGATTATATGGACTTCCTTCAGAAAAAGGATATGCGCAATAGCACAATAAATAAGCAGATGGATTATCTAAAATGGTTCCTTCGCTGGTGCACCAAGAAGGGATATTGCCATAACACGGCTTATGAAGACTTCAATCCCAAGTTGAAAAGCGCGCCCAAGAAAGTCATCTTTCTCACTAACGATGAACTCAACAAACTGAAAACAGTGGAAATACCGCACAACAAGCAATATTTGGAACGTGTGCGCGATGTCTTTCTCTTCTGTTGCTTCAGCGGCCTACGTTATTCGGACGTGTACAACCTGAAGCGGAGCGATGTCAAACCTGACCATATAGAAATTACTACCGTTAAAACGGCTGACAGCTTGATTATCGAGCTGAATAATCACAGCAAAGCGATACTTGAAAAGTATAAGGATATACATTTTGAAGATCACAAGGCGCTTCCGGTAATCAGTAACCAAAAGATGAATGTGTATTTGAAAGAGCTAGGAGAGCTGGCGGAAATCAACGACCCGGTAAGAGAGACTTTCTACAAAGGGAGCAAGCGCATCGACATCGTCACACCCAAATATGCGCTGCTCGGCACCCATGCCGGGAGACGCACCTTTATCTGCAATGCGCTAGCACTCGGTATCCCGGCACAGGTGGTCATGAAATGGACGGGACACAGCGACTATAAGGCCATGAAACCCTACATCGACATTGCTGACAATATCAAGGCTGACGCAATGAGCCGATTCAATCAATTGTAAGTGGACGGTGAGCAAAAGGGATCCCCTATCTGACAACATAGAGCAGCTCCCTTTCGGTTATGAGTAACGAAAAGGGAGAGGAGAGCCTCTTGGGCGATGATAGCTCAAGAGGCTCCTTTTGTGTAAAAGAGTCGGTGTTTCCTGTTACGATGACAGGCTATGATTTCCCGATACTTCCCGGTAGTTCCCACTTCATGTTCAACCATTCATAGACAGCGCTTCCACCCACACTTTTGCGGCATCAGTACTGAGCAAAAGCCCTATGCGCAAGGGCAGATTTACTCATTTCCAAACCGCAAATAGTATGATTTTAGAAGAACTTCTGGGGAAGCCCGTGTGGCAGATGACCGGCGAGGAATTACTCTTTCTGGCTCATCACGACTACCAGTCTAACAATACGAACACAGTGATAACAGCCACCAAAGAGCAAAAACGCTTTGTCTACGGCATAGCCGGCATCGCTCGCCTTTTCGGCTGTAGTCTCCCTACAGCCAATCGCATCAAAAAGAGTGGCAAGATTGACCGAGCCATCACACAAATCGGACGTAAGATTATCGTGGATGCAGACTTGGCGCTTGAATTGGCCGGACGAAAAACTGGAGGACGTCGGTAAAAACAGGATGCACTATGGAATACAGAGACAGAAAAGGCCTTTCACCTGAAAAGGCCGTAGTCCTTTGGCAATCCTCACGGCTTGATCTTTCGGCCACCTACGAGAAAGCGCCCGAAATGCTGAAAGTACAAGGATCCGTCATCGGAACGTTGGGCAATTTCAGCGCCTCGATCGGTAAGGCTAAGAGCAAAAAGACGTTCAATGTTTCGGCCATTGTGGCGGCTGCATTGAAGAACGGGACTGTACTGCGATATGCAGCCGAACTTCCTCCGGACAAACGAAGGATCCTTTATGTGGACACCGAGCAAAGCCCTTACCACTGCCTGAAAGTCGCACGGCGCATTCTACGCATGGCCGGATTGCCGACCAATCAGAACCACGAGAACCTTGAATTTCTTGCCTTACGCAAATACACCCCGGAGGAACGTATCGAAATCGTCAAGCAGGCCATCTATCGCACAGAACACATCGGCTTGGTCGTCATTGATGGCATCCGAGATATGGTCTACGACATCAATAGCCCCAGCGAATCGACGCATGTCATCTCCCTGTTGATGACATGGACGGACGAGAGGCAGATACACATTCACACCATCCTGCATCAAAACAAGGGAGATGAGAATGCGCGGGGGCATATCGGCACCGAACTGAGCAACAAGGCAGAAACAGTGTTGTTGGTAGAGAAGGACGAGACAGATGCTGACATCAGTACGGTACGGGCAGCTCATATCCGGGCGATGGATTTCGAAGCCTTTGCCTTCCGCATCAACGAGGAGGCGCTGCCCGAACTGTTGGATGATTACAGCGTCAAGAAAAAGGACGTCGGCCGACCGAAACGGGAAAAGTTCGATGCCTATCGTGACATCACCGAAGCACAACATCGCAAGGCATTAGAAGCGGCTTTTGCGAAGAAAGAAGCATACGGCTATCAGGAATTGGCAGACGCGCTGCGGGAGGCCTACGCGTCGGTCGGTGTTTCGCTCAGTGGAAACAAGGTGGTCAGCCTGATTACCACACTGAAGAATAAGCGAATGATCGAACAAAGGCATGGCAAGAAATACAGCTTCCTGCCCGACTTTCACTATTGAAACCCCAACTTCGCCATCGCTTTACTTTACTTCGGTGTGCCTATATATAAGGACTAAAGCAAAGTGATTCGGGGGTACCCGGCATGCACTTTACTTTATTCCCGTACCCTATGTATACGGTTGTAAAGTAAAGTGGATACAAGCCGCACTGTATGAAAGAGCGGACTGGCGAAAAGAAAAAAACAATCAGACGACACACTTTACGCACTATGACTATCGACGAAGCCAAACAGATAAGCATCGCAGACTACCTGCACAGTCTGGGACACGATCCCGTAAGGCAACAAGGACATAATCTTTGGTACAAGTCGCCCTTTCGAGACGAGCGGGTACCTTCTTTCAAAGTGAATACCGAGCGCAATCTCTGGTACGATTTCGCCCTCGGCGAAGGTGGAAATCTCATCGCACTGGCCGGCAAACTCTACACTTCGAGCGACGTGTCCTATCTCTTGAAACGTATCGCAGAGCAGGCACCGCAAGTGCACCCAGCGTCTTTCTCTTTTGGCCAGCCATCCTCTTACGACGAAGGCGACAAGAAGACGACGATCATACCGCTCACATCTCCTGCTCTATTTGTCTATTTCAGCGAAAGAGGAATAGATCGTTCGGTGGCGGAAAACGCATGCCGCGAAGTGCGGTTCATCCACAATGGCAGATCCTACTTCGCTATCGCCTTCCCCAACCGATCTGGAGGTTGGGAGGTACGAAACAAGTACTTCAAAGGCTCGATTGCTCCGAAAGACATCTCCCATATTCGGAGGACGAAATCACCCAGCCACGTCTGTTGTCTATTCGAGGGATTTATGGACTATCTGTCCTTTCTCACTTTGCAACGACAGGGGCAGCCCGACTTTGCAAAGGTGGATCGCCCCGATTGTCTAATCCTCAACTCTGTTTCTCATCTCACCAAGGCGCTCCCGCTGTTGGCTAGCTATGCCGATATCCAATGCTATCTCGATAATGACCCTGCGGGTACGGATGCCTTGCAGCAACTCAAGCAGACGCTTGGGCGGCGAATCAGCGACGTATCGCAGCTCTACAGTGGATGCAAGGATCTCAATGACTATTTGATCAATCGCAATGCAGAGGTCGCACAAAAATCCCGCGTGCAGGATCGGCCGATAAGGCCACGAAGGATCTGACGATAAGTAGTTGCGGAATGCTTGCGGGACTTGCGACAAGCCGTCGAAGTGTTCGATGAGCTGTTGCAAATCCGCGACAGGCTGTCGAAGTGTTCGACGGACTGTTACAAATCCGCGACAAGCCGTCGAAGTGTTCGATGGGCTGTTGCAAACCTGCGACAAGCCGTCGAAGTGTTCGA
>MIQB01000078.1 GCA_002890585.1 Tannerella sp. oral taxon 808
GCCCGTCGAAGTGTTCGGTGGGGCAAAACAAACTTGCGACAGCCCGTCGAAGTGTATTTTGAGCTGTTGCAAATCTGCGACGATCAGAAATAGTGTATTTCGAGGCTATGCAAATCTGCGACGATCAGAAATAGTGTATTTCGGGGCCATGCCAATCTGCAACGGTCAGAAATAGTGTATTTCGGGGCCATGCCAATCTGCAACGGTCAGAAATAGTGTATTTCGGGGCCATGCCAATCTGCAACGGTCAGAAATAGTGTATTTCGGGGCCATGCCAATCTGCAACGGTCAGAAATAGTGTATTTCGGGGCCATGCCAATCTGCAACGGTCAGAAATAGTGTATTTCGGGGCCATGCCAATCTGCAACGGTCAGAAATAGTGTATTTCGGGGCTCCCCCTGCGAAAGGGTCTACTTTTGCGGCGGATGCTTAGATGCACCGCTACTTCTAACTACCCTATAACTACCGCGCCGCAAGGCGCATAACTACCCTATGGATTACGCGATTATTGCTGCGGGCGAGGGCTCGCGATTGGTGCAGGAGGGGATCACGACGCCCAAACCCCTCATCAGGCTGCTCGGGAAGCCGATGATTGACCGCCTTATCAGACTTTTTCTCCGACACGGCGCCTCATCGATCAGTGTGATCGTCAACGAGGAGATGACCGATGTGCAACGCCACATGGAGGGGCTCACGCTGCCTGTGCCGCTGAACCTTGTGGTGCAGTCGACGCCCAGCTCGATGCACAGCTTCCACGCGCTCAGCCCCTTCTTGACGGGCGACGCATGTTGCCTGACGACGGTCGACACCGTGTTTCGCGAAGAGGCATTCGCGGCCTACATCGACGCCTTCAAGCGCATGCCCGCAGTGGATGGGGTGATGGCTGTCACCGCGTTTGTGGACGACGAGAAGCCGCTCTATGTGGAGACCGATGCGGCGGGCATGATCCGCGGCTTCCTCGATCGCGAGGAGGGCGAATCGGCCGGCTGCCAATACGTCTCGGGCGGCATCTACGGCCTGCGTCGAGCAGCGCTCGATGTGCTCGATCGCGCGATGGAGCAAGGCATCTCCCGCATGCGCAACTACCAGCGGATGCTCGTCAGCGAGGGGCTGCGGCTCCGGGCCTACGCCTTCGATAAGATCCTCGACATCGATCACGCCGCAGACATCGCCAAAGCCGAAGCGTTCTTATCTGAAGGGAAATGATGCGTGCGGGTCATTATACGGTTGCGGGCATCCGCCGCGACCCGCGCTTCTCGCCCCATCACGAGGCGAACGACGAGGCCATCTTCCGCCTCACGGCCGAGGCGCTGCGGGCGCGTGGCTACACGGTACGAGAGTACACCGAGGCCGATCTCTGGGCCGATCGGGTCAGCGCCGACGCCGTGTTTGGCATGGCCCGCGACCCGCGCTCGATCCGCCGTCTGCAACGCATGGAGGACGGCGGGCTGCCGGTCGTCAACTCGGGGTATGGGATCGCGAATTGTGGCCGCGAACCGATGACACGCCTATTGACCGAGGCCGCATTGCCACACCCGCGCAGCCTGATCCTCCCCACGGCTGACGACCCCGTGCCAGCGCTCGCCTCGGCTGCGATCGACGCCTGCTGGGTGAAGCGAGCCGACGGCCATGTGGTCGGTGCGGGCGACGTGACCTTTGCGCCCGACCATGAAGTGGCGCGCGAGGCCTTCCGCACACTGTCTCGCCGCGGCATACAGACGGCCGTCGTGAACGAGCATCTGACGGGCGACCTCGTGAAGTTCTACGGCGTTGCGGGCACCGACTTCTTCTATGCCTTCTATCCGACGGCCACGCACCACGGCAAGTTCGGCCTCGAGCAGGTGAACGGTGCCCCGCGGGGCATCACCTACGACGCCGACGCGCTCCGCACAACCTGCAATCGCGCCGCCACCGTGCTCGGCCTACGCGTCTATGGCGGCGACTGCATCGTGTCCGACACCGACGGCCTTGTGCGCCTCATCGACTTCAACGACTGGCCCAGCTTCGCCCCCTGTCGCGAGGCGGCGGCACCGTTTATCGCCTCCTGTATTCACCGTTTAATCACTGATTAATCACCGCTTAAATGACCGATAAACCCACGGCGCCCAGCATGGCGTCGACCCTCAAATCCTTAGACACGGAGGAGTGCATCGACATCTGGTTTTACCGCCCCATCGGCTACCGCTGGGCGCTGCTCTTCCGCCGGTTGGGCGTCTCGCCCAACGCCGTCACGATCATGGGCATCTTCATCGGCATCGCCGCTGGCGTGTGCTTCTATTACCCTAACCTCCGGGTGAACATGGTCGGCATGCTGCTGCTCATCTGGGCCAACTCGTTCGACAGCGCCGACGGGCAGCTGGCGCGCATGACGGGCCAGAAGTCTCCCCTCGGGCGCGTCTTGGACGGCTTCTGTGGCGACGTCTGGTTCTTCACCATCTACGTGGCCATCTGCCTGCGACTCATGCCCGAGTGGGGGCTGTGGATCTGGGTGCTGGCCATCGTCACGGGCAGCTACCACAGCAAGCAGGCCGCCATGGCCGACTATTATCGCAACATCCACCTGCTCTTCCTCAAGGGTCGTGCAGGCAGCGAGCTGTCGCACTCGCAGGCCGTGGAGGCGAGCTATCGGCGGATGACGTGGCGCGGCGACTTCGTCTACAAGCTCTTCGAGATGTTCTACCTCCGTTACACCCGCAGTCAGGAGCGCTCCACGCCCCGCTTTCAGGAGATGATGGCCGTCATCCGCCGCGACTATGCCGACGAGGCGCCCGAGTGGTTCCGCACGGCCTTCCGCGCTCGCAGCCTACCGCTGATGAAGTACACCAACATGCTCTCGTTCAACACGCGCGTCATCGCCCTCTTCGTTTCGCTCCTCATCGACGTGCCCTGGCTCTACTTCGCCTTCGAGCTGACTGTGCTCAACGCGATGCTTATCTATATGATGCGGACGCACGAGCATTTCTGTGCCCAGTTCACCATGCAACTGAAGGAGGCCGCGCGATGAAATGGGATGCTATCGAGGCGCTCCTCTTCGACTACGGGGGCACGATCGACAGCAACGGGTTGCATTGGTCGGAGGTCATTTGGCAGGCCTATGAGGCAGAGGATGTGCCCGTCACGAAGGAGGATTTTCGCGCGGCCTACGTGCACACCGAGCGGACCATGGCGCGGCTGCCACTCGTGCAGCCCGATCACACGTTTGCGGACATGATGCGGATCAAGATCGACTTGCAAGTGGACTGGCTGCAGGAGCAGGCCGCGCTGCCCGACTTCCGCGCCACGCGCGACGTGAGGCGTCGCCTGGCCGGGCGTTGCTATGCCTCGGCCGAGCGTTCCGTATCGGCTGCGCGGCCCGTGATTGCGTCTCTGACCGGTCGGTATCCGTTAGCGCTCGTGTCGAACTTCTACGGAAACATCGGCGCCGTGCTGCGCGACTTTCGTTTAGACATGTACTTCCCGCACGTCATCGAGTCGGCCGTGGTGGGTGTCCGCAAACCCGACCCCGCCATCTTCCGCCTTGGCCTCGAGGCGCTGCACATCGGCGACGCCACGCATGCGGTCGTCATCGGCGACTCGTACGACAAGGACATCCTACCCGCCGCCTCACTTGGCTGCCACACCGTCTGGCTGAAGAACATCGGCTGGAAGCCCTACACCGGCGCAGAAACGGCCGACGTGGTGATCACGGACTTCAAAGAGCTGGAGAGACTGCTATGAGGTATCTGCACGAACGAAACGAATGGTGGCGCTTCCGCTACGACACGGAGGCGATTGACACACTATTGCGCAACGTACATGACCGGCAAGCGCACCTCTCCGCAGATGTGGGGAAGATGTGGAACGAAATGCAGGACGACCTAACCCTATCCTCCCTCTCCGACGAGCTGGTGCACTCCTCGGCGATCGAAGGCGAACAGTTAGACCTGACCCAGGTCCGCTCATCCATTGCCCGGCGGTTGGGCATCGATACAGCCGGGCTCGTGCCCTCCTCGCGCTATGTGGACGGGGTCGTGGAAATGCTCCTCGACGCCACGCAGCACCATGACCGCTCCCTCACCGACGAGCGCCTTTTTGGTTGGCACGCTGCCCTCTTCCCCACCGGATACAGCGGGCCGTATCGGATCGAAGTGGCGCGTTATCGCACGGGACAGATGCAGGTCGTGTCCGGTCCGATGGGGCGCGAGCGCGTGCATTACGTAGCCCCCGCCCCCGACCGACTCCCCACCGAGATGGCGCGTTTCCTGGCATGGGTCAATGCGCCGGCTGAGTGTGAAGACGGTGTACTCAAGGCAGCCATCGCCCACCTTTGGTTCGTCTCCATCCACCCCTTCGACGACGGCAACGGACGCATCGCCCGCGCCATCACCGACCTGCTCCTATCGCGCGCCGAAGGCAGCTCGCGACGCTTCTACAGCATGTCGTCCAGCATCATGCAGCACCGAAGGGATTACTACGACGTGCTCGAACGCACCCAGCGCGGCGACGGCGACATCACCGACTGGCTACGCTGGTTCCTTGCCTGCCTAAGCGAAACGATCGACACCGTATTGGAGATGATCCCCGCCATCTTTCATAAGCACCACTTCTTCTATACACATCGGGGAACAGCGATGAACGAGCGGCAACGCCTGCTCATCGGCCGACTGTTCGACGGCCTCGAGGGGAAGCTCACCGCCGCCAAATGGGCCAAGCTGGCCAAGTGTAGCCGTGCCGAGGCCGAGACGGACATCGCAGATCTGGTATCGAAAGGCATACTCCGCGAGGATCAGTCTGCACGACATCCGAGCTATGTCGTTAACGACCGATCATGAAAATCCTCCCCCGCCCTACCCTCTGTGAATCGGTCTACTTTTGCCACACGTAAATGACAAATACAGCAAGACTTATGAATAACCAAGACCGCTTTTTAGGACTTATCGAAGACAGCTTCAAGGCTCACTGGGATTCTCCCGCTTTGACAGATCACCAGGGCGTGACCTATTACTACAAGGACTTGGCCGCCGAGATGGCGCGCCTACACCTCCTGCTCGAACATGCCGGCGTGCGCAAAGGCGACCGCGTGGCGCTCATCGGACGTAACTCCTCGCGTTGGGTCATCGCCTTCTTCGGCATCCTCACCTACGGAGCCGTGGCCACGCCCATCCTCCACGACTTCCACCCCGAAAACGTGCACCACATCGTCTGCCACTCCGAGGCTAAAGTCCTCTTGGCTGCCGCCGCCAGCTGGGAGAAGCTCTCCGCCGACGCCATGCCCGACCTTACCGCCGCTCTCCTCTTAGAAGATTGGAGCATCGCCCTCAGTCGCCACCCGGGCATAGATGAACTGCACAAACGCCTTGAAATGGAATTCGCTGAGCGTTACCCTTTCTTCACCCCAGACAACCTGCACGTACACATCGAGCAACCCGATGAGCTGGCTATCCTCAACTACACCTCCGGCACCACAGGCTACTCCAAAGGTGTCATGCTGCCCTACCGCAGCCTCTGGAGCAACACCCGCTTCGCCGCCGACCATCTGCCCTTCATCCAAGCCGGCGACCACTTCGTCTGTATGCTCCCCATGGCTCATATATACGGACTGGCTTTCGAGATTATGAACGGCATCAACAAGGGCTGCCACATCCACTTCCTGCCGCGTGTACCCAACCCCAAGGTTGTCATCGACACCTTCGCTGCCGTCCGCCCGCGGCTGATCATCGCCGTGCCCCTGATCATCGAAAAGATTGTCCGCACACGCATCTTCCCACAGATCAACAAGCCCACCACACGCTTCCTGCGCCGCTTGCCCGGCATCGGCCGCCTCATCGACCGACGCATCTGCAAGGCGCTTAGCGCAGCCTTCGGCAGCGACTTCTCCGAGATCGTCATCGGTGGCGCAGCTATTAATAAGGAAGTGGAGCAGTTCCTGCACCGCATCGGCTTCCGCTACACCGTCGGCTACGGCATGACCGAGTGCGGCCCGCTCATCTCTTATGAATACTGGAAGACGTATCGCCCGGGCTCCGTCGGGCGTGCCGTAGACCGCATGGAGGTGCGCATCGACTCGCCCGACCCTGTGAACACCGCCGGCGAGATACAGGTGCGCAGCATGAACGTCATGCTCGGGTACTACAAGAACCCGGACGCTACGGCCGCCGCCATGACGCCCGACGGATGGCTCAAGACGGGCGACCTCGGCGTGATCGACCGCGACGGATTCATCTTCATCCGCGGGCGCAGCAAGACGATGATCCTTAGCTCCAACGGGCAGAACATTTACCCCGAAGAGATCGAGAGCATACTCGGTACATTGCCTTACGTAGTGGAGTCGCTCATCGTGCAACGCCCCGAAGGCCTCATCGCCCTCGTTGTCCCCGACCGCGACCGCGCCACGAAGGATGGCCTCGACGACGCCGCCCTCCAAGCTGCGATGAACGATAATATGACCCAGCTCAACAGCCGCATCCCGAAATACTGCGCCATCTCCGCCGTCGAGCTTCGCGACGAACCCTTCGAGAAGACACCCAAGCAAAGCATCAAGCGGTTCTTGTATAAATAGAGGGCAGAGGGTAGAGCCGGGTACATGTTTCCACCCTCTACCCTCTAATTCCTATGGACACGTGGAATCATTTACCCCAGGGTTTTTCCCCCGGGCTATCATCCAGCGGCCCTACAGGCCGCACCGGGGGTATCCCCGTTTATTCGTGGGATCATACCCCCCCGGGGCGTCGCCCCGGGCTATCATCCAGCGGCCCTACAGGCCGCACCGGGTACATGTTTCTATCCTTTGACTACCGGGCGCACACGCAGGTGCGCCCCTACTACCCTTTAACTACCCCCTAACTACCTTCTCTTATGGACACATTGAATTTCTTCACCACCCTTCGCCCGGGTTGGTTCAACGCATGGATCCCCGCTTGGGGCATGGTGCTGATCCAGTTCGTGTTTATGGCCCTGCACAGGGAGGGCGGGCGCCGCGCCGTCGACACCTCGTGGTACACCCCCACCGACCGACGCAACGCCGCCATCAGCAGTGGCCTGCAAATCGCCCTGCTCATCCTCTCCATCTTCGTCCCCCTCAAGAGCGGCGTCTGGCTCACCGTCGGCACCATCGTGTTCGCCCTCTCGCTCATCGCCTTCATCGCCGCCTTCTTGGCCTATGGCCTGACGCCGCAGGGCCAGACGGTCACGGGCGGCATCTATCGCCTCTCCCGCAACCCGATGTACTTCGCCTTCTTCGTCGGCATGATCGGCGCCTGCATCGCCTCCGCCTCCCTCTGGCTGCTGCTCGTGAACATCCCGTTTATGATCTACACCCACCTCATCGTCCTCGGCGAAGAGCGCTATTGCGAAGCCACCTACGGCGACGAATACCGCAGCTACAAAGCACGCACCCCGCGCTATTTCCTCTTCGCGTAATTCCCTACGTATAAGGGACAATGATTAATTATCAATGATCAATGATTACCCCCAGAGAGACACGGCAGAATGGCTCCACCCTATCATTAATCACTAATCATTAATAATTGACCACTACTTATCATTTAACCACAACCCCCCCACCCCACTATGAACGAAGCCAAACATCAAATCGCAGCCCGGCTCTACAACAACCACCTCACGGCCGACCCCCACGACCTCCTTGCGCGTGTCGACACAGAGACCACCCTCTCCGTTGACGACATCTGCCACGCCGCCGTCACGCGCGGAGGCGCCGACGTCTCCGAAGACACCCTCCGCTACTGCGCGCACATCTTCCTCAACGAGATGGGCTACCAGCTCTGCGACGGCTTTGCCGTCAACGCCGATAGCTGGTTCCGAGCCACACCGCACATCCGCGGCGCCTTCCACTACGCCCACGAGCCCTTCGACCCACAGCGACACCGGCTCCTCATCCAGCTCACCCAAGGGAACCGCATGCGGCGCGCCCTGGATCATGTCGACGTCCGCATACTCGGACCCGCCGACGCCACGCCATACATCGACCGCGTCACCGACTGCAAGACCCACACCGTAAACGGCCGCCTCACCCCCGGACACATGCTCGACATCACCGGCTCCCGCCTCAAGATCGTCGGCGACCACCCCGACGTGGGCGTCCGCCTCCGCCACCTCGCCACCGACGCCCTCACGCTCATCCCCCTTGCCGACCTCGCCATCAACCAACCCCGGCACCTCCTACTCCTCATCCCCACCCTCAGCGCCGGCACCTACCGCCTTGAGCTCACCACGCAGTTCTCCGAAAGCTTCCTGTTGCTCAAAGCGCCCGTCACGACCCTCTTCAAAAGGGATCTGACGGTGGAATAGCCAAACAACGGAAGCGTACGGATGGGGGCACCCCTGAGTCATCGCCAATCAAAAATGGTTTGCGAACACATTTTGGTGTATCAGGCATACGCCCCGGAGGGGCAGATCAACCCAGCCCAGGGCGTTGCCCTGGGGTTACGGGTGCCAAAAGAAAATCCCCCGCGTTCTGCAATCCTCTCCCCACCCTGCCTCAGCAGGGTGGGGAGAGGATTGCAGAACGCGGGGCAATGGGGCGGCCTTTCGACCCAGGGTGCCGCTCCGCCCGGGGGGGGCGTCGCTCTACCCTGGGCTGGGTTGATCTGCCCCTCCGGGGCGCACCAAGCATCCCCCATTTATTCGTGGAATCCTTGCCCCTACCACTGCCCAGGGACGTTCACAAGAGCGAATGATTATTCGTCCCCACCGCCCCCGGGGAACCCGGGGTTTCGTTGGCGGGTTATTGTTCGGCGGCCCGGGGTTTCGCCTTCGGACATTATCCACCACCCGGGGTTTCGCCCCGGGCTATCGTCCGGCGGCCCTACAGGCCGCGTGGGAGGGGACATCCACCCGGTATAATCATTCAACAACCCAACAATTCAACAACTCAACATGCCTCCCGGCGGCCCTACAGGCCGCGTGGGGCGGGCACCATCGATCCGGGCTGTAGGCCCGGGGGATGATAGCCCAGGGCGAAGGGCACACCGGGTACACGTCCCATCCGCCGCGCGTCCCTCGTAGGGGCACCCCTTGTGGGTGCCCTCTGTGGTTTTTCTCCCTGTGGAGAGGGCACCCACAAGGGGTGCCCCTACAAACGCCCCGCATGTACCTGAG
>MIQB01000079.1 GCA_002890585.1 Tannerella sp. oral taxon 808
ATTCCGGATGCTTTTCACCGGATTAGCATTCGCCGCGCGCCAGTTTTGGAAGGTGACGGTGGCCAACGTGACGGCAGCCACGGCGATGAACGCGAGTACGAACACCCACCAACGCAGCGGCGTGCGGTAGGCGAAGTTTTCGAGCCATCGGGTCACGCCGTAGTAAGCCACAGGCGCGGCGACGACGAAGCAGACGGCCACGATACGCAGGTAGGTGCGATTGAACATGGCAAGGATCTGCCCAGTGGAGGAGCCGAACACCTTGCGGATGCCGATCTCCTTCTTTCGGTACTCGCTGTCGAACACCACGAGACCGAACACGCCGACGATGGAGATAAACACAGCCATTGCGCTGAAGAGCGTGATGAGCGACCCGACGGCGCGCTCCTTCTCATAAGTCTGCTGCAGGAAGCCGTCGAAGAAGCGCGTGTCGAACGTGTATTCAGGGTCGAGCTCCTTCAGCACCGCGCGCACATGATCCATCGCGGCGCGCATGTCCGTGCCCGCCTTCATTTTAATGTAAGCGTAGCGGGGTTTGTTGCCCCAGTTCTGCGTGCCCCACACGAGGAAGGCCATCGGCGCCACCTCGGTGCGGAAGGAGGCAAACTTGATGTCGGGTATGAAGTCGACTACTTCTGTGCTGTCGATCATCGTGCCGAGCTCTAACCCAAACTCTTGGTGTGCGCGCTCGTTGAAGACGTAGACGCCGTGGCGGGTCTTCGCGTCCTCCGGGCGGAAGTCGCGCCCCTCAGACACTTGGATGCCTAACACATCGAGAAATTCAGACTCCACCGGCAAGACCGTGTAGTTGATCTGCTTGCCGCGATAATCCCGTCCCCAAGTCATATAAGAATCGCCACTCGAGAGGATGCGTTCGGCGTAGGCCACGCCCGAGACGCCGGCGTAAGCCTTGAGGCGATTCGTCAGCGCGTCGCGGCTGTTCCTAATCGCGTCGCTGAGGTCGGTGATGATCAGCTCGTCGCGGTCGTACCCCAAGGGCGCGTGCTGCATGTAGTAGTTCTGCATGTACATGAAGGAGGCGCTGATGATGAGGGCGAACGAGGCGAAAAACTGTACGCCGATCAGGGCGTTGCGCAGTGCTCGTCCGCGGGGCGAGAGGCCGAAGCTGCCCTTGAGCACAAGGGCGGGTGGGAAGGAGGTCATGTAATACGCCGGATAGACGCCCGCGGCGAGGCCCGTCAGCAGGGCGATCAGCGCAGCCAAGCCCGCGATGCCCAGGTGGGTGATCAGATTGAGATCGGTGGTGACGAGCGAGGCGAGCGGACTGTGCGCAAAGAGCACGACTAATCCGACGGCCAGCGCGTAGGCCACGAGGCTCATCAGCACGGACTCGGCCACAAGTGCGCGGCGGATCGTCCCGGTGGCGCCGCCGAGCACCTTCTGCGTGTTGATGCTGCGGATGCGCATCGGTGTGAGCGCCATGCTGAAGTTGGTGAAGTTGATACCCGCAATGACGATCACCACGATGGCGATGGCCAGCAACACACGCAGCGTCTGTCGGTTGGCTTTCGGCGTGTTGTCAAACTGGGCGTCGGTGGTGAAATGCACCTCGTGCAGGGACGTGAAGCGCAGGTCGCCACCCGCGTCGTCCCAGCCCGCCTCTTCGCCGAAGGCCTCCTTGATGTCCGCGGCGACGTGCTGCTTGAAATTCTCGTAGATGGTGGGGATGTTCGCTGCGTCGTCCACACGGATAAAGACGGAGTAATTCCTGTTGTTCCAGCTCTGCCGATTCTCCTCGTCAGGGATGGCCTGATAAACGACGTTCTCGATGAGCGTATTGCTGGGGAAGTCGCGGTAGACGCCGCCAACGGTCGGAGAGAAGTAGATATTGGTCAGTTTCTTCCCAACGGCCGACCCACTGCCGAACATCTTGCGCGCCATGCTGAGCGGGATGATCACTTGATCGGGCGTGCGGAGTGCGTCCTTGGAGCCCTCCACAAAGTCGAACGCGAAGACGTCAGTAAATCCTGGCGATACGGTCTCGTAGGCTTCCCGAAACGACTTCCTGCCGGCACCGTCTTCCACGACGAAGGCGACGTCATAGGAATAATTGAGGTACGCTCCGGCCAAGATGTGCGGCGAGGAAGCGAAGAGTGACTCGGCCATGGGGCGGCTCAGGATGACCTGCGGCCCACTCTCGTTATCGACGAACTCGACGCGGAAGATGCGGTCGTGGTTCGGGTCGGAGCGGTCGAAGGTGCGGTCGAAGCCCACCTGCATGAGGATGATCATGAAGGCGGCGAAGGCGACGGCCAGTCCTAATACATTTAATACAGTCGCCATCCGAAAGCGACGGACGACGCTGAGG
Organism: Tannerella sp. oral taxon 808; assembly: GCA_002890585.1. GTDB lineage: Bacteria > Bacteroidota > Bacteroidia > Bacteroidales > Tannerellaceae > Tannerella. The sequence continues at coordinate 2,330 of MIQB01000079.1, forward strand.
AGGTTGCGATAGATGGTATGCATGTTTCTCTCTCTAATTGTTAATTGTCAATGATTAATGATTAGCCGGTGTGCCCCCTTGTAGGGGCGTATCGCATACGCCCTCAAAACGTCCCGGAAGGGGCGAATGATCAGGCGACCGGGTACCTGTAGGGCGTATGCGATACGCCCCTACAGTCCCCGTAATCATTAATCATTAAACATTAATCATTCGGCTACAGCCTTGTTGTGTTCACGATTTGTCCGTCGAAGAGGTTGATGATGCGGTTGGCGAATCCCGCGTCGTGCTGCGAGTGGGTGACCATGACGATTGTCGTGCCCTCGTCGTGCAGGTCGTTCAGCAGGCGGATCACCTCGAGGCCGTTTTTCGAGTCAAGGTTACCCGTCGGCTCGTCGGCGAGGATCAGCTTCGGGTTTGCCACGACGGCGCGCGCGATGGCCACGCGTTGCTGCTGCCCGCCGGAGAGTTGCTGGGGGAAGTGGCGCCCGCGGTGACTGATGCTCATGCGCTTCAGGATGGCGTGCACACGCTCCTTGCGTTCGGCGGCCTTGATGCCGAGATAGGTGAGGGGCAGCTCCACGTTCTCGAACACGTTCAGCTCGTCGATCAGGTTGAAGCTCTGAAAGACGAACCCGATGTTGCCCTTGCGCACCTCGGTGCGTTCCTTTTCGCGCAGGTGGCCCACCTCGCGGCCGTCCAAATAATAGTCGCCCTCGGTGGGGTTGTCGAGTAGGCCGAGGATGTTGAGCAAGGTGGACTTGCCGCAGCCCGAGGGGCCCATGACGGCTACAAACTCGCCGTCGGCAACTTCTAACGTGACCTTGTTCAGGGCAATGGTTTGGATCTCTTCTGTCTCGAAATACTTTGTCAGATTCTCTACTTTAATCATGATGGGTTAGGGTGTTATGTGTGTGAATATTTGAATGATTCATTGGGAATTTCAGTGCTTGCTCGGCCAGAGCAAATGCCAAATCGTTTTTTTGGTGCTTGCTTGGGCTTGGGCAAGCATTTTTCATTCATTCTTTATGCTGTTTACAGGGTTCTCGTGGGCAGCGCGACGGACATTCAGCGCCACGACGGCGGCGATGACGCTGAGCATAACCAAGCCGCAGAGCGCGAAGAGGTACCACGCGAGCGACACTTTCTCGGTGAAGCCCTCCTGCCACAGCGAGGCCACGTAAGCCGCCGCGCCGCAACCGAAGACTAACGCGGGCACGGCCATGCGCACGATGTCACGCTCGAAGAGCCGCATCACCTCGCCGACGGTGGCGCCATTGATCTTGCGGATGGCGATCTCCTTGCGCCGGCGGTTGATCTCGTCGCGCGTGTAGCCGAAAAGGCCGATCAGGGCGATGATCAGCGTGATGATGCCGCCGATCATCACGGCATTGCGGAAGCGCCGCGCGTCCATATAACGCGCCGTCATCTCCGCCCGCCAGTCGCTCACCTCCACCTCCCGGTCGGGCAGCAAGCGTTGCAGCGTCTCCCGCGCACGGGTCATGGCCTCGGGCGTCATGTGGTGAAACTTGATGAGCAGATACGGCGTCTCCCGCGGGTTGCAACTGTAGAAGAGTACTGAGGGGCGCTCGTCCTCGTTGTGGATCGTGCCTAAGCGGACGTCTTCATACACGCCGCAGATGGTGAAAGGTTCGTTGTTATCGTCACTGTGCTCCGTGATGATGAGCTGTTTGCCCACCGCGCCGTCCGACCAATCCGCGAACTGCTTCATCTTCTCCACAAAGCGGCGGCTGACCATCACCTCGTGCGACCAAGAGACATTTTCCGTGAACGATCGCCCCTCGATGACGGGGATTTCCATTGCGGCCAAATAGCCGTTACCCACCTGATAGAGGTCGGCGATGTTGAAGAGCTCGCGATTGTCGTCCGGCAGAAAGATGTTGTTGCCCGATGCGCCCTCGAAGAGCGGCTGATAGAACGTGGAGACGGCCGACACTTCAGGCAATCGCCCCACCTCGTCGATGAGCTTGACGCGCAGCGTAGAGTCGGCGCCGCGCATACTGACGTAGGCCAGATTATCGTAGCGATACCCCGGATCGTCGTGCACCATGCGGTTGTATTGCCGGGCGATGACCACGAGCAGCGAGAGGAGGAACCCGACGGCGACGAATTGCAGGGAGAGCAGGGCGAGCTTCCAGCGGCGGCGATGCTCGTGGAAGTTGCGGAAGGCGGCGGCCACAGGCACGCGGGCGAAGAGACGCCCCGGAAGCAGTCCAGCCACTAAGAAGACGACGGCGCAAATGCCGAAGAGGAGCAGCAGGCTGCGCCGGGTGAAGAGGGCGCTGAGCGTGGCGTCAAGCAGCTCCTCCACCGTGGCGCGGAAAGCGAGGATCAGTGCGCCGGCCAGCAGGATGGAAAGGAGCAGATGGAGAAACGTCTCGGAGAGGATCATGCCGCTAATGTTCGCCCGCGAGGCACCGTAACATTTGTGCACGGCCACCTCCTTCGTCCGCCCCACAAGCGAGGAGATGACGATGAGCACGTAGTTCATCACGGCCGTGAAGACGAGCGCGAAGGCGAGGAGCGCTAAGAGCCACGTCATGCGGCGCACCTCGGGCAGGCTGTCGTGCACGGTGTCGAGCGGCGTGAGGGAGTAGCTTAGCTCTACGCCTGCCTTGCGGAGCTGCTCGGCGTCTTGGTGCTTCAGCTGCATGGCGTGCATGGCGTCGGCGAGGCTGTCTGGGTGGACGCCGGGCTGCAGCTTGACGAAGCCCATATAGCGGTCGTTGCCGACCCAGTTCATGGTGCCGTCGAAGTTGGGCGTGCGGAGCAGGTCGATGGAAATGATGGCGTCGTAACGCAGCGAGGCGTTCTCGGGGACGGTCTCGAAGACGCCGCCGATGGTCAGCTCTTCGCCGCTCCATTGCTCGGCCTTGAGCCGCTTGCCGACGAGGTCGCCGCCGCCCATCTTGTCGGCCAACTCGCGGGAGATCATAATCAGTCCATCGCCGCGCGGAGCGGTGAGCACGCGCTGTGCGTCGCCCTGCAGCATGGGCCGTGGCAGGACGTTGAAGAAGCGTTCGTCGGCAGCGATCATGCGCACCTCGAAGCGCTTCTTGTCTTCGGTGTACATGTTGCCCTCGTAGATCCACGTGCAACGCGTGGCTTGCTGCACGCCGGGCACTTCTTCGCGCATGCCGACGGCCACGCCGCCACTGACTTGCTCGTACTCTTTGAGCTCGCCATTCATGACGATCATCTCGTTCATGCGATAGATGCGGTCGGCGTCGGGGTAGAACGTGTCGTACGACTGCTCGAAGCAGACCTTGGCGATGAGCACTAATCCCATAGCCAGCCCGACGGCCAGCGACAGGATTTTGATTCCGTTGTTTCGGCCGCGCTTCGTCAATGAGCGCAGGGCAAGGAGGAGGTTTTTCTGTAGCATGATGGTTGGGGGTTTGATGTAAAAACTAAAATCGAAAAGCTAAAAGCGAAAGGTTCTGCCGGTACCTCGTAGGGGCGAATAATCATTCGCCCTTACAAGCGTCCATCGGGTACCCGGCCATTTTTAGTTGTTAGTTGTTCGTTTTTCACTTACCAATAACTAACACCTCGCTGTTCTTATAGCTCTCGTAGCCGGAGACGATGACGCGTTCGCCGGGCTCGAGGCCTTCGGTCACTTCGTAATACTGCGGGTTCTGCCGGCCGATCTTGATCTTGCGGCGATAGGCACGCTTCCCGTTGCGGTCGACGACGAAGATCCAGTTGCCGCCTGTGCTTTGGAAGAAGGTGCCCTTGGGGATCATCACGCACTCCGTGGGCTGACCTAACTCTAAGTTGATGTAGTAGGTCTGGCCGCTGCGGATGTTGTCCGGGCGCTCGCCGGTGAAGACGAAGTCGGTGCGGAACTTGCCGTCGCGCACTTCGGGGTAGACCTTGCGGACGGTCAGGGCGAAGTGTGCACCCTGGCGGTCGAAGGTGGCGTTGAGGCCGGTGCGCACGCGGTCGATGTAGTGCTCGTCGATGAGCGCTTCCACCTTGTAGTCGGAGAGGTCGTTGATCTGCCCAATCTTCTGCCCAGGCTGCACATTCTGCCCGAGCACGACGTCAAGGAGCCCTAACTCGCCGTCGATCGGCGAACGTACCTCGAGCTTGTCCTTACGCTCGCGGATCAGCAACACGTTGCGGCGCATGTTGGAGAGGTTGTCTTCCATTTGACTCATTTGAATGGAGCGGTAAAGCGAGTCCTGCTTGAGGCGCTCAACGATGAGCGCGTGTTTGCGGCGTGCCAACTCGTAGTCCTCCTTAGCCTGCACATAGTCTTCGCGGGCGATGAGCTTCTCGTTGTAGAGCTGCTCCTGCTGCCGATACGTACGCAGGCGCCGCGTGATGTCGAGGTCTAATTGCAGCTTCTCCGTCTTGTTGCGCAGGCGGTCTTGCTCCATCGCCACCTGCGTGTTGCGGAGCAGGTTCTGCTTCTCGGCCAACTCCGCCTCGGCGTTGAGGATCTGCAGCTCAAGGTTCGAGTTGCTCAGGCGGACGATCACGTCGCCGCGGTGCACTTGTGCGCCTTCCTCCACGACGAGCTCCTGCACGATGCCGCCCTCCTCGGGGCTGAGCTGCACGACGGTGATGGGCTGCACTTGCCCGTCGACGCGTACGAAATCGTTGAATTGGTCGCGCTTCACTTCGCCGATGCTGAGGCTGCGCGCGTCTACACGCAGCGTCGAGGCGTGGTTGCCGAAGATGATCCACAGCACGAGGGCCAGCAGCGCCGCGCCGCCCGCGATGTACGGCAGATGCTTCCGCCGTATGCCTTTCTTCTTTTCTAATTGTATATCCATGGGGTTTGTTGAATTGTTGAGGGGTTGGTTTGTTGGGATGTTGAGGGGTTGAATTGTTGAATTGTTGAGGGGTTGGTTTGTTGAGATGTTGAGGGGTTGAATTGTTGAGATGGTTTACGGGGCGTTTCGCTTTCGGTCGCTAATCCTTCCCCTTGATAATACGCCACAAGGCGCCGCTTGATTTCATACGAGAGCTGCTTCTGGAGCAGGTTGGCGCGCGCCTCGAGCAGTGTGTTGGCCGCCGTCTGTAGATCGATCGCGGAGGAGAGGCCCTCCTCGTATTTGCGGAGCGTCACGCGGTAAGCGATCGAATCAGCCTCCACCTTCCGCTGCATCTGCACGGCCTCTTTGGCAAACCCTTCGCGGTCGGCCACGGCCTGCTCCACGGCGGTGCGCAGCTGCCGGAGCGTCTCGTCGCGCTCGGTGTTGGCTATGCGCATCGTGTTGCGTGCGCGCCGGGCCGACGTGTAGCGGCTCAGCCCGTCGAAGAGGGGGATGGAGAGCGTCAGGGCTAAGTATTCGCCGCGGTTGTTGTCGAAGAATTGCTTGGAGAAAGCCGTCGTGTGCTGGTCGGCTAAGTTGCGGAAGTAGTTCGTGGAGATGCCCACCTCGAAGGTGAGTTGCGGCAGCATCGCGCCGCGCGCCACACGGTATTGATAGCGCGCTGCCTGCTGCCGACATTCGGCCGCCTGCATCGTCGGGTTGTCTGCCTTTGCCCGGAGGAAGATCTCCTCCGTCGTCGCCTCCTCCTCGCCCGACGTCGGGGGGACAGCCACAGTGGTATCGAGTGCGAGCGCCTTGTCGGTCGGATAATTCATTGCCTCCTTGAGCGTTCGCACGGCCGCATCGCAGAGGTTGCGCTGATGCGTCAGGTTGTAATCGTCGGCCGCCATCTGCGCCGCCATCTGCGCCACATCGGCTGCGCCCTTCATGCCTAACTCCTCCATGCGCTGCGTCTTGTGCAGCATACGGCTGCTCTCGTCGAGCTTCTCTGAGGCTAACCGCACCGTGCCGCCATAGTAAAGCACATTGGCGAAGGCTTCCATCACGGCCAGCGCCGCCTCGTCTTGCGCCCGGCGCAACTCGTGCCTCCCCAGCAGGCGATTGATGCGGGCTGCCTTCGCTTCGTTGATCAGCTGGCCGCCATCAAAGAGGGGCAGCGAGGCGTAGACGGCGTAGGAGTTATTGAAGGTGGAGACGTTGTTGTACGTGTTCGTCTGTGGGTCAATCGATCGGCCGTAGTTCAGTTGCCCGCCAATGCGCGCCCCGACCGAGGGGAAGAGTCCGGCCACGGCCGCGCGGTATTCGGCCACGTAGGTGTCGCTCCGGTGCTGCCCGGCGCGCACCTTGAGGCTGTTCTCGGCCGCGTAGCGCATGCAGTCGTCCATCGTCCACGGCCGCACCTCCTGCGCCCGCCCCGCGACAACGGCCGCGCCGAGCATCAGGCTGTATATCCAAATCCTTTTCATCGTTTCGTTCGTATGGTTTGGCCTTATCATGTGCCAAAACCATGCCGCCGGAGGCAAACACATTGTGCTCAGCAGGTTAACGAAAAGGGGGGCAGAGGGGCATGTCCAATATGTAGACAGGCGCGTCAAAGATTTGGACAGGGAGGGGGAGCGCCTGCGGGGTTCCGGCAGGGGTTACAGCATCAAAGTGACGGAGATCAAAAACTGGCGCGCGGGGACATTCCGCCGGCAGGCCGTAGGGGCGTATCGCATACGCCCTACGTCTACCCGGCCGTCGAATGATCATCCATCGCCGTTGGCGACGTTGTGAGGGGGCGTATGCGATACGCCCCTACAATTGGCGGAGATCAAAAACTGACGCGCGGGGACATTCCGCCGGCAGGCCGTAGGGGCGTATCGCATACGCCCTACGT
>MIQB01000080.1 GCA_002890585.1 Tannerella sp. oral taxon 808
ATAAATACGTCATTTCCCGAGCGAGAAAAGTCGGACACGAAGAAGACCTCCCCATCTCGGGTAGACATATAGGTCTGCCCCTATCCCGTCTATCAAAACTCTCAAATACATATTCATCACCCTGCTCACCCTCGTCGTGCTGCTCTACGGATTGCCAGCCATGCTGGTGCATCTGCCCGTTGTGCAGCGGCGTTTGGCGGCTGAGTCCGGGCGCGTGCTGTCGGCCGTGCTGCGGGCGCCGGTTCGCATCGACGCACAGTTCATCCTCGACGCGTTCGCCTCAAAAGATTCCACCTCCACAGGCGGAGTCGACTTTCAGATCCGCGCCATCCGGTTGGCGCGCGGGCGGGTGAGCTACGATGTAGGGCATGGTCAACCGGAGGAGGGGCACTTCGACGCTGCGCATATCCGCGCTGAAGGCATCTTGGCATTCAAGAAATCGGAGAATCGCAATGAGAGGTAGAAAGTTTTGCAAAAACAATCAACCTTTACGCCGTAATCGTTGCACTCTTTTCAAGACATATGTATATCACTGACAGTATCGCAGCACGGATCGAAGGCGCTCCGCATGGGGAGGTCTTCTTCGTGTCCGACTTTTCTCGCTCGGGAAATGACGTATTTATCAGTCGCGTCTTATCGAGGCTCGTGGATCAAAAGAAATTAGCTCGGCTGGCCACCGGTGTATACTATAAGCCTCGCGAGACGGATTTCGGGATGGTCAAGCCGAGCATCGAGCAGATCGTCCGCGCCATTGCTAGGCGAGATCACGCGCAAATCATGCCGACGGGGCAAACAGCTGAAAATCGCTTAGGACTATCCACACAGATTCCCTTGAACCATGTGTATTTGACCACCGGATCGGCTCGAAGCATCGTATTAGGAAATACCCGGATCGTCTTCAAGCGCAGTGCACCGAGGAACTTTGCTTACAAAGGCGAATTGATCCCCACACTGATTCAAGCCATGAAGTCGATCGGCCGAGGCAACCTGACCGACCGACAGAAGGATCGGATCAAGGAATTGCTAAGCAGCTATAATGAGCCGGAAACCTTCGAACACGACTTGGCGCTGGCTCCCTTATGGATCAAGAAAATCATTACCCAAACGACCAAAGCACTTCAAGAATGAACTGGCTGTCTCATTCCATCGAGGATCGGCGGATCATACTCCGTCAAACGGCAGAGGCGGAAAGTCTTCCGGAATATGCGATCGAAAAAGACTGGTGGGTAACGATGACGCTGAAGGCCATATTCCAAACGGAGTGCGCCGCTTCTCTACTGTTCAAAGGCGGCACGAGCTTGAGCAAGGGCTGGAAGCTGATCCAGCGATTCAGCGAAGACATTGATTTGGTGCAGATTCACCCCGACCAGTGTACGTCCGCCTATTCCGCCCAATGACATCTATTTATAATACACATCGACTAAAAATCGCCCTCCCTCATAGGGGTAAAAAATCATTCATCCCTACCACATTCCGAAAGGGGGGCTTTGGTTGAAATAAACAGGGTACCCACAAGGAGGGGGGGCTACGAGGGATTCTCCCGAAGCACCCTTTCGATACGTTCCGAACATACCCTGACTACGTCCCGAACGTACCCACACCACGTCCTGAAGCCCCCATCGATACGTTCCGAAATGGGGGGGAAATACGTCCTGAACCTATCCGCACCCTATTCCGAAATAGTCGTTGATACGTCCTGAGGCACCCCTCGATACGTCCCGAACCTGTCGACGACCACCTCCGAACCTATCGACACCCATTTCGGAACGTACCCTGACCACGTTCCGAACGTATCGACACCCATTTCGGAACCTATCGATGACCACCTCCGAACCTATCGATGGGTGGTTCGGAATATGTCGACACCCATCTCGGAACGTATTTCGGGGTATTTCGGAATATGTCGATGGGTAGCTCGGGAATACTTCCGGAGTAGCTCAGGAATACTTCCGGGGTAGCTCGGGGGGGTAGTCATCGATCACCCGGATCATGGATCGCCCGCGTCAATCCTTATTAGCTCATGTCGCTTTTCTACTTTTGCCCTCGACATTTTATGTATATCACTTAAATAAGAGAATGGAAATATGAAAAAGAGAATGAACACTGGATGGATCTTCTGCTGCGGCCTCTGCCTCTTGGGGCTACTCGCGGCCTGCAAGGAGGACGACCCGAAACCGAAACCCGATCCGGAAGCCAAAATCACCCTGAAGGTGAACGAGTTCATCTACGAAGGCCTGCGGAGTGAATACCTCTGGACGAGCACCATCAATTGGACAGCCATCGACTTCAAAAAAGAGAAAGACCCGCACGCCTTCTTCAAGCGCCTGATCTATAAAGACGACCGCTGGACAAGCCTCACAGACGATGCCGAGGTGTGGAATCAAGCCTTCGCAGGCGTATCGACCACCTTCGGGTTCGAGCTTCAGTTTGGTTACATCGGATACTCCGACTCGCTCTTTGCCGTCGTGCGCTATGTCTACCCCGGCACACCGGCTGCCCGCGCGGGGCTGAAGCGGGGCGACTTCCTGCTCAAGCTGAACGGCGGAGCCATCACGGTGAAGAATTACGGCGACCTCTACGACAAGCCCACCGTCGTAGTCAACAAGGGCATCCTCCGCGACAAGACGCTCAAGGTAGACTCCATCGGCATCGCCATGATAGCCGTCAAGATGTACCAAGACCCCATCCTGAAAGACACCGTCATCGCCAAAGATGGCCACCGCGTGGGCTACCTCTGCTATACGGATTACACCGATCTATCGACCCCGGAGTTAGTCAAGGTCGCCGCTCGGTTTAAGGCCGCAGGCATCACCGACATGGTGCTCGACTTGCGCTACAACGGCGGCGGATACATCAGCACCGCGCGCTCCCTCTGTAGCCTCTTGGCGCCCGAAGCAGCCGTGAAGCGGAAAGAACGCTTCCTGCTCAAGCTCTGGAACGAGTACTACATGAACTACTGGAGGACCGAAAAGAAAGACAGCGAGCTGTACGAATCCTTCGTCGACACCCTCGGCGTCAACCTCAACCTCAGCCGCCTCTATATCCTTACGGGCAAGGGCACGGCCTCGGCCTCAGAGCTGACCCTCACCGGGCTCACACCTTACATGGATGTAGTCCAGATCGGCGACACTACACACGGCAAGTTCTGCGGCGGCGGCGTCCTGATGCCGAAACATGTCTGGTGGAACGTGGATTCGTCGTATTACCGAGAGATCAAGAACTGGGGCATGTATGTGATGGAATTTAAGTTCTGCAACACCCGCAAGGACGAGTTCCCGCACGGCTTCGCACCGAAATACGTTGTGAAGGAGAGCATCCTGGAGCTCTATCCCTTTGGCGACGAGCGCGACCCGCTGCTGGGTAAGGCCTTGGAGCTGATCACGGGCAAACAAGTGGCCAAAGCCCGTTCCGGGCGCACCCTGCCAGCCTATCGCGAGGCGCCCATGCGCCGCAGTCGCCCATTAGAGGGCAAGGCCATCGACCGGCCGCATCGCACGGCAATGCCCGGCCGCGAGTAGGTAATCAAGCATAGTCATCGCCGCCATCGCCTCAACAAGCGGGACGGCACGTGGAAGGACGCACGGATCGTGGCGTCCTTTCGCATGTATAACCGTCTCGCGCCCCTCCCGGTCCACCGTCTGCTGCTCGCGCAACAGGGTAGCCACAGCCTTGAAGGCGACTCGGAAGTAAATGTCCTCCCCATTGGAGATGCCGCCCTGTATGCCGCCCGAGTGATTCGTGCGGGTAGCGATGCGGCCACCGGAGTTGCAGAACGTGTCGTTGTGCTCCGATCCGAAGTATAGCGGAGCGTCGAAGCCATCGCCATAGTCAAATCCCTTGGCCGCGTTGATGCTGAGCATAGCCGCGCCAAGAGCCGCGTGCAGCTTTCCGAAGACGGGTTCGCCTATCCCCGCAGGCACCCCCGTGATGACACCCGTGATGATGCCCCCCACCGTGTCGCCCTGCTCCTTCACACTGCGGATCAACGCCTCCATCTCGGCCGCCTTGTCTGCGTCGGGGCAACGCACAGGGTTCGTCTCAGTGAGCGCAAGGTCGTAGTCGAGATACGAGCCATCTAAGCGGATGCGCCCCACCTGCGAGGTGTATGCGCGGACGGTGATGCCCCTGCCCCTTAGCACGAGCTTAGCCAACGCACCACCCACACATTGCGCCAGGGTGGTGCGTGCCGAGCTGCGTCCACCTCCGCGTGGGTCACGGATGCCATACTTTATCTGGTAAGTGAAGTCAGCGTGCGAAGGGCGGTAGAGGTCGCGCATGGCCTCATAGTCCTTCGAGTGCTGGTCGCGGTTGCGGACGAGGAAGGCGATCGGTGTGCCCGTGGTTAGCCCCTCATAGAGTCCGGAGAGAAACTCGACCGTGTCCGGCTCGTTGCGTGCCGTAGTCAGGGCAGACTGCCCCGGGCGACGGCGGTTCAGTTCGCTCTGAATGAAGGCCAAGTCCACCTCGATGCCCGCCGGGCAACCATCGATCACGCCTCCGATGGCCGCTCCGTGCGACTCGCCGAAGGTGGTCAGGCGGTAGTTCCTTCCGAAGGTGTTCATGTCGCGTTGCGAGTAATCAGTCAGGTGGAGGGGTCAACGGCAGCCATTGCCACCACAGCATTCGCCGTGTCCATGCTCGTGCTCACCACAGCATTCACCGTGTCCATGCTCATGATCGCCGCAGCAGTCGCATCCGCCGCCGCACCCACCGCGCATGATCTGCTCTATCTCGGCCAGCTCCTCATGCGTTGGGTCATGCACATCGATCACCTTGCCAGCAAAGTGAAGCGTCTCGCCAGCCAGCGGATGGTTGAAGTCCATCACTACGACGTCGTCCTTCACCTCCTTCACGGTGCCCATCATATGTTGGCCTTCAGCATTCATCATGGGTAGCGAGGCATCTTCTTTCACGCGTTCGCTGTCGAACACGCCATCCACCGTGAAGATCTCTTTCGAGAGCTCCAGCACATTGTCTTCATCTCGTGTGCCGAAGGCCTCCTCCGGTGTCAGGGTAAACTCAAATGCTTCGCCCGGCTCGAGGCCCATCAGGCGGCGCTCAAACCCCTCCAGCATCATGCCGTAGCTACAGATAAACCTCACCGGTTGCTCCTCGGTGGCGCGCTCCATCAGTTCGCGGTCTGCGCCTTCGCCAGCGTGCAGGTCATACATGGCCGTCACGTACTTGTTCTTTGAAACTTTCATATCAGTCTTTCTTGTCGTTTTGATTGGATTATGTGTGTTGCTAAAAAAAGACGAAGAACCGGAAGCGCCTCAAGGTGTGTGCTTCCGATTCTTCGTAAAGCCTTTTACGGGTGTGCTTCACGCCGATTATTGGGCGGGAGCTTCCTGCTTGTCCGGTTGCTGTTCGGCCGGTTGTTGTTCGGCGGGTTGCTGTTGCGAACCGAAGTCGGGACCCACAGCGTTCGGATCCACTGGCACGGCCTCGTTCACCTGCTGCTCGATCTCAGACTCCTGCTGCTTCTTTTGCGAGTCGTCGCTGCTGGGTATGAACGATGCGATGACCACACTCAGCACAGCCACGGTGGCTGCCAGCCCCCAGGTGGCCTTCTCAAGAAAGTCTGTTGTCTTGCGGACACCCATGATCTGGTTCGAGGAGGAGAAGCCGGAGGCTAACCCCCCGCCTTTTGAGTTTTGCACCAGCACGATCAGGATGAGGAAGATCGATGCCAGGAAAATCAGGATAGATAAAAATACGTACATGTTCTTCTATTGCTTTTTGAAATGAATAATCTACTGTCTCTCTTTTTCGGGCGGCAAATTAAGGTCATCGCCATCACTCATGCAACGCGTAGAACCTTATAGAGGGTCTATGCGTGTACTCCTACAGCTACTTTCCGGACTTATTTCGGCTGTGCTCTATTAGCTTCTCGAGAAAGCGGATTTGGTCAGCGAAATAGATGTTCCTCTCCGGGTGTTTCTCGCTCAGGCCGCGGATGATCTCAAGCGCCTTGGCGTAACGCTTCTGGCGGATGTAGACGTGTGCCAGCGTCTCGGTGAAGTACGACGTGTCCGTAGATTCCGCTTTGGGCGTCACGCTGGGCGGGGGCGCCACAGCTTCAGGTTCGGCCACGGCGCGTTGCAACCGGTGTTTATCGATTCGCTCGCTGCCGTGTGCGATGAAGGAATCGATCAGGTCTTGGTGGCGCATCTTAGGCTCCGGGCTGGGCACAGACGGCGTATCGACAGTGAGCCAACGCAGGTAGTCGGTCGAAGCTGACGACTCGAAGGGCTCCACACGTGCACCTTGTGCCTCGTCTGCTTCCGGATGGTGCGCAGGGGCGTCGGCCGCGTGGGGCGGGCGCTCGAAACGCTCATCGGTGAGCAGGAGGAAGAGCCGCGCACGATCGGGCACGTGGATGGCCATGCGCTCCAGCTCGCTCTTGAGCCGGAGATCACCCACCAGAGCGAGGTTCTTCAGGTAAAGCATCCGCGCGGCGTGGAAGCAAGGGAAGGCCTCCACGATGCGTGCCAGCTCTGGCAGTGTGGCAGCGGTGAGCAGCGCAGGGCGATCGATGTAGCGATAGAAATCTTTGCGAGTCATGGGGGAGTAAGTAGTTACGGGTGACGAGTTACAAGTTACGAGTGTCGGGGTCTTGTCACTCGTAACTCATCACTTGTCACTGAAAATAGGTTACCAGTCGGCTACGGTGGCGTTGTAGATCTGCGTCACGATGTTGTCGATGAGCTCGCGGCAGAGCTCGTCTTGCACTTGATCGATGGTGCGCGAGTTGTCGAACTCCTTGTATGACGAAAACGACTGCTCAAAATCCTTGTCCGGGTTCACGCGATTGGTGTAGCGCACACGCACGGTGAGGGTCAGGCGGGTTAGGGCGGCCAGGGCCGTATTGCCATCGTCGCGGACGGCTTGCGGCGTGAGCTCATAACCCGTGATCTCGCCCTCCAGATCCAGTGTGCCATTCTCGCGCAGCATTTGCAGCTTCGTTTGCCGCACATAGCGATTCTTCAGCTCGTCGGTGAAGCGCTGCGCCAGCGGGCCGTAGACGAGGGGCGCCATGTTGGGGAAGTCCTTAATCGAAATCGACTTCACCTGTGTGTAGTCGATCGATGTGCCCGTGAGTTTGTACGAGATGGAGCAGCCGCCAAGCAGGAGGATCCCCCCCGCGACGGCCGCCAGTATCTTATATATATATGTCTGCATAAGCTGAAACGTTCGGGTGCCCCATGTGTAGGGGCGGAAGATTTTTGGCCCCTATGGTTACCCGGTTGATCATTAGTAATTGACCATTAAGAATTACCCGATGCCCTACTCCAGACCGTATTCTTTGATCTTACGATAGAGCGTTCGCTCAGAGATTTTCAGGTCAGCCGCCGCATACTTCCGCCGGCCACCGTGACGCTCCAATGCGCGTTGCACCAACTGTCGCTCCACCTCATCGAGTGCCAGTGGCTCATCTACAGTCACAGCTTCTTGAATCGGCTCCTCATGTAGTGGGTGTGGCTTGGGCGCGTAAGTCATGGACGGTGCAGGCTCCACGGGCACAGCGGTAGGCGTGGCGCCCGTCATGATGTCGTGCACCAACTTCTTGAGCTCCGTGACGTCCTTTTTCATATCGAAAAGCACCTGATAGAGTATCTCTCGCTCGCTGGTGAAGATCTTGCCATCGTCTTGCGGCCGGCTGACGGGCACGGGCAGGTGTGTGGTGTCGATGTTGGGCAGGTAAGTCCGGAGGCGATCGGCGCTAATGGTGCGGTCGGGCTCGAGGATGGAGAGGCGTTCGGTGACGTTCTTCAGCTCGCGCACATTGCCCGGCCAACGGTAGGTGGTGAGCAGCTGGCGCGCCTCGTCTGCTAATCGGATGGGCGGCATGCGGTACTTCTCGGCTGCGTCGCTGGCGAATTTGCGGAAGAGCAGCAGGATGTCGTTGCCGCGGTCGCGCAGCGGGGGGACGACGATGGGCACGGTGTTGAGGCGATAGTAGAGGTCTTCGCGGAAGCGATGTTGGGTGACGGCCTCAACGAGGTTCACGTTCGTTGCAGCCACGATTCGCACGTTCGTCTTGAGCACTTTCGACGACCCGACTTTGATGAATTCGCCACTCTCCAACACCCTCAGCAGCCGCGCCTGGGTCGGTATGGGCAGTTCGCCCACCTCGTCGAGGAAGATCGTTCCACCGTCGGCCACCTCGAAGTATCCCTTGCGGTCGGCCAGCGCTCCGGTGAAGGAGCCCTTCTCGTGCCCAAACAGCTCCGAATCGATCGTCCCTTCAGGTATGGCGCCGCAATTCACGGCGATGTATGCTCCGTGTTTCCGCGGGCTGTTTTGGTGGATGATCTGCGGGAAGTTTTCCTTTCCCACGCCACTTTCGCCCGTGATCAGCACGGAGAGGTCGGTCGGTGCCACCTGCATCGCCACGTCGATGGCGCGGTTGAGCGTCGGGTCGTTACCAATGATCCCGAAGCGCTGTTTGACTTGCTGTATTGAATCTTCTTTCATCATAATGGGGGTGTAAAATCTGTCAGTTTTGCCTGACAAAATTACGATGACTTACCGGTTACGGCTTCCGAGCGCATAGCTCCCGACTGCGGCGGCGCCCATTCCTTAGCTGATTTAACGAGAGTTCGAGGTAAGAATGAAGATGGCAGCATATCTACTGGAGCTGCGCAACGGCCCAAACATTTTTGGAAATGCTTGCGGGGCGCCCCGCAAACATTAAAACTCAGAATTTGGAGCTTGCGGGGTGCCCCGCAAACGTCAAAACTCAGAATTTGGAGCTTGCGGGCGCCCCGCAAACACTAAAACTCAGAATTT
>MIQB01000081.1 GCA_002890585.1 Tannerella sp. oral taxon 808
TATGGCCATAAACAGAAAAAGAAGGGATGAAATGAGATCGGTCGTTAGAGACGATCGCCCAATAGTCAACCGAAAATGGTTCTACGAATAAATGGGGCGCCCAGCACGCCCCGAAGGGGTAATTCATCATCACCTCAGGGCAACGCCCTGAGTACAGACGGCGCAAAAAAATCCCCGCTCCACGCAAGTCTCCTCCCACCCTGCGGGGCATGGCGGGAGGAGGCTTGCGTGGAGCGGGGGAATTGGGCGGCATCGTTCACCCAGGGTGCCGCGCCGCCTAAAGGCGTCGCTCTACCCTGGGCTGGGTTGAGTCGCCCTTTCAGGGCGTGTGCGCCCCGACGCCCCTACGGCCGGGATTTCGCGTCGCCTACTTCTCGCGGATGAAGACTTGGATCGGTGTGCCGTGGAAATCCCAGTGCTCGCGGAGCTGGTTTTCGAGGAAGCGGCGGTAGGGCTCCTTGACCCACTGCGGCAGGTTGCAGAAGAAGGCAAACGAGGGCACACTGCCGCTGGGGAGCTGGGTGATGTACTTGATCTTGATGTACTTCCCCTTCCACGCCGGGGGGGGCGTCCGCTCGATGATGGGGAGCATCGTCTCGTTCAGGCGGCCGGTGGTGACGCGGCGGTGGCGGTTGTCGTAAACGGCGCGTGCAGTCTCCAAGACTTTGAAGATGCGCTGCTTCGTGAGGGCCGAAATGAAGAGGATGGGGAAGTCGGTGAAGGGCGCCATGCGGTCGCGGATGGCGCGCTCGTAGGTCTTGATTGCGGCTGTCGATTTGTCAGTCACGAGGTCCCACTTGTTGACGCAGACGATGAGTCCCTTCTTGTTCTTTCGGATGATGGAGAAGATGTTCAGGTCTTGGCTTTCTATGCCGCGCGTGGCGTCGAGCATGAGCACGCAGACGTCGGCGTTTTCGATGGCGCGGATGGATCGGATGACGGAGTAATACTCCAAATCCTCGTTCACCTTGCCCTTTTTGCGGATGCCGGCCGTGTCGACGAGGTAGAAGTTGAGGCCGAACTTGTCGTAGCGGGTGTAGATGGAATCGCGCGTGGTGCCAGCGATGTCGGTCACGATGTGGCGCTCCTCGCCAATGAAGGCGTTGATGAGCGACGACTTACCCGCGTTGGGTCGGCCCACGACGGCGATGCGCGGCAGCTCCTCGTCGGGCGTCTCGCCAGCCGCCTGAGGCAGCAGCGCGACGATGCGGTCGAGCAGCTCGCCCGTGCCCGATCCGTTGATGGCCGAGAGGCAGTAGGGGTCGCCGAGGCCCATGCTGTAGAACTCGGCCGCGGCCGCGTGGCGGTCGTACGTGTCGGCTTTATTGGCTGCCAGTATGACAGGCTTTCCGCTGCAACGAAGGATGTGAGCCACCTCGTCGTCGAGGCTCGTTGCGCCGTTCAGCACGTCGACAACGAAGAGGATCACGTCCGCCTCCTCCACAGCGATCTTCACCTGTTTGTTGATTTCGCCCTCGAACACGTCGTCCGATTGCACTACCCAGCCGCCGGTGTCGACGACCGAGAACTCGCGCCCAGCCCATTCCACCTTGCCATATTGGCGGTCGCGCGTGGTGCCCGCTTCTTCGTTCACAATGGCCTGCCGCGATTCGGTCAGCCGGTTGAACAGTGTCGATTTGCCCACGTTGGGGCGCCCTACGATGGCTACTACGTTTCCCATATTTTCTTTTAGTTACAAGTGGTTGAGTGACGAGTTACTGGTTACAAGTTACAAGTGACGAGTTATGAATATCGGTCACTCGTAACCTGTAACTCGTAACCCGTAACCCGCGAGCTAATCCAATTTATACCCGAACCTCCGGAGCAGGTTGTCGCGGTTGCGCCAGTCGGGTTCCACCTTGACGTAAAGCTCGAGGAAGATCTTTTTCTCAAAGAACCGCTCCATGTCGCGTCTGGCCGTGGCGCCGACCTTCTTCAGCGCCTGCCCGCCGTGGCCGATGATGATGCCTTTCTGCGTCTCTCGCTCCACGATGATCAGCGCGCGGATGTGTATGCGCTCCGGCTCCTCGACGAACTCCTCGACAACGACCTCCGTGGCGTAGGGGATCTCCTTTTGGTAATACAAGAGGATCTTCTCGCGGATGATCTCCGTGACGAAGAAGCGCGCCGGGCGGTCGGTCAGGGCGTCCTTGTCGAAGTAGGGTGGCGAGTCGGGCAGCAGCGCTTCGATGCGGCGCTTCACCGGCTCGATGTTGAATCCCGACAGCGCCGAGATGGGGATGATCTCCGCCTCGGGCAACAGCGTGTGCCACGCCTCGACAGCCTCCGTCAGCCCGGCCTGATCCGTCAGGTCGATCTTGTTGATGAGCAGCAGCACGGGGCACTCGGCGCGGCGCACACGGTCGAGGAAGTCGTCGTTCTTGTCCGTCTTCTCCACCATGTCTGTCACGTAAAGCAGCACGTCGGCATCGCTCAGCGCCGATTCGGAGCTCTCGCGCATCGTTTCCTGCAGCTTGTAGTTGGGCCGGAGCACGCCGGGCGTGTCGGAGTAGACGATCTGCATGTCGTCCGTGTTCACAATGCCGAGGATGCGGTGGCGGGTGGTCTGCGCCTTCGAGGTGATGATGGAGATGCGCTCGCCCACGAGGCGGTTCATCAGCGTCGACTTCCCGACGTTCGGGTTGCCGATGATGTTGACGAAGCCTGACTTATGCTTTTTTCGCTCCGTCATAACCCCATTTCAGGTAGGTGGCGCCCCATGTCCAGCCGGCGCCGAAGGCCGCGAGGATGAGGTTGTCGCCGCGCCGAAGCTTGCCTTCCCATTCCCAAAGGCAGAGCGGGATGGTGGCCGAGCTGGTGTTGCCAAACTTGCTGATGTTGATCATCACCTTGTCCCGGTTTACCTGTAGGCGTCGGGCTGCGGCGTCGATGATGCGCAGGTTGGCTTGGTGGGGCACGATCCAGTTGATTTCGTCCTTCGTCAATCCGTTGCGGCGGACGATCTCTTCGGCGGCATCGGCCATGTCGATCACGGCGCGTTTGAAGACGGCCTGGCCTTCTTGGTAAACGAAGTGCATGCGTTTGTCGACCGTCTCGTGCGTGGGCATTTGCCTCGATCCGCCCGCCTTCATAATCAGGTGCGACTTGCCCGATCCGTCCGTGCGCAGCAGTGTGTCGATCACGCCATATTCTTCTGTTGTAGGCTCAAGCAGCACGGCCGCTGCTGCATCGCCGAAGAGGGGGCATGTGGCGCGATCGGTGTAGTCCGTCATGGACGACATCTTTTCACTCGACACGACGATGAGCCGTTTGTAGCGGCCTGAGCGGATGTAGTTGGCTGCCGTTTCGAGGGCGAAGATGAAGCCCGCGCAGGCTGCTTGAATGTCGAAGGCGTAAGCCTTTCGGCAGCCCGACTCGTAGGCGATGATGGAGGCAGTGCTGGGGAAGTGGTAGTCGCTCGTGGATGTGGAGCAGATGACGCCCTCTACCGACAGCGGGTCGATGCCCGTCTTGCGCAGCAGATCGCCCACCGCCTGCGCGCCCATATAGCCGGAGCTCTTTGTGGGGTCTTTCAGTATCCGTCGTTCCTTGATGCCGACCCGCGTCATGATCCATTCATCGGTGGTGTCCACCATTTTCGACAGGTCTTCGTTCGTCAGCACATCGTCCGGAACGAATCCTCCAACGCCCGTGATGACCGCATTGATCTTATCCATGTTCTTGTGTGTGTAAGTATGTGTCTGATTAAAAAAAAGGAAGCAGCCCTCGATCGAATGTGCATATCGGGGGCTGCTTTCATCGCATTAGAAAAAATCTTGTGAGTGTGTGTGGTGTTGTGTCTATTGTGTGAATGTGTGCGGACGAAAGCGGGCTGTCTTTTGTGTCAGACTGCCACGTCTTTGTCGATCGCCAATTTGCCTCGGTAGTAACCGCATTCACCGCAAACGGTGTGATATACATGCCATGCACCGCAGTTGGGGCAGAGGGCCAGTGTCGGAACGGCTGCATGATCGTGCGATCTTCTTTTGCCGGTTCTCGCGCTCCCTTGTCTTCTTTTAGGATGTGCCATAATTCAAATTCAATTATTGTTTTAAGTCTATTCTTCTTCGTCTTTCAGTCGTTTGAGGGCGTCCCAGCGTGGGTCGGTTGTGGATTCACCCTCATCGGTGTTGGCTTCGTCGGTGTCTTCTTCTGCGTCGTCCGCGTCGTAGGCGACGTGTTTACGCAGTTTGGCTGCCATCGTTCGGTTACATCCGCCCGGCTCGTGTACGTGCTTCATCGGTACGGCCAGTGCGACAAACTCGTAGAGGAACCAAGCGAGGTTTACTCGCCCTTCGTCTTCGGCTATTACCAACACTTCGTCGCTTTCTTCGGTATACGCTTTACCCATTTTCACCACCAATCGATTGTCTGTTTCGATGGGCCATTCCATGGGGTCTAAGCAGCGATCGCACGGAAGGGTCACTGTGCCGTGGAGGTGGAATGTCATCTCGTAGACCGATGCTTTATGCTCGACTGTGAGTTGCACATTCACGTGCCCTTGTCGGACTTCCGTCCCGTCTATGTCTGTGAAAAATTTGTCATCCAGCAGATATTCATAGGTGCGAACCTCTGCCGGATTCATCTCCTTCAATTCTATCCAATATGTACCGAATTTTCCCAAGGCTTTATTGTTTCCGAAAAAACCGGCGGCAAATGTAGAAATCTTTCCTAATTGACTTGGGCCGGTTTTAGGCCCCATAAAAGTGGCTTACAAGCCGCTCTACAAGCGGGTTTTAGGAGATGTATCGGATGGGGGGGCTTGGGGTAGGTCGAGGGGGGGCTGCGTGTAGCTCTCGGGTTATAGCCGATTGATGGCGGGATCCCTCCCCTGCCTCACGTTAATCCAAAACCGTGGCGACGGTGAAGAGGCTGATGCGTAGATCGGGGACGGTGTGGAGGGCGTCGATGCAGCTGAGCAGGGTGGAGCCGGTGGTGAGGACGTCGTCGATGAGGAGGATGTGGTGGCCGGCGAGGCGCTCGGGGTGGATGGTGGTGAAGACGTTCTCCATGTTCAGGTGGCGATCGTAGGCTGATTTGCGTGTTTGCGTTTCGGTGTAGCTGCGGCGGACGAGCGTGCCGGTGTCGATGGGGATGCCGTAGATGGAGGCGAAGCCGCGGGCGATGCGTTCGGATTGGTTGTAGCCGCGCTGGTGCATTTTGCGTGGGTGGAGGGGGACGGGTACGAGCCGATCGACGTCGGTGAAGCAGCCGTCGGCACGGAGCTCTTGGGCGGCTTGATGGCCGAGGTAGATGGCCAACTGCTCGTCACCGTGATATTTGAATTGGTGGATGAGGCGTTGCGCAGGGCCTTCCTGCTCGAATCGCAGGAAGGCCACTACGCGGTGGACGGCGGGATAACCTGCAAAGGGCGTCTCGATGGAGCTTGTGCCGCGGGGCAGACGATGGCTGTTTGTGCGCGGCAGGTTGCAGAGGCAATTGATGCAGAGGTGGGCTTCGCCTTGCTGAAGGGGTATGCCGCAAAGTGGGCAGATGCGCGGGTAGAGAAGCCCGAGCAGGTCATCCCAAACCGTCCGGAGCAAATGCATTATTTGTTGCCAAGTATTCCAGATACGTTGAAGGGGAGTGAGCCTCCAAACTGCGACCAGACGGGCACGCCGTCTTTGATGGCAGAGACGTAGTTGAAGCAGATGTAGAACGCCTCGTTGTTGCCTGCCTCTTTCTCTTTGCGTGCGATCTGCTCCAAATAGTTCTTCGCGAAATAGGCGCAGTTGGCAGCGATGTCGACGGCTGGCTTGGAGCCTGGGGTGCGCTTGGTCGAGCGCAGGTAGAGGTTGTAGGTGCGGCCTCGCGGCTTCATTTCCGGTTTAGCGTTCGGGTCGTAGGTGAGGTACCACTCGTTGCGCTGATCGGGGGATTGGTTGACGACGTGCTCTATGAAAAGGTAGCCGCGCACGTAGCCGCGCACCAAGTTGGCGGGGTTCTTCACCACTACTTCGTCCTTCATTGCCTTGCTTGTGTCTGGTGCACCGGGATCGGTGAAGGCGGAGATGCGATACTTCTCCACCTCAGCCATCCAGCTGATCTTGACGGTGCAGTACCCCTTGGTCTTGATGACGGAGGCGGAATTCTCGGCGGCGTCGCGGTCGAGGGTGAAGTGGACGACGACGCCGGCGCCTTCGTTCATCGTGGCCAGTTCGGGTGCATAAAACGCTCCGTAGGGGTAGGGGTTATCCATCACCATCCGGCCGTCTTTTGCGCGGCGCATGATGCCTACCGTGCTCGATGTTACACTGTTGCTTCCGCCTTCGAGGCAGGATGTTGCGAGGCTTGTCAGCAACAATATTGCTGCGGTATAAGCCATCATTGGGTTCATTCTTTTCAGTCTTTTCATGTTGTTATCGTATGAAGTAGTTAGACGTAAGCGGTAATTAATTCTGCTCCTCCCGCCCCCGGGGTGTCACTCAAAACCCTATCCGGAGGCCGGTTCGCAGGGAGATGTCGAGGGGGTGTTCGGAGCGGATGGTCTCGATGGGGCTGCCGTTGTCGAAGTAATAATTGGCGCCCACCTCGGCGAAGAGGCTCAGGACGCGCAGCAGCGGGTAGGATGCGCCGGCGTGGGTGTAAACTGACCATTGCCACTCCTTCATCCGCATGGCCTGCTCCGTGGTGTGCCGCTCGTTGTTGAAATGATAGACGGTGCGGAGGTTTCCGGCCACGTTCCACTCTACGGCACCGCCGGCGCCGGCGTAGAAACGCACACGCTGCCAGTCGGCAATGCGGTAAGTGACGCCCACGAGGATGCCCACGAAGTGCAGCCGCTGGCGCGCATGCCCGTCGAAGATGGAGATGGTGTTCCAGCGCGAGGTGAGGCAGGTGTAGGTCAGGCCGCTTTGCAGCGACCAGCGGTTGCTGAGCCGGTAGCTCACGCCGAGGCCGATGGAGAGCGGGCGCGCGTGCTTGATGCCGATACGATCGGCCCGATTGCCACGGTGGGATAGGTCGTCACTTTCCTGACCATAGGGTGGCAGGTCGGCTCGGTTATCTTCACGGGCATTCACGGCCTCGGGGGCTGCGCTGCCGCCTTGTAAGCCGGTCGTGTAACCGCCGCCGCCCATGCCGAAGCCCCAACGCCGCACTGAGGGGGCATTGGCCAAGGCCTCGGCCGGGAGGATCGCTTCCACCGGCGGGGCCTCCTCGACTGGAGCCGGCGCGTCGTCCACCGCCGGGTGCTCCGCTACCAATGGCTCATTCATGGCAGGTTCATTTACGGGAGGTTCATTCACCGCAGGCTCATGTACGAGGGGCTCATTCATCGCAGGCTCATGCGCTACGGGCTCGTTTGTTGGTTCATCCTTAGGCAGAGGTTTCGCGGCTGGCGCCGAAAAGGTTGTTGCCCGGACGGCTTCGGCGGGTGGGGCCTCGATGGGCTCTGGCGCGGATGGCTGCGGCCGAGCGGGCTGTGCCGGAGTGGGGCGTGCTTCGGCCACTGTGGGCGTTGGCTCTGCGTGGCGCCACAGCCGGCGCCCCCCTTCAAAAAGCACGGCCAGCAGCACCACGGCCGCTGCCGCATACATCCACCGCCGCGGTATGAGCCGCCGGTGTGTCAATCGGTTTCGTAGGGCCTCCCAGTCGGCCGGATCGGGCTGTGCCTCGTAATCCGCGAGCTTCGATCGGATGGCTTCTTCCCATGCATCATGTTTTTCCATCACTATTTCTCCCCGTTAATTTTCTGTTGTAACCAGCGCCGAGCCCGCATGTAGTGCGCGCGCGACGTACTTTCTTCGATTTGCAGCCTGGCAGCGATCTCCTTGTGCGAATAGCCTTCGATGGCCAGCAGGTTGAAGACGGTGCGGAGGCTGGGCGGCAGCTCTTGGACCATGGCCATGAGGTCGTCAGCCGAGAGGCGGGCCAGGGCTGTGGCTTCTACGGCGGGGCTGAAGGCGGTGACATCGAGGCTGATCGTCTCGCGCCGGAGCGTCTGTGTGCGCCGGAGGTATTCGAGCGATTCGTTCACGAAGATCTTCCGGATCCAAGCCCCGAGCGGCCCTTCGCCTCGGAATTTGCTGAGTGAGGCAAAGACCTTGACGAAGCCGTCTTGCAGCACATCGCGCGCCACCTCGCGGTCGGCCACATAGCGCAGGCAGAGGCCGAGCATGCGGCCGGAATAGGCGTCGTAGAGCGCTTTCCAGGCCGTTTGTTCACCCTTGAGACAACTGGCTATGAGTTGCTTTTCATCCATTTCGTCTAATCTCGTGTGTGGCATGTTCCTGTTGCCACACGCTCCCCATGACGCGTGGCGCCGCAAAAATGTGGCCATCGACCTGATTTTTTTTCTCAACACGCCGTGCGCCTTCTTTTTCTTCCTCCCGGAGTACGGAATGGCTATACATGGTTTGCGCGGGCTGCCCGGGCGCGGGTACGCCTCATTTTAGATTCAAACGGGGTGCCCCGGGCGTGGGTACACCTCGTTTTAGATTCAAACGGGCTGCCCCGGGCGTGGGTACGCCTCATTTTAGATTCCAACGGGGTGCCCCGGGCGTTGGTACGCCTTATTTTAGATTCCAACGGAGTGCTCCGAGTGCGGGTACGCCTCATTGGAGTCTCCAATAATAAGTCGGAGCACTCGCGGGTTAATATTTGAGTCTCAAATATTAAGTAACACGCATGTAAGTTATTATCGAAGTGTTCGATAATAAGTAACACGCATGTAAGTTATTATTGAAGTGTTCGATAATAAGTAACATGCATGTAAGTTATTATTGAAGTGTTCGATAATAAGTAACATGCATGTAAGTTATT
>MIQB01000082.1 GCA_002890585.1 Tannerella sp. oral taxon 808
CTTTTCTTCCCTTGATGGAAGAAAAGAAGCAAAAGAAGATCAAGGCGTCAGGGACGCCGGCCAAGTTGGTCGGGTACCAAGAGGGTATGAAAAATTGGGTGGACAGACAGGCCTGCTCCTACTTCCTACTACTTCAAACTACCCTTTACTACTTCTCACGACGCGTTCCAGATCCGTGAAGAGCTGGCGCTCCATGTCGCCGATGGCCTTCAGGTCGGTGCCGAGCGTGCGATAGTCGATGTCGGCCGAAGAGCGGTTCTTGCAGACGCGCCCGGCGTCGGCGGCGAAGCGTCGCCATTGGTCGCCGATGTGGGTCAGGCGGGCGGAGAGCTCGTCGAGGGCGCGGATGCCGGTCACGTCGGCAGCCTCCTGTAGGAAGGCGGCGTAGAGGAAGCGGAAGCCGGCGCCGCCCGTGCCGATCTCCTCCATCATGCGGATCAGTTGGGCTAAGTGGAGCGCGGCACGCTTCGGCCCGTACTGCTGCGGGAAGCGGGGGATCTGCCGGCCGAGGTAGTCGAACGTGTTGATGCCGACCCAAGGCACTGGCCCGGGCTGGTGGATCATGCGGTTACAGTTCGTGAGGATCGCGCGGCGCACAAGCGGCGGCAGGTCGGGCGTATGTCGGGGCAGCGAGCGGATGTAGTAGAGCTTGCCCATGGGCGGGTAGGTGCCGCGGGCGAAGCGGGCGCGCATCATGTCGTGCGACGAGAGGCGTACCTTCTCCATCGCGATCGGGTCGCTGACTAAGTAGTCGTCGCCGTCTTTGCCGAACACGGCGATGTTGTGTGCGTTGAAATGGAAGCGGTATTCGGCCGGCATGTAGGGCAGGAAGTACATGCTCACCACGACGCCCGTGGGTGTGCCCTCGGCCAGCAGGCTGTCGAGCTTGCGTTCGGCCCGCGCGGGGCTGAAGTAGATGTGCCGTTCCGTGCCGAAGCCAAGCAGGCGCGTGGCGCGCGAGAAGATCATGCCGGGCAGTGGCCGAAACGACGTCACGGGGAAGCCGGCCAGTCGGATGAAGGGCAAGTGGACGAAGTAGAGCGAGGCGGAGAGGCCGAAGAGGAGCGGTTCGGAGTAGTCGTAGCCGTAGAAATGCAGCAGGTTGCGGGTGACGCCGTTCTCGCAGTGGGCGGCGGGGCGGTGGTCGAAGGGAATCTCCATCACACGCTCCTCAGTTCGTCCACGGTGATGCGCAGCGCGTCGGCGTATCGTGCCAAGGTCTGTTCGTCGAGCTGCATGAAGGCGTCGTAGGCGAGGTGCTTCTTCACCTTGCGTTTGGGGATGCCGGCGTAGGCGGCCAGCATGGCGGGGTCTTGCAGGTTCTTCGTCATGTGGTACGCCAGCGGACTGGCCTCGTGGCGGCGCACTTGCTCGCGGATGGCCTCGCAGGATTCGCGGATGTCGTCCCAGACGACGTCTAACAGGTCGTTCTTCACCGACCAGCCGCCGCTGACGACGCTCTGGTAGCGCCCATCTTCGTCGACGGCGTAGGCCACGTCGCGGATCACGCCGCCGGCCATGTATTTCAGGTCTTGGGGTACTTCGTTTATCGTCATCGTGTGTGTGCTATTCTTTCATTTATATATAGGAAGCGTTTGCGGCAGTAGCGCGCAAGCACCTTGTACAGTAGCGTACAAGCATCGTGTACAGTAGCGTACAAGCACCTTGTACAGTAGCGTACAAGCGCCTTGTACAGTAGCGTACAAGCATCGTGTACGGTAGCCATTGGCTTTACACCACCGTCAGCAGCGCGAAGGAATACGAGAAGCGCGCGCTCTCGGGCACCATCAGCAGGATGCGTTGCCCCTGACGGAGTCGGCCCGTCTGACGTAGCCCGTCGAGCATGGCGAAGGCCGAGACGGAGGCCACGTTGCCGATCTCGGGCAGGTTGACGTACCAGCGTTCGGCGGGGATGTCGTAGCCCAAACGCGCTAACTCGTCCTCGATCTTCTTCTTGAAATACATCGACGAGAGGTGCGGCAGGAACCAGTCGACCGACGAGGGGTCGAAGGCGCGCTTCTTAGCCACCCGGCGGAGGAAGTCGCCGCCCAACCGGACGATGTTGTGCTCCAAGATGCGCGTGTCCTGCTTCAGGGCGAAGAGCGACCGCGACAGCCATTCGGCCTCGGGATACTGCGCCCAACCGACGAGCTGCCCCTCGGCGTCCTTCTCGCCGCCGGCGTACATGCACGTCTCCACCCGGTCGGCGTACGATGTGCCCTCGATCCACTCGATGCGGAAGGCCAGCCGACCGTCCGTCGGAGGCTCGTGCCCGAGCAATAGCGCCGCGCTGCCGTCTGACAGCATCCAGCGCAGAAACTCCTTCTCGAAAGCCAAGATGGGCTTCTCCATCAGCTGGTCGATCAGCTCCGCCTCACGCTCGAAATAACGTGCCTGCATCCAGGCCGAGAGTCGCTCGGAGGCCACGCACACGGCCCGCTGGGCGTCGCCCGTGCACATCGAGAGCCAGGCGTACTTCAGCGCGTGCATGCCCGTGCAGCACGATCCGGCAAAGGAGACGACCTCCGCGCCACCATCGCCACCGAGCGCGCCGTGCACCATCACGCCGTGTGAGGGCATGAGCTGTTCGGGCGAGGCGGTGCCGCAGGCCAGCAGGTCGATCTCGGCGGGCGTCATCGCGGCCTCCGCGAGCAGTCGGCGTACGGCCAGCGCGGCCATCTCGACGTTCGTATGCGTCACGCGGCCGTCCTTGTCTAATGCGTAATAGCGGCTGCGAATGCCATTCTTCTCTAACACCAAGCGCTTGGCGATGGACGATTTCGGATTAACGAGTCCGATATAATGCTCCATCTCTTCGTTGCGTACCGGGGCGTTGGGGAAGAAGGTGGAGAGGTGGGTGATGTAGATGTATTTCATTAGGGGGTGAGGGATTGTTGAGGTGTTTGTTTGTTTATCTGTTTAGGTGTTTAGGTGTTTATCTGTTTATCTGTTTAGGTGTTGGGATTGTTTAGGCGTTTAGGTGTTATCATCGACTCAACAAGTGAACAACCCAACGTCTCAACAAACAAACAACTCATCAACTCAACATCAAGCATACTTCCCGGCGGGCCTTCTTTAACGCGGCGCGGCGCAGCGGGTAGGTGAGCCAATAGAACAGTAGGCCGAAGGGCGAGACGGCGTATAACACGAAGAAGAGGTAGGCTTTGAAGAGGCGCAGCCGTCCCCGCCGACGTGGATCGCCCGCGCCGCCCCGACGCCGTACGAAGTGCGCCCAACGACCCCACATGCGGTAGCCATTGCGTTCAATAAAGTAGAGGTGGGGGATGAAGATGACGGCGCCCTCGCGCATGAGTCGCTCCTGAAGTTGCTCCCACTGCCCGTCGTAGAGTGTGCGGAGGATGGTGAGGCCGAAGCGATCGGCGTCGGCCACGTCGCGCTGCGAGACGCCCGCGGCGGGCAACAGGCGAGTGGCCTCCTTGCGTCCGTAGAACAGCCAACGGATGATGGTCAGCACGCTGACGAGGTTCGGCGCACGGTCGTGCAGCTCGATGAAGCCGACGTAACGGGCACCGATCTCACGCAGGTAACGACGCGTTTCGCTTTGCGTCATCACCCACATGTTGCGGCAACCGTTGACGAAGACGACGGGTCGGC
Organism: Tannerella sp. oral taxon 808; assembly: GCA_002890585.1. Taxonomy (GTDB): domain Bacteria; phylum Bacteroidota; class Bacteroidia; order Bacteroidales; family Tannerellaceae; genus Tannerella. The sequence goes on from MIQB01000082.1 coordinate 3,616, forward strand.
CGCGGAGGTAGGCGCGCACTTCGGGCGACTGGAAGAAGGCGTGCAGCGGCGTGGAGAGCGAGAGGTACCAGCTCTGACCGGCCACGATGACTAAGTCGGCTTCGGCCACCGCACCGCTCAGGTCTATCGGCTCGATGGCGCAGGCGATGCCGAGGCGCGACTCGGGAAAGACTTGAAAGAATGCCTCCGACGACCACGGAAAAGGGTAAGCCGTCACGGGGCGGATCTCCCGCCAGACGACGCGACAGCCGGCCGCCTCAAGCGGCGCACAGAGGCTCCGGGCGATGGCGAGTGCCTGCCCGGTCTGGGTGTAATAAAAGACTGCAACGGTGAGTGTGCGTGCCATCCTGTGGGTCTCCGTCCGTCAGTTGGCTTTGATGTTGCGGACTACGTCGTGGCCGAACGACTTGTTGGCCAAGGCGCGATTGCGGGGGCGGTAGGTGCCGTCCTCCATCTCGCGCATGACGACTTGCGTGAAGAGGCGGAACATCTTCTGCTCCTGACTCTCGTCGTGATAGAACGTGTCCCAGGCGTATTCGTAGAGCTCTTGCAGCCGTTCGGCGGACATCTTCTTGGGGTGGAAGACGACCTGCCCGGCGTTGTAGTGATCCCAATCGAAGTCGAAGATGCGCCCCTGACGGAGGTAGTCGTCGTAGCCCTTGGTGTGGGGGAAGGGCGTCATGACGGTGAACTCGGCCAGGTCGAGGTCGATCTCGAGGAGGAAGTCGATGAGGCGCTTGATGTCGTCTTCGGACTGGTTGTCGAGGCCGAGGAGGATGGTGCCCTCGACGCCGATGCCGTGGTCGTGGTAACGCTTGACGCGCTCGCGGATGTAGTTCGAGGTGTCGTAGACGGCTTGATAGACATACCAGGCGCCGGCCTGTGCGGCCAGGTCGAGCACCTTCGGGTCGTCCTCGATGGTGTGGCTGATCCACTTCTTTTTGAAGGGGATCATCTCGCGAAAGAGGTCCATCTCCCACTGCTTGTTTTGGGCCAGTGAGTTGTCGACGATGAAGAGGCGGTTGTTGTCGATCGAGGCGAGGTCTTCGATCACCTTATCCATCGGCCGGGGGCGGAAGATGCGCCCGCCGAGGTAGGCCACGGCGCAGGGGTAGCAGCTGAAGCGGCAACCGCGCGAGGCGTGAAAGAGGTCGACCATCTGCACGCCTTTGTGGTTGTAGAGGTGGCGTTTGTAGAGGTCGCGGCGGGCGGGGCCGACGTCCTCGATGGCCGGCTGGCGGGTCATGTAGTTATAGACGCGCTTGAGCTGGCCGCGGCGCCAATCGTCGATCACCTCTTGCATACGCCCCTCGGACTCGCCGAGGAAGACGGCGTCGGCGTGCTCCATCGTCTCTTCGGCATGAAGCATGGTCGAGATGCCCCCGAAGAGCACCTGCTTGCCGCGTCGGCGGTATTCGTCGGCGATGGCCCAGCCGCGCTTGACCTGCGTGCTGAGCATCATGGAGATGGCTACGAGGTCGCACTCCTCGTCGAAGTCGAGCGGCTCGACATTCTCGTCCGTGAACGACACGTCGACGTCCTCGGGCAGGGTGGCGGCAAACACGACCGGCCCGTGCGGGGGCAGGTTGAACGTGGTTTGGCCCTTCAGTTTCTTCCATTTCGGATAGATCAATTTCAGCTTCATCTCTGACTGTTATTTATAAGAAAAGCGCGCAAATGTAACCGGCTATGCTAATTCGGGGGGGGGGCGATTGAAGGCTTGGACAGGGCTCTATTGCCTTTAGACACCTTCGTCGAAGTGTTTTATGGCGGCTGTCCTTCCCCAATTATTAGGGATTGTAGGCGGCTTACACGCCCATCTACATTTGCGGCCGCATTTTTAACACCATCGGCCGGGGATCGGCCTTAAATCAGAAAAGAATAATGAAGAGAAAGACAACCCTATTGACACTTATTGCGTGGTTTGCGGTCATTGCTTGGAGCCAGGTCGAGGCGCAGACGGCACGCATCACAGGCGTCGTGATTGACGCCGCTAACGAAGAGCCGCTCATTGGTGCCAGCGCCTACATTGAGCAATTGAAGCGTGGCGAAGTGGCTGGGCGCAACGGTGAATTTACCCTCAATGGCCTTCGTGCGGGCACCTACACCGTGCGCTTCGACTACATGGGCTACGAGAGCCACACTGAACAAGTCACCCTACGCGAGGGCGAGACACGTCGGCTGAAAGTGCGCCTCAAGGGCGAGTCTAAATCCCTCAGCGAGGTGGTGATCACGGCCAAGAGCGAGGCCCGACAGTTGCGCGAACAGGCCATGCCCGTCACGGTGCTTTCGGCCGATCAGTTGGCCGGATCGGTGAGCGATGTGAGCGACATCCTCACCAAGACGATGGGTGTCACCCTCCGCTCGCAGGGCGGCGTGGGCAGTGCCTCGCGCATCTCCGTCCGTGGTTTGGAAGGCAAGCGCATCGGTTTCTTTATCGATGAATCGCCCATGAACGACAACTCTGACTTTATTGACATCAACGATATCCCCGTCAGTATGATCGAGCGGATTGAGATCTACAAGGGCGTCGTCCCGGCCAAGTTTGGCGGTTCGGCGATGGGCGGCGCTATCAACATCGTGCTCAAGGAATACCCGCCGCGCTACCTCGACCTCTCTTACGCCATCGAATCCTTCAACACTCACAAGGCTACGGCCGTCATCAAGCGCAACCTGGCCAACGCTGGTCTCGAGATCGGTGGCGGTGGCTTCTACACGCATTCTGACAACAACTACACGATGGAGTCGCCCTATCAGAAGGGGCTACTCATCAAACGCGATCACGACCGCTTCAATTCGATGGCAGGTGCCATCGGCATCAAGGCGCGCAAGTGGTACTTCGACGAGCTGAAGATCAACCTTGAAGGCCTCATCAACAACAAGCAGATACAGGGTGTCTATTACAACATTCAGCATGCCCACAGCAAGTCGAAGGTAGGGGTCATAGAGTTGGAGCTCAAACGGAAGAACTTCCTCATCCCGGGGCTTGATCTCGACTTTAAGGGTGCCTCTGCCTTCTCGCGGTTCCATTTCATCGATACCGCCATGCACCGCTACGATTGGGACATGAAGCCCTACATCCCCGTCCACCCATTGGGTGGCGAGATGGGTTCGGCGCCGTCGTACAGCACGCTCGACAAGTTTCACGTCGGCACGAAGCTCAACTTGAACTACATCCTATCCGCCCAAAACGCCATCAACCTGAACGTGCTGCAGCAATACGCCAACGGTCACCCCAAGGACACCCTTAAGGATCGCGCGATGGGCTACAAGACGAACTACAGAAGCACCATGAACAGCCTCGTCGTCGGCCTGAGTTACGACTACAAGTCGAACAACGACCGCCTGCTCAACTCCCTCACCGGCAAGTACTACTTCTACTCCATGAAGACCACCCTGCGCGAAGTCTTCGGCCGGCATGAGGAGATCCCCATCAACCTCGAAAAGCATTATTGGGGCATCAGCGACGCCCTGCGCTACCGCTTTACACCCGAATGGATGGGCAAGGCCTCCGTGGCTTACGAGGTGCGCACCCCGACCGAAAACGAACTCATCGGCGATGGCTACCTCCTCTCCCCTTCGGGCGACCTCCGGCCCGAGCGCGGCGTCAACGTGAACCTCGGTACGCTCTGGGACAAGCGCATACCGAACGGCATCCTCCAGTTGGAGGTCAACCTCTTCGGCAACTATCTCCGCGACATGATCCGCCAGACGCAGAACTACGTCCAGACGCGCTACGAGAACTTCGGCGAAATGCGCACCCTCGGAGCCGAGGCCGAGGTGAAGGCCGACGTCTTGCCCTGGCTTTACGGTTACGCCAACGTGACCTACCAAGACCTTCGCGACGTTCGCGAATATGAACCCGATAGCAAGGCTCCCAACCCCACCAAGGATCTGCGCATCCCGAACGTCCCCTACTTCTTAGCCAACGCCGGCTTGGAGTATCACCGCGAGAACCTCTTCGGCACGAAGCGCACCAACACGCGCCTCTTTGCCGACGCCTCCTTCGTAGAGGAATACTTCTACGACTTCGAGCAGAGCATCCACCAAGAGCGCCACATCCCGCGCTCCATGCGCCTCGACCTTGGGCTGGAATACAGCCTCATGGACGGCCGTATCATCCTCTCCGGCAAGGTGGGCAACGCCACCGCCGCCAAGCTCTTCAGTGAGTTCAACTATCCGCAGCCCGGGCGCACCTATTCCCTCCGCCTGCGCTACGTACTCAAGTGAAACCTAATTCATATGTATAACAAGATGAAAACAACGAACGTATTCCGAATGGCAGGCCTTGCCATGCTTGCCGCAATGACCCTGACTTGGACAGGGTGTAAAAAAGACACACCGGAGCCCATCCCTACCCCGACTCCGACGCCCACCCCGACTCCGACGCCCACCCCGACTCCGACGCCGACCCCGACGCCCAGCGGTGCAAAGGGCGACGTGGCCGTCGTCTCCATGCTCACCAACCCCGACGGACAGTCCGGCACCGCTTGGCTGCAACTCATCGACAGCATCGCGCCGCAGACGGTTAACAACTCGAAGGCGCGCCAGATCGGCTTCGGTATGCCCCCGATGGACGTGCTCGGCAACTACATCTTCACCATCCCGCAGTACGGCCAGTCGAACACCTTCACCAAGTGGGAACGCACCACCGGCGGTGCCCTTAATAAGGTGGCCGAATTAGAGCTGCCCGTCAACAGCATGGCTACCCACGGCCGCATCTACTCCGCCGAAAAGGGTTTCCTCAGCACGATGATCGGTAAGCTGCTCATCTTTAATCCCACCACGATGAAGCTCACGGGCGAGATCAACCTCAGCGCCTATGCAGACAAAGGCGTGTCTGTGCCGCAGTTTGGTTCCCTCTTCTTCGACGGCGAAACGATGTACGTCCCCCTTTGGCAGGTCAACGCCCAACGCATGCCTATCGGCGATCCCGGCATCGATATGCTGCTCATCGACCTGAAGACGAACAAGGTGATCAAGCGCATCAAGGAGCCGGCCTCGGGGCTCTCCAGCCTCGGCTACCCCTACGGTGTGCAGAAGAACGTCTTCAAGGATGAACAGGGCGACGTCTGCTTCATCGTGGTGGGATTAA
>MIQB01000083.1 GCA_002890585.1 Tannerella sp. oral taxon 808
AAAACTGTCTTATATGACATCTTAGCAATTATCTATGTGACTTCGTGTCACACCCGGGTACGGTTGAGGTTACCTAACTCAGGGTCACACATAGCCACGGGATTGCTGTTGTTATGCAAGAGGTAGTTGCCCTTCTCGTCGCGCATCTTGTAGAAAGGCTTCATCATGGAGACGGCGATCACGAGCGGGCTGCTCATGGCGCCGTTGGTGCGCATGGCAAAGCCATTCTTGACGGAGTAGCTGAAGGAGGTGTTGGCGCCCACCGTGAGTCGGTTGAACTTGCTATCCACATTCAAGCGGCCGCTGTAGCGTGCAAAGTCGGAGGCTATCACGATGCCCTTGGTGTCTAAATAGCCCAGGCCGAGGTAGTAACCCGTCTTGCCGGTGCGGCCGGAGATGTTCAGGTTGTAGTCCTGATAATGCCCTGTGCGGGTGATGGCGTCGATCCAGTCGGTGGAGCTGGAGCCGTCCCAGTGGTAGTTCTTCGTCAGCTCTTTGTAAGCGTCCTCATAGTTGGTTGCCTTTCCGGCGGCCACCCAGCCTTTGGCGAAGAGGTCCATCGACGATTTGGCGTCGGCGTAGTCCATGTTGTGATTACCCATAGAGACGGCACCTTGCTTCATCTCGAAGTTGACCGTCGTAGCGCCCTCAGCACCCTTCTTGGTGGTGATGACGATCACGCCATTGCCAGCGCGGGAGCCGTAGATGGCTGTTGCGGCGGCGTCCTTGAGGATGGTGACGTTCTCAATGTCGGCGGGGTTGAGGGTCGACATCGGGTCCGTGTTGTTGTTGTCCGTTGCTGTGCTTCCCTCGTTCTCAGCGTTCACGGGCACACCGTCGATCACATACAGCGGAGCCGTGCCCGAGCTGAGCGATCCGCGGCCACGTACAAAGACGGTGCCGAAGGTGCCCGGCATGCTCGAGGCATTGTTCATCTGCACGCCTGGCACGGTGCCCTCGAGCGACTTCATGAAGCTCGCGTCCGTCTTCTTCGTCAGGGCGTCCTTGTCCACAATGGCGGCGGCGCCGGTGAACGAGGCGCGGCGCTGCGTGGTATAGCCGGTGACGACGACTTCGTCAAGCAGCTTGTCGTCGCCCTTGAGGGCTACTGCAACGCGGGGCGCTACGGCCACTTCTTGTGTCTGGAATCCGATGTAGGAAACGACTAACGTCTTGGCGCCCGCAGGCACCTGTAGGGTGAAGTTGCCGTCGAGGTCCGTCACGGTGCCCGTCGTCGTACCCTTCACTAACACCGAGGCGCCGATGACCGGCTCCCCATCGTCGGCCGAGGTGACTATGCCCGTCACGCTCGACACTTGGGCCGTAGCCCAGCCGACCCCCAGTAGGAGGTAGGCTAACATGTACAGTACTTTCTTTTGCATACTCTTTTAATAATAGATCGGTTTGTTTACGCGGGGCAAATCTATGCGTATTGGAATCACATCCTAATACATCCCCTCAATAAAGAATTAGGGTAAGAAAAAAGAGGCCCTCGGATAACAATAATCTAATGGGGAGGGGCGGTCGATGATTAATTATTAATGATTACCCGCCCCCCGCCCCCGGTCCGGCGGCCATCATCCACCGCCCCATCATCCCCCGCCCAGGGTTTCGCCCTGGGCTATCATCCGGCGGCCCTACAGGCCGCACCGGGGTGCCCCCCCATTTATTCGTGGGATCATTCGCCCCTACCGGATCATTCGGGCCATCATCCACCGCCCCATCATCCCCCGCCCAGGGTTTCGCCCTGGGCTATCGTCCGGCGGCCCTACAGGCCGCACCGGGGTGGCGCCCATTTATTCGTGAGATCATTCGACCCTACCGGATCATTCGCCCCATCATCCCCCTCCCCATCATCCCCCGCCCAGGGTTTCGCCCTGGGCGGATCAGACCACCTCACACATTGCTGTTCGATGGTCTTGTAGCATGTGCGCTAATACCCCCATTAGTCCAGGTGGGTGTCAGCCATATGGGTTAGTGGGTGCCAGCCACATAAGCAGGTGGGTGTCAGCCATATGGGTTAGTGGGTGTCAGCCACATGGGTTAGGTGGGCCGACCCACGTAGCTTAGGTGGGTCGACCCACATAGCTTAGGTGGGCCGAGTCACATGGATTAGTGGGCGTGTATGCGCACAGGCTTCTCGTCCCCCTCACTCGGGGCAGCAAGGGGGATGAGGAGCCTAATAGGTCTGGTCGAAAGCAGGAGGCGACAGCCCTCTATACCCCCTGTTACCTTTGCGGCAACCATTTCACAACCCTTAATCCCTACCCCCCTATGCCCTCCATCCACAACCTCGGCCTCCACCTCGACGCCGATTTCCATAGCAAAGTCATCCTCTCCGTCATCGTCCTCTTGGCCGTTTGGCTGATCCGCCTTCTCATCCTGCGCTTGGTGTGGAAGAGCACGACGAACCACAAGGTGCGTTATCGCTGGAAGCGCGCCCTCTCCTACGCCGCCCCCGCCTGCCTCTTCCTCTTCGTGGCCTTAGTCTGGATCAACGCCTTCCGGCACGTCAGCACCTTCCTCGGCCTCCTTTCGGCCGGCATCGCCATCGCCCTCAAAGACCTTTTGGAGAACATGGCCGGTTGGCTCTTCATCGTCATCCGCAAGCCCTTTGCCGTGGGCGACCGCGTGCAAATAGGCGACGACCGCGGCGACATCATCGACATCCGCCTCTTCCAGTTCACCATCCTCGAGATCGGCAACCGCATCGACGCCGAACAGAGCACCGGACGCATCATTCACATCCCCAACGGCCGCATCTTCACCATGCCTCAGGCCAACTACGATCAAGGCTTTCGATATATCTGGAACGAAGTCCGGGTGCGCCTCACCTTCGACAGCAATTGGCAACATGCGCGTGAGATCTTGCTCGAGGTGCTCAACCGTTACGGTGGCGACGTCGTCCCCGCTGCCGAGCAAGGGCTGGACGAAGCCAGCAAGATGTATTACGTCCACTACCAGCACCTCACCCCCATCGTCTACATCGCGCTGATGGAAGATGGCATCACGCTGACCGGCCGTTATCTCTGCGAGCCGCGACGCATCCGCAGCACCGAGTCCGCCATCTGGGAAGACCTCCTAACGGCCTACGCCACCCATGCCGACATCCGCTGGGCATACCCCACACGGCGGCTCGTCTGAGAAGAGGCGGGGGGGATGGTTAATGGTTAATGATTAATGATTACTCGCCGGTGCGGCACCCTCATAACGAAGGCCCCGTTCAGGGGGGTAATCATTGGTCATTAATAATTAATCATTGAAAGGGCGTATGCAGGGTACCCCCCCTCTACAACTCCTTAATCTTCCACACACTGTACGAAATACCCTCATCGTAAGCATCCGTACCATCGACACGCTTGATGTAACGCACCACACGGATGGTGATAGGCAGAATGATCACCTCGTAGAGCGTCTTCAGCAGCGCCTGCACAGCAATCATCTTCAGCAGCTCCTCCGCCGGGATGAGTCCACCGAAAGCGATCGGGAAGAAGAGCAGCGAGTCAGCACTCTCGCCAGCCAGTGTGGACAGGATGGCGCGGGCAGAGAAGTGGCGCCCATGCGAGTGGATCTTCATGCGGCTCATCACATACGCATTGAGGAACGACCCGACGAGGAAGGCCAACAGGCTGGCAGCAGCGATGCGTGGCGCCAGCCCAAAGACGAAGTTGAAAGCCTCCTCCCCCTCCCAAAAGGGAGCAGCAGGCAGCATGACGGCCACCCGACTGAGGGCAATGACAAGGAAGTTCATAGCAAACCCCAACCAAATGATGAGGCGCGCCTTGCGGTAGCCCCACACCTCAGCGATGCAGTCGTTAATGATGTAAGAAATGGGGAAGACGAGCAACCCCGCAGTGACAGAGAGTACATGCCCACCGGGCATCTCCCAAAGCCTCACGACCTTGGTCTCTAACAGATTCGACGCTACAAGGCAAGTGCAGAAGAGCACACCGAGCATCATAAAGGGAACGGATACTTTACTTTTCATTTATCTTGTTTTTAACGTGGTGTTCAAGCACACGGGGAAAGACGGGGGGGCGCACCACGCGTGGAGCGCGGCGCCAAAAGTAGACGTCTCGCCATTCCCATCGCTTGCAAGTCCTAACTCGGAGCGTCTATATTTGCGCACCAATCATAAAATATTACAGTATTAAAGACATGAAAAGATGGATTACTATGGCGGGTGTAGGCTGCATGATGGCAGCACTCTCCGCGACGTATGCACAGGATGCAAAGAAGGACGAAGCAAAGCCCGAAGGCTTGCATTTCACCACCGTTAAGGAAATCAAGGTGACACCCATTAAGAACCAACACCGCACGGGCACATGCTGGTCGTTCTCCGGTGTAGGCATGATCGAGGCTGAGCTGTTGCGCATCGGCAAAGGCGAGGTAGATCTTTCCGAGATGTTCATCGTCAACCACTCTTACAAGGACAAGGCCGACAAATACGTCCGCCTGCATGGCCTGATAAACTTCGCCCAGGGCGGATCGTTTGCTGACGTCCTCTACGTCTTCAAGCACTACGGCGCCATGCCCGGCGAGCTCTACAAAGGCCTCGAGTACGGCGAAGACAGCCACGTGCACAACGAGCTGGCCGAGGTAGCCACGAGCTACGTCAAAGCCATCGTCAGCAACAAGAACGGCAAGCTCTCCCCCGTCTGGAAGAAAGGCTTCGATGCCATCATTGACTCCTACCTCGGCAAGATCCCCGAGAAGTTCACCTACAAAGGCAAGCAGTACACCCCGAAGAGCTACGGCGAATCGCTCGGCCTCAACTTCAACGACTACGTCTCTCTCACCTCCTTCACCCACCATCCCTTCTATGCCCCCTTTGCCATCGAGATCGAAGACAACTGGCGCTGGGCTGAGAGCTACAACATCCCCCTCAACGAGCTCATGGAAGTGATCGACAACGCCATCAACTCAGGCTACACGCTGGCTTGGGGCACCGACGTGAGCGAGAAAGGCTTCACCCGCAATGGCCTCGGCATCGCCGCCGACGTGAAGGCACTCGAGACCTCCGGCTCCGACCAAGCGCGTTGGGTAGGCCTCTCCCGTTCAGCCAAAGACGAAGAGCTGCGTAAGATGATCGAGCAGCCGGGCTGCAAGGAGATCAAGGTCACGCAGGAGCTCCGCCAGCAAGGCTTCGACAACTTCCAAACCACTGACGACCACGGCATGCTCCTCTACGGCATCGCCCGGGATCAGACAGGGCGGAAGTATTACATGGTGAAGAACTCTTGGGGTACGGACACGAAGTACAAAGGCATCTGGTACGTCACTGAGGCATTCGTGGCCTACAAGACGATCAACGTAGCCGTGCACAAAGACGCCCTGCCTAAGGCGCTGCGCACGAAGCTGGGAATCAAATAAGAACCATCCGAGTCGTTATGCAGTCTTTAGTTGACAAAGTAGAACGCGCCGAGGTACGCCGCCGTAAGCTGCGCCGCATCCTTAGCATCACCCTGCCCATCGTGTTGGTCGTGCTGCTGGCTGTGGGCGGGTTCTATTACTACTTCCCGTTTGCCACAGGCATGAAGTCGGGCAAGCTGAACTACGTCGTTCACAAGGGGATCATGTTTAAGACCTACGAAGGCCGCCTGATCCAAGCAGGCATCCGTCCGGCTGAGACGGGCGGCTTCCAGTCGAACGAGTTCGTCTTCTCCGTCTCCGACAAAGAGGTGGCCGATCAGCTGATGGATGCCGGAGGTAAGACGGTCGAGTTGCATTACACCGAGTATCTCGGCGCCCTGCCCTGGCGCGGCTATTCGCGTTACGTGGTGGATCGCATCGTGAACATCTCGGACGATGATAGCGGAGTGGCTCCGCCCACCGAAGGCACACCGGATATCATTTAATCGTCTATATGAAATGAAGCGCTTTGCCTCCCCCGTAGCAAGGCGCTTCTGTTTTTGATATACCCCCCCGGAGGCAGAATGAATACCACCACCATCTCCCCCTCCCTTACGCATGGCCATCAGGCATGCGTTTCCGGTTGAGGCAGATAGGGATTCCATCTACCTTTGCCTGCGGTAAAAGAGAAATCCTATATGAAACAAACTGAGTCGAGAAAGACGCGGCAATACTTGATCGCGCATGGCATACGGCCATCAACGCAACGCGTGGCCATCATGCAATATCTCTGGGACAACCGTACCCACCCCACCGCAGAGGAAATCTACATGCACCTGCACCCAGAGATTCCCACGCTCTCCAAGACCACGGTGTACAACACGATGAAGCTATTCATCCAGCAGGGCATTGCTCTTCAGATCGATATCGATGGGCACAACGCACGCTTCGATGGCGACACCTCCACCCATGCCCACTTCCAATGCCGCCTCTGCAATCGCATCTTTGATCTGCCGCAGCCCAACTTGCAGTCGGCGCTCTTCACGGGCGATGGGTTTGTGCTCGAAAGGTTCTGCGTCAACATGCGCGGGCTGTGCCCCGAGTGCAGCCGCAGCGTGTCGGAGACGGAGGGGGAGGCACCGAAATAGGTCTGATAAAGGAGATTTAATTGTGCTTTTACATTTGTCGCGCAATCAATCAATGTATTACACCCTCAAACTAAACTTTGACTTATGAAAAAATTGATCTTGTTCGTGGCGTTTGCCATGATGCTGACAGTGGCCGAAGCGCAAATCAAAATCGGCGGAAAGAACGTCAACCTCAGGAAGGCTGAGCAGGCAACGACCAACATGGCCAAGGCTGTTAGCCTGAGCGATGACGACATCTATAAGCTCTGCCGGGAGGCGGTGACGTGGATGGATAAGCACAACACCGTGGCTGAGGATGACTCGGAATATGCGCAGCGGCTGGAGCGATTGACGAAGGACTTTAAGGAGGTGAACGGTGTGCCGCTGAACTTCAAGGTCTACCTCGTGGTCGACATCAACGCTTTTGCCTGTGGCGACGGCAGTGTGCGCGTCTTCAGTTCGCTGATGGATCTGATGGACGACGACGAACTGATGGGCGTGATCGGGCATGAGATCGGGCATGTGGCTAACACGGACGTGAAGGACGCGATGAAGCAGGCCTACATGACGGCGGGGCTGATCGACGCGGCAGGCGCCGTGAGCAACACCGTCTCGAGACTCTCCGACACACAACTCGACAAGTTAGTCCAGTCGTTCCTCGGTGCACAGTTCTCGCAGAAGCAGGAGTCGGCCGCGGATGCGTATGGCATCAAGAAATGCGCAGAGTTAGGCTTCGACCCATACGGATTGGCCAATGGCTTGCAGAAGTTGGCCGACCTCTCCGCGGGAGCCAAGCGCTCGACGGTGCAGAAGATGTTCTCGTCGCACCCGGACAACGGCAAACGCATAGCGCGCGCCCGGGAGTTAGCCGAGAAGTACGCAAAGGAGCAGGGTAAAAAGAAGTAAGAAGCTGAGAGGGGGAGGGCCCCCGCTTTAAGATCGCACAGCTTCGGAATTTGACCTTATGGAAATGCGTTTACATTTGCGGCGTCTTCCACAGACGAGGCCCAGATGGCGGAATCGGTAGACGCGCTGGTCTCAAACACCAGTGGATTCACTTCCATCCCGGTTCGACCCCGGGTCTGGGTACGCGCCGAAGCAGAAGCCAAGTGATTGATCCCCATTCAATCCTTGGCTTTTTTCATGTTTACACCTAACCCATTATTATGCGAATAGACATCCTCACCGTGCTGCCGGAGATGATCGACGGCTGCCTGAACTGCTCCATACTCCGCCGAGCGCAAGACCGCGGCCTGGCCGAGATCCACCTCCACAACCTGCGCGACTACACGACGAACAAATGGCGACGCACGGACGATTACCCCTTCGGCGGCGAGGCGGGCATGGTGATGCAGATCGAGCCCGTCGACCGTGCCATCTCGGCGCTACGGGCCGAACGCACGTATGACGAGGTGATCTACACCTCGCCCGACGGACAGCGCTTCGATCAACCGATGGCCAACCGCCTCTCGCTGCTCCAGAACCTCATCATCCTCTGCGGCCATTACAAGGGCGTCGATTACCGCATCCGCGAACACCTCATCACGCTCGAGATCTCCGTCGGCGACTATGTGCTGACGGGCGGCGAACTGGCCGCGGCCATCATTGCCGACGCCACCGTGCGCCTGCTGCCCGGAGCCATCGGCGACGAGCAGAGCGCCCTCTCCGACTCCTTCCAGGACGGCCTCTTAGCCCCGCCCGTCTATACTCGACCGGCCGAATACAAGGGTTGGCGGGTGCCGGAGGTCCTCCTCTCGGGTCACGACCGACGCATCGCTGAGTGGCGCCTCCAGCAAGCCCAGGAACGCACCGCGCGACTGCGGCCAGACTTGCTCGGAGAGTGAAATGACCCTCTTTTCAGGCGTCAAAAATCATTTTGGAGTGAAATGACCCTCTTTTCAGCCATCAAAAATCATTTTGGAGCGAAATGACCCTCTTTTCGGGCGTCAAAAATCATTTTGGAGCGAAATGACCCTCTTTTCGGGCGTCAAAAATCATTTTGGAGCGAAATGACCCTCTTTTCGGGCGTCAAAAATCATTTT
>MIQB01000084.1 GCA_002890585.1 Tannerella sp. oral taxon 808
GGTAAATGCCGCGGGACTTGCGCGGCTTGCGCAAACGTCTCGGTAAATGCCGCGGGACTTGCGCGGCTTGCGCAAACGTCTCGGTAAATGCCGCGGGACTTGCGCGGCTTGCGCAAACGTCTCGGTAAATGCCGCGGGACTTGCGCGGCTTGCGCAAACGTCTCGGTAAATGCCGCGGAACCCAGCGCAACCTGCGCAAACGTCTCGGTAAATGCCGCGGGACTTGCGCGGCTTGCGCAAACGCCAAAGCATTTCCAAAAACGTTTTGGCCGCCCGAGCGCTTTTGCAAAGACATGCTCTATGAAAAAGCGGACCTCATTCTTACGTCGAACTCACGTTACCTAATACGAGATACCTTTTTGCTCGGCCGGCAGGTGTAGGAGATAAAAGAAGCCCCCTCGCTCTGTTTGGGATAAGAGCAGAGGGGGCATTGATACTTCTTGAAGGCGACTGATCAGGCCACCACGGCGGGGAAGGTGAAGGAGATCAGGATAGACACGACGAGGGCGAGGATGGCGTAGAGCTCGGGGAATACGGCCATGACCATCGTGGCGGCAAAGACGTTGTGACCAGAGCCGGTGGCGGCGATGCCGTTGGCGCAAACCTGTCCCTGACGGACGGCCGAGAAGAAGCCTGCAAAGCCCATGATCAGCCCGGCGCCTAAGATACCTGCGGCGGCTACCCAGGGGATGCTGCCAACGAGGTATTTCTGCATCATCATATAGGCAACGAAGCCGTAAAGTCCTTGCGAGCTGGGCAGGGCGCTCAGGGCGATGTACGTACCCATTTTCTCCGGGGCTTTCTTCATCGCTCCCACCACGGCGTTACCGCAAATTGTCAATCCATACGCACTGCCGATGCCGCTCAGGCCTACCATCAGTGCTACTCCTACATACGCTAATAATACGGGTCCCATAATTCTAAATTCTTTGTTTTTGAGGTTCTATTATTCATTATTCATTGGTTCATATTTTTCGGAAGGGAGCGTAGGCGGTTCCGCCGCCTTCAAACTCCGAGTTTTTGTAGTACTCCACATAGATCAAACGCATGGGGTGAACGAGCGAGCTGATCATGCTCAGGCCGATGTTAAGGGCATGTCCGAAGAGCAGGATGAGGAGCATCGGCAGCCAGCGCACCCAGAGGGGCAGGCCGGCGGTCATATCTATAGCCATCGTGTTGAAGACGCCCCCTAACAGCGATCCGGTCAGGCCGATGGCGTAGAGCCGGATGTAGGAGAGGGTGTCGCCCAGAAGGCCGGAGGCGGTGTTGTACGTCGCCCAAATGCCCGAACCGAAGTTGAGGAAGACGTTCTTTCCGGGCGAGTTGTAGAAGAAGGCGACGAGGGCGCCCACTCCGGCCACGCCATAGAGGGCGTAGACGACGGGTTGCGGAAGCTGGATATTCGCCATCGGTAGGCCGACAGCCAAGGCGAGGGCCAGGATGAGGAAGACCCATGCGAAACCGGCGAGGCTGTACTTGAGTCCGCGCTGCACTTTGACCTTCATGGCGGCTACGAACTTGCCATAGAGCACATGGACGAAGCCGATCAGGATAGAGAGGTTCATGATGTTGTCGCTCGACAGGAAGTAACGCTTCACCGAGGCTAAGGCAGGGATCTCGGCCAAGTTGACGCCGAAGAAGGAGCCGGAGAGCGTGCCCACGATGAGCGTAGCGATGCCGAAGCATTGCAGCAGGGAGAGAATGGGCTTCACGTCGGCCTTGGCCTTGTGCTTCATGAGTGTGCCCAAGAGGAGAAGCAGGAGCCCGTAGCCTCCGTCTCCGAAACAGATGCCGAAGAAGAGCATGAAGAAGGGGGCGAAGAGGGGCGTGGAATCGAACTCGTGGGCGTTGGGCAGGGAGTAAAGTCGGGTGATGGGCTCGAAGAGGCGGTTGAAGCGATTGTTCTTTAGCTCAACAGGGATGTCGTCCGCATCGGTGATCTCGAGCTTGCGGCAGTAGTAGTTGCCACGGTCGAGGGCCGCCTCGAGCGACTGCTCCTCAGCGGCGGGGATCCAACCTTCGAGCAGCATGAGTCGGTCGTCGGCCTCGCGTTCGGTCTGCACCTTGGCGTTGTCCCACGTGTACTCGTTCTCAAGCAGTCGATCGTAGGCTTCGAGCGTACGGTAGTCGTCGAGGGCGATGGTGAGTAGCTGGGCATTTAGTTCCTCGCGTTGCAGACGCTGCGTCTGGAGCGTGTCGCGGAGGGTGCAGAGATCTTTCTCCGGCATGCGGACGCGTTCGGCGTCGATCTCGATTGGTGTGCAGACGGGCGTGATGGTGATGAAATACGTGGCCGACTGTGCGGTGGCGATGGGGACGGCATAGAAGTCCGTTTCCCAGGCTTCGTCGTAGCGTGCGGCGGGGCAGGAGAAGAAGGTGACTTCGTGACCTGCGTCGCGGAGGCGCCGGAGGTCGGCGTAGCTAAACTCACCCCAGACTTGCATCGTGGCGAGATCTTTCTCCGTGGCCTGTTCGGCCGTCTGTGCCTTCTCGATCCGGTCGCGCAGGTCGTCGATCTTGTCTAACAGGGCAGCACCCTCCTCAGCCGTCACGGGGCGTTCGGGGGCGATGGGTAGTGTGATCTTTGCCTTGTTGCCAGCGGCTTTCGCTTCATCCTTCAATGCTTCGAGGCGACTCTCCTGCGTTTGCCTCAGCTGGCGCAACTCGTTTTCGAGGCGTTTGCGCTCGGCCATGAGGCGTTGCAGCCCCGCGTCGTCTTTCTCTGACTTTGTTTCCCGGATATGCACCACGCCAAGCGAGCGCAGCATTTCCAGGAAGGCGTCGTATTCTTTATGGTACACCATGAAGGCGTACTTGCTCATTTTTACAATCATGCTTCTGCCTCCTTCGCGTTACGTTTTTCTTGATTGGCGCGCATAATCTTTTGCGACGATTTGGAGAGGCTCTCCTCGTCTTCCATGAATCGCTTCACCTTACGGATGGCGTCTTTGTAGCCGGGGATCTGCACCTTCTCGAAGAGGTTCAACTTCTGCGTGGTGCGTCGGCGGGCACGTTCGAGCATGTCGAGCTTCAGGTTGGTGAACTCCGCTTCGATGCCTGTTTCGGCCATCGTCTTGAGCAGCTCGATGCCGTCGGCGTACCACGAGGGGGCGCTGAAGAGGCTGTAGCGCGCGATGCGAAACTCCACACCGTCGAGCACGGGGACGGGCACGCCGGCAATCTTTCGTGCCGAGAGTCGGACATCCTCCACGGAGATCAGATCGGGTCGAAACTCATTCCAGAGCGCCATCATGTATTCGTAGTTCCGAATCTCTTTCTCCAACCGATCTTCTAATGCTGCTGCCTCGCCTTTCGTTCGCTTCACCTCCATACGCAGTGCGCTCTCCTTGCTTTTGATGGTTGGCAGGGCACGCTCGCGCACCTTCAGTTGCTTTTCGAGGCCCTGAAGGGAGGTCTTGTTGTATTGAAATTTAATAGCCATGACAGTTCATTGCGAAGAGTCCGCTCATTGCGCCGCTGGCCAATACTTGTCCACAAGCGCCTGTTTGATGTTGACCTCCGCTTGCTTGAAGTGCTTGGCAAAGAGTGTCCATGCCACGTCGAGCATCTCTGTCGTGTCGAGGTTGACGTCGATGGCGAGCAACTTCTCGGAGTAATCGCGGGCGAAGGCCAAGGCGCGATTGTCGTAATCCGTCAGGTCGAAACCGTTCTCCATTTTCGTTTTGGCATCAGCGGCGTCAGCATAGAGTCGCACGGCCGCGTTCATCACCTGCGGGTGATCCTCACGTGTCTTCTTGCCCGTCACCAACTGCTTCAGTCGGGAGAGCGAACGGAACGGGTCGACAATGACCTTGCCCACGTCGCTGTCGCGGCGCAGGTAGAGCTGTCCCTCGGTGATGTAACCCGTGTTGTCGGGCACGGCGTGCGTGATGTCACCTCCAGAGAGTGTGGTCACGGCAATGATGGTGATCGATCCGCCGTCAGGGAACTGCACGGCCTTCTCGTAAATCTTGGCCAGGTCGGAGTAGAGCGAGCCCGGCATGGAGTCTTTCGACGGGATCTGATCCATGCGATTCGACACGATGGAGAGCGCGTCGGCATAGTTCGTCATGTCGGTCAGCAGCACCAGTACTTTCTCATGCTTCTCTACGGCGAAATATTCCGCGGCTGCCAAGGCCATGTCAGGCACGAGGATGCGCTCCACAGACGGGTCTTCCGTCGTATTGATGAAGCTGACGATGCGGTCGAGGGCGCCGGCATTGCTGAAAGTGTTTTTGAAAAAGAGGTAGTCGTCGTTCGTCATACCCATGCCGCCGAGGACGATCTTGTCTGACTGGGCGCGCAGGGC
This sequence comes from Tannerella sp. oral taxon 808, assembly GCA_002890585.1. Lineage (GTDB taxonomy): Bacteria > Bacteroidota > Bacteroidia > Bacteroidales > Tannerellaceae > Tannerella. The sequence continues at coordinate 4,310 of MIQB01000084.1, forward strand.
CACCATCGCCATCACCTCGTTAAACGGCTGATCGGGGTCGGCAAAGAAGGGGATCTTCTGCCCCGTCACAAGCGTATTGTTCAGGTCGATGCCGGCGATACCTGTAGCGATCAGTTCCGACGGCTGCTTGCGGCGCACTGGGTTCACCGACGGCCCGCCGATCTCTACCTCGCGCCCCTCGGGCACGGGGCCATCGTCTACCGGATCGCCATAAGCATTGAAGAAACGTCCCGCCAGCTGGTCGCCCACCTTGAGCGACGGTGCCTTGCCCATGAATACTACTTCGGCGTTCGTGCGAATGCCTTCCGTGCCGGAGAATACCTGTAGCGTCACCTCGTCGCCGGCGATCTTCACCACCTGGGCCAGTTTACCATCCACCGAAGCCAGTTCGTCGTAGCCCACGCCTGTAGCCTTCAGCGAGCATGTCGCCTTGGTGATCTGCGTGATCTTCGTAAATATCTTTTGAAATGCTTTTGTTGCCATATCTCACTTGATTCTTATTGTTTCGACTCGGCGGCGGCCTCTTGCAAGAGGGCTTCGGCCTGCCGGCTGTAATTCTCGAACTGCTCGCTGTGGAACTCTGAATAGTTCATCTGCTTGAGCACGTTGATTAGACGCTTGAAATACTCCGTGACCTCGCTGAAGCTCTCGAAGGCAAAATCTTGGTGGCAGATGTCGATCACGCGCTTCATCATGTACTCCTGACGCTCGAGCGGCGTCACGGAATCGGTGGCGTCGAAGGCGTCTTGCTGCAAGATGACGAAGTCGATTAGCTCCGACTTCCAGAACGTCACGTGGTAATCCACCGGCACACCGTCGTCGCCCAAGATGTTGATCTGCTCCGCGATTTCCTTGCCGCGCAGCATACGCGTCTTCACTTCGTTCACCATGCCGAGCCAATCCGGCGAAATGTGTTCTGCTACATATTCTTCAAACTCGGGATACTCCAAATACTTCGAGTAGCTATCGATCGGATTGACGGCCGGATAACGCTTGCGGTCGGCGCGTGCCTGCTCAAGGGCGTAGAAGCAACGTGCCACCTTCTTCGTGTTCTCCGTCACCGGCTCTTTCAGGTTACCGCCCGCAGGCGATACTGTGCCGATGAACGTCACCGATCCTGTCTTTCCATTATTCAATACGACCATTCCGGCGCGGGCATAGAAGTTGGCGATGATGGCAGACAAGTCCATCGGGAACGCGTCCGGCCCCGGCAGCTCTTCGAGTCGGTTCGACATCTCGCGGAGCGCCTGCGCCCAACGCGAGGTGGAGTCGGCCATGAGCAACACCTTGAGCCCCATGCTGCGGTAATACTCCGCGATGGTCATGGCGGTGTAGACCGACGCTTCACGCGCGGCTACTGGCATGTTCGACGTGTTGGCGATGATGATCGTGCGCTCCATCAGCTTGCGGCCCGTGTGCGGGTCGACTAACTCGGGAAACTCCACGAAGATTTCTACCACCTCGTTGGCGCGTTCGCCGCAGGCCGCGATGATTACGATGTCTGCTTCGGCCTGTTTCGAGATGGCGTGCTGAAGCACCGTCTTACCCGTGCCGAACGGCCCGGGGATGAAGCCCGTGCCACCCTCGACGATCGGGTTCACCGTGTCGATGATGCGCACGCCTGTTTCGAGCAGTTTATAGGGCCTCGGCTTCTCGCGATAACAGGTGATGGCGCGCTTCACGGGCCACTTTTGGATCATTGTCACCGGGTGCTCAGCGCCTTGTTCGTCCGTCAATACGGCGATGGTGTGCGTCACGGGATATTGCCCCTCAGACACCACGGATTTGACCTTATATATGCCTTCAAATGTGAATGGCACCATGATGCGGTGCGGCTGCGCATTCTCTTCTACCTCGCCGAGCCATGCGCCGGCCTCGACCGTGTCGCCGACGGCGGCCAGCGGCTTGAAGTCCCACAGCCGGTCGTCGTCGAGGGGGTAAGTGTACTCGCCGCGCTTGAGGAAGACGCCTTCCATCTTGTCTAAATCGTTTTGCAGCCCGTCGTAGTTGCGCGAGAGCATGCCCGGCCCGAGTGTCACTTCCAACATGTGGCCCATGAACTCCGCTTCGTCGCCGACGCGCATGCCGCGCGTACTCTCAAACACCTGCACATAGGCGTTGCGCCCGATCACCTTGATCACCTCAGACATCAGGCGGACGCCGCCCACGGTGATGTAGCATATTTCGTTTTGTGACACCGGCCCGTTCACTTCCACAGTGACCAGGTTCGATACGATGCCTTTTACAGTTCCCTTCGTAGTCATTCTATGTAGTATCTATTTTGTGTGATTTCGTTTGAATTCGTCCAATACCGTGGCGCTGCCCTTCTTCAGTGCGCCCACCATGTTGCGGAAAGTTGCCTCGCCTGCGGCTGCATCGAGTGCTGCCCACCGCTCGATCATCTCGATCTGTAGCAGGTAGGCGAAGACCCGCTCGAAGTCGAAGGTCTTGAAGAACGTCCCATTCTCCAACCAGCTCCATTTCATCAGGTCGATTCGCCGCTCGCGCATCAGCAAGTCTGGCTCCTCGGCCACGCGCATCAGCTCCGGGAGGTATTCCACGGATTCGCCTAACCCGAAGTCGCGCGCGTTCGATGTCCGGAGTGCTTCTGCCATCTCGTTTGCTGGGACGATGTATTCTGCGCGATCCAGCCCGTGCTTGCGACAGGAGAGCGCTGTGAGCACGTTGGCGATGTTCAGGTTTAGCTCGTACCAGTCTCTCACGAACGCGTTTTTCACCTTCATGGCGTAGCGGAAATAAAGCGCCGTGAGCCGGTCTTGCCACTGTGCGCTGTCCATCGTCCGCCCTTCTTCTGCGGCCTTGAGGTATTCTCGCATAAAGTCCACGAGATAGGCCGGAAGGGCCGTCTGCGGCAGCGCCTCTTCTTCCTTTATGGCTGCGAGTACAGCCTCCGCGTCGTCGCGCGTCACTATGCCGCGCGCATCCCACACCAACTCTGCGCGTTGCAGCATCGACAGGACGTTGCGATTGTCATATTGAAGGAAAAAGCAGGAAAACAATCGTCGGTCTGTGGCCGAAAGCATCGGCATCACCTCCGCCTTGAAGTCCGCCACGGTGTAGGGGCGCCTTCCGTCGTCTAAGGCCACCTCGGGCAGCCCCGCGATCAGGTAATAGTATTTGCTCATTTCGAGAACAGCATCTCAATCAGTTGCGGGCGCAGGAATTCCTTGAAATACTCCACAAACTCGGCTTCGCCGAAGTGGATTTTGTACGATCCGTCGGCCGGGGCGATGGCGAATGATGCCTTATTGCCATTCACCTCCTCAATCTTGACGCCGCCCTTGAGCAGTGCTGCCGCGTTCGTTTTGAAATAGGCTGTCAGTTTGTCAGCGTCGGCTGTTTGGATGGTCATCTCGCCGCTTTTCGCCCATTCGCGGGCTATTTCGAGCATCATCTGCCGCATGAAGTCGGCATCGGCCGTGGCGGCCTTCACATTTTCCTTCACCACGCGATCCGTGACGAGGTCGGCCACCTCCGTCTTGAGCGCTTCCACGGCTTGCGCGGCATACATCCGGAGTTCAGCCTCCGTGTTCTTACGCAGTTCGTCAGCCTCTCGCCGTGCCTGCTCCACGATGGCGTCGGCCTCCGTGCGCGCCTCGCCCAGCATGCGCGATTCCTTGTCCTTGGCGTCGGCCACGATGCGCCCGGCCTCCGCGTTGCCTTTCTCCACGCCTTCCCGATAAATCTTCTCGGTCAATTCCTGAATCTTACTGTCCATAACGACGTTGTTTTCTTGGTTTTATATACTCTGTTTTTGATGTTTTTATGCCCCAAAGTTACGCCAATTCCCCTGACTGCTCCGGGCCAAAACGGCTCTATAACGGATCGTATGGGGTACGCGAATTTGAGTTTCCCCGCAGACGAGGTATGTCATGTCAATAAAGTTTGGAATGTTGGCGAATCCTCTATCTCGCCGCTTGACCTATTGTATCTTTTGATTGGGGGGCTTCGAGGATGCCCGTCGACGATCGTCGACGGGCATTTCCGCAAGGAAAAACGCCAACGACGATCGTCAACGAGCATTTCCACAAGGAAAAACGCCAACGACGATCGTCAACGAGGCATTTCCGCAAGGAAAAACGCCAACGACGATCGTCAACGGGGCATTTCCGCAAGGAAAAACGCCAACGACGATCGTCAACGGAGCATTTCCGCA
>MIQB01000085.1 GCA_002890585.1 Tannerella sp. oral taxon 808
CCTCGTAGGGGCGCCCCCCCCCATCATTAACAATTAATCATTGACCATTAATCATTAACAATTATCCCCTATGGCCGACATCACACCCATGGGCGCCTTCATTCGGCGCTTTGAAGGCGGCTACGCCAACGACCCCGACGATCCGGGCGGACACACCATGCGCGGCGTCACCCTCGCCACCTACGAATACTACTGCCGCCGCCGCGGCTACCCACGCCCCACACCCGAACGGCTGCGGGGTATCACCGACGCCGAGTGGTGGGACATCCTGCGCACCCTCTACTGGGATCGCTGGCAGGCCGACCACATCCTGAACCAATCCATAGCCATGCTGCTCGTCGACTGGGTCTGGGCCTCCGGCTCGCCCGGCATACGCATCCCCCAGCGCCTGCTCGGCGTGCGCGTCGACGGCCGTGTAGGCCCCCAGACGCTCCGCGCCGTGAACACCTACACCCCACAGCGCGAACTCTTCGACCGGCTCATGCAAGCCCGGGAGCAGTTCATCGACGACATCTGCCGCCACCGCCCCAGCAGCCTGAAGTACCGCCGCGGCTGGCTCCGCCGGCTCCACAGTATCACCTTTGCCCCGTAATGCCATCGGCCTCCCGGCCGGGTTGTAGGGGCGCCCCTTGTGGGCGCCCACAAGGCGCATGAATACCCGGGCGCCCACAAGGGGCATGAATACCTGGGCGCCCACAAGGGGCGCCCCTACGACAATTCAACATTCCAACCCTTCAACAATTCAACATCAAACGCGGCCAAAGGCCGCCAACAATTGATTAATCGCCCATGACTCCCTATGCAGAGCCCCTCACGGAACGCCTCTTCGACCACGTGCTCTTCTCGAGCCACACGAAGGTGCGCCTCACAGACGGCCACGAATACCCTATCGAAGCCGTCGACTTCGAGCGCCGACAGGTGAAGTATTACAACGGGAAAGACGTCCCCTACTGGATAGATCGGGATAAGGTTGCCGCCATCGTGTGATGGGGGCTGCGCCCCCGTTTGATGTTGAATTGTTTGCGGCCTGTCGGCCGCGTTGAGTTGTTGAACTGTTTATTCGTTCAACCTCCAACAACTAAACGAATAAACGGGGCGAAGCCCCCAACAATTCAGGGAAAGGGCGTAAGCCCTCAACAGTTCACCCCGCCCGAGGTATACGACATCGTGCTCGGCTGGTTAGGCGAACAGGTCGACCTCGCCGGCGCCCAGATCATACGTCCCTTTTGGCCGGATACGGACTACAAACAAGTGGAATACCCCGACGGGTGCGTCGTGGTGGACAATCCGCCATTCTCGATTTTCGCCGAGATCGTGCGGTGGTACCTCGCCCACGGCGTCCGCTTCTTCCTGTTCGCTCATCATAAGACGATATTCAATCTCGATGCGCCCTACACGCGCATCGTTTGCGGCGCGGATGTGACCTTCGAGAACGGCGCTGTAGTCAAAACCGGCTTTGTCAGCAACCTATTCGGCGACACGCTGGCCATGTCCGTGCCCGACCTCTACGAGCGCCTAAAAGCGGCCGAATACAAAAAGAAACCTTTGCCGCCGCGCTACAGCTACCCCGCGCACGTACTCACCTTTTCCAGCCTCTCGCGCTGCGCCGTTCATGGCGTCGCCATCTCGATCCCTCGCAGCGAGGCCGCGTTTGTCCGCCGTTTGGATAGCCAGCAGGCGGCGAAAAAAGCCATCTACGGCAGCGGCTTCCTGCTGTCCGATAGGCAGGCCGCCCGTATGGAAGCTGCCCTCCTCGAGGCCGACCGCCATAAAGCGGAAAAAGCCGCCCAGGAGATCGAAGCACATGTGTGGGCGATCTCCGACCGCGAGCGCGAAATCATTGCCCAGCTGAGCGCCGGGCAGGCTTAGTTTTTCACTTTTCGTTTTTCACTTCTTCCCCCATGTTTCTGACCGTCGACGAACTTTATACCCACCTGCACGACGAGACGGTGGCCGTCATTAGCCGCGACACGGAGGCCATACCCGTGGCCGCCATCGATGCTGCCATTGCCGAGGCCAAAAGCTACTTGCATGACTTCGACACGGCTGCCATTTTCTCGGCTGAGGGTGAGGCGCGCAATGCGCTGTTGCTGCTATTTGTCAAAGACATTGCCGTGTGGCACTTTGTGAACCTCGGGAATGCCTGCATCGATATGGAACTGCGCGAAAAGCGCTACGACAGTGCCATCGCGTGGCTCCGCCTCGTGCAAAAGGGTGATCTCTCGCCCGACCTCCCCCCGCGCACCACTGAGCCCGGCAATGAATCGCCGATCGGAAAGATCCATTTCGGCAGCAACCCCAAACGCGGCCAGCACTTTTAAGCTGTTTAGGCCTTGCGGCCTGTTTAGTTGTTGGGGGCTTCGCCCCGTTTATTCGTTGAATTGTTCAACAACTAAACAACTAAACAATTCAACAATTCAACATCAATTAAACCCCGATTAAACGCCATTTAATGAGCAATAAAATGAAGCATAAACAGGCCGCCGCTGGCCCCATCTCTACGCAGATCATCGTGCAGCCCGTGGTGCGTACCGTGCACGATGTGGCATCGTGGCGCTCCGCCCTCAAGCCTGGCTCAGGGTGTCTCATAAATGGATGAAGTGCAAGGCGTCCGAGACCGAAGGCTTTAGGGAGCATACCTTAGTATGTGACCGAGCCGGAGTGTCGAAGGCAACGCTGCAATTCGCCATTTATGAGGCAGCCAGGTAACCGCACGAAGCTCTACGACCTATATAGCGACATCCTGCTGGATGGCGTGCTTGCCGACGCCATCGATAAACGTATCGACGCTGTCAAAGACGCCGATCTGTCGTTTACGATCGACAACAAAGACGTCGATGTGATGTATGATTTGATGGATACGGTCGAGTTCGAGGAGCTGATCGGCGAGATTATGATGGCCAAATTCTGGGGTATCTCCGTCGACGAGTTCGACTTTGACGAGGAGCACACCTTCCGCTTTACGTCCATCAATCGGAAGCACATCCGCCCGAAGTTGAAAGAGATCGTAAGGCAGCAGACGGACGACCGCGGCATCTCCTACGCCGGCGATGATCGGGTGATCCAGTGGGGCAAAGACGACGACCTCGGGCTACTGCTGAAGGTCTCGCCACTGGTCATCTACAAACGCGGCGGGTTTGGCGACTGGGCGCAGTTTGTCGAGCTGTTCGGCATGCCCCTTCGCATCGGCAAATACAGCGCAATGGACGAGGCCAGCCGCCGCGAACTGATCCGTGCCTTCGAGACGGCCGGATCGGCGCCCTATCTCGTTATCCCCAAAGAGACGGAGGCCACGCAGGAAGCCAACGCCTCATCCGGAAACGGGCTTCTATATAAAGAGTTCCGGCAGGCCTGCACGGAGGAGATTCTGATCACCATACTGGGGCAGACGATGACCACCGTAGATGGCAGTTCGCTGGCGCAAGGGCAAGTGCACATGGCTGTACAAGAAAAGAAGCACCGCGCCGATAGGCGTTTCGTGGAGCGCATGCTCAATCGCTATTTCGTGCCGATGCTCATCCGCCGCGGCTATCCGATCACCGGTGGGAAGTTCCGCTACATGGATGCCAAACGTGAGCTCGAGGTGCCCGAAATCGTTCAACTCTCGGACATCCTACCCATCCCGCAAAGCTACCTGCATGAAAAGTACAACATCCCCCTGCCCGAGCCCGGCGAACCCATCGCCCGCCGGCAGGCGCAGCCGCTGTTTGGCGTGCCCGAGGGGGACAGTGAGGGAGATGAAACGGACGAAGAAACCGCCCCCGACAAGGACAAAGCAGACGCCCCCGCGCCTGACAAAAAGGCATCGGAGGGCGATGCGCCGACGGGCGGCAAAGTGAAACATGCGGATCGCGGCAACCTTTTTTCCCGGGTGCTCGATTTTTTCGTCCCCGCCCGGTCATCCGGCCGGGCGACATCCAACATCCTCACACTCTCGGAGGCCACCCTTGCGGATGCCCTGATCCGGCAGACGATTGAGACAAAGGGCCGCGCTTATTTCAGCGCCGACCTGTTTGCCTACACGCACACGGAGCTCATCCGCGGACTGCGAAAGGGCTATCGCCGTGCAGACGTTCGGCTGGCCGACGGTGGCTTTGTCTACAATGCCAATGATGATGCCTACCTCGTGGCCTTGGAGCAAAACTTGTTTCATTTCTCAGCAGCCAAAACGCTGGCTGAGGTGAACGAGTTGAACCGCCTGTTCCGCGAGAGCAAAGGCTTTAACGACTTCCGGAAGAAGGCCAAGGGGGTGACGAAAGTCTTTAATGAGCAATGGCTGCGCACGGAGTACGGCACGGCCGTTTCCGTGGCCGAATCTGCCAGCACCTACCGGCGATTACTGGCGCAGGCAAACGTCTTTCCCTTTTGGGAATACCGCACCGTGGGCGATAACCGCGTAAGGCAAGAGCATCGCGATTTGGAGGGGCTGATCCTCCCGACGGACGACCCGCGCTGGAAAAAGATCATGCCGCCCAATGGGTGGAACTGCCGGTGCTACATCGTTCCAAAAATGGCACACGAGGGGGAAAACATCGACTTCGATGCAATGCAACAGCAGTGCGATGCTTACCTCGATTCTAACGAATGGAAGCGATGCGAGGCGCAGGGCTTTGGCATCAATCGGGCGGACGTGGCCGAGGTGTTTACGGCTGATCAGATGTATATCCGCAAGTTTCCGGACATGTCAAGCAAGACGCTCGAACAGATCACCCCGCGCGAATGGGGCGTCGGCGAATCCATCGACACGCTAAAGCGGGAGGCGGAGAGCGAGGTGCCTAAATACGAGGGCTCGGCGGAAGCGTGGTTCGAGGCCAATAAGGTAGTCGAGGCGGGCACGGAGCTGTTAAAAGTGAAAGACTATGCCGGCCGTGTATGGCAGATGGGGAAAGAAGGATTCATTGCGCATGCGAGTGATAAATACAAGAAGAGGGCTTTCCGAACGCAATACTTGAATGCCATTCGGGACGTAGCCGCTGAGCCCGACGAGGTGTGGCTTGGCCGGGAGCGGAAAGACCGAATCAATAAGGTAAAGGCTTTGGACAATTATGTAATGATTAAGTACTACAAAGACGAGGCGATCGCCGTAACTGGGAAAGTGGAGCGGGCGAAGCTGACGCTGAAATCATGGTATGTGCTAAGGGATAAAGCACCGCGCCGTGGGTTGCTGATCCGGAAACGTCCGAAAACAAAATAAGCCGGATCGCTCCGGCTTATGGGGATTGTAAGCGATTGGCGCTGTTATTATCCAGCCGGCAAAAGCCCCACCATCCCCGAGGAACCTATAGCCTTACTCCGCCATCGCGAACTTCGACGCAAAAATACAACGGAATAGAAAAGTACAAGCATATGGAATTGGAAGAGTTCGGGGATTATCTGAAGGCACTGCCGGCGAAGATTGAAAGCGCTGCGCCTGCCGTTGTGGCCGAAACGGCCGTGGAATACTACAAAGAGCGTTTCAAGGAAAAGGCCTTCGATGGGGCGCCGTGGGTGCCCGGGCGGCCGAAAAAGAGCGGCTCCCTGTTGGTGCAAAGCGGCAATCTGATGAATAGTATTCGCCCCGACTATGTGGGGCCGGATAAGGTCATCATCTCAGCCGGCAATGCCCAAGTGCCCTACGCCAAAGTTCACAACGAGGGATTCGAGGGAGATGTGGCCGTAAAGTCCTACGTGCGCAGCACGAAGAAGGGACAAGCGAGCAAGAAAGAGAAAGATGCGGGCGATGCCCCGGGCACTGTAAAGGCGCACACGCGCCACATGAAAATCCCCCAGCGGCAATTCATGGGCGATGCCCGAGAGCTATCCGACCGCATCAAAGACCGCCTGAATGCGGCCATCAGTAGCATCCTGTAACGAATGAGATAAAGACATGAATAAAGAACTGTTTGTTGCCTTGTGCGATCACATCGGGCGCAGTGTGCCCGAAATCCGTTTTATAGACTTCGACCGCGGGCAGCTGAGCGCATCCAGCGAGCGTCCGCCGGTGGACTGGCCCTGCTGCCTGCTGAGCATCGATTACACGAATTGCCGTGACCTCGCCGTGGAAGAGAATACGCAATTAGTGATGGCCGACATCACCCTGCGTGTGGCTTTCCCCCCAGCTGGCGAAACGCATAACCACGCCCCCGCAGGGGTACGCAACACGGCTTTGCAGATGCTCGACACGGTGGAAAAGCTGCATGATGCCCTCCAAGGCGAAACGCTGGGCGATACGGTGTCCGCACTCAGCCGCAGCCGCGCCACGATGCAGACACGCAGCAATCGGATCGTCGTGTTCAACCTGACCTATTCGACGACCTTCCAAGAAGTGAAATAGCCGGATCCATCCGAGCGGGATGAAAATCCCCCTCGATATGTAAAAAGGATAATCGAGTAGGTCGGGAAACGAGGGGCACCGTTAAGCTCCTCTCGTTTCCTTTCCTCTCACACCACCGTACGTGCCGTTCGGCATACGGCAGTTTAATTTGTTTTCAAAGCGCGCCTAATCTCATAGTAGTCCAAGCAGCTAACCAAACCTTTGCGGGTGAGGGCCGATTTCGATATCGCTCTTGCTACACAGGTGCGTCTTACTACCCATTCATAGCGATCGCCACAATAGGATGTAAGGCGAGCCAAGCACTGCTCACGCCCAACTTCCGAAGTCCCCATGCACGCTTGCGGGGAGTCTTCCATTGTTTCCATATCACCTTTCGAAGCATTGTCCTCAGGTGGGCATCGATCTTCTCCATTTTCACTTTCATTGCGGCTATGGAAAAGTAATTTATCCACCCACGGGTTGTGCTGTTGATCAGTTTGATACGGTCGTCCATGGTTATACTCCACGAGCGCTTACACAGGTGCTTCAATTTGCGGGTGAGGCGCGCCACCGAACTTTCGTGGGGGCGAGCTGTCCATTTTCCGCTTTTGCCGGGCGACTTGTAGAATCCGAATCCAAGGTATTTCAGCTTCGTGGGGCGGCAGACGCGACTCTTGGTCGCATTCACCTTCAAACACAGGGTGTGTTCGATCCAGCGTGTAACGGAGGCCATGACTCGCTTTGCGCTTGCTTCGCTCCTGACGCATATTACGCAGTCATCGGCGTAACGCACATAGCGGTGACCTCTGCGAACCAGCTCCTTGTCCAGTTCGTTTAACATGACGTTGCTCAACAGGGGAGACAGGTTGCCGCCTTGAGGCGTGCCTGACTCTGTAGCTCTAAGTACATCCCGTTCTCCATTACACCCGACTTGAGGTATTTCCTGATCAGGCTTTCCGTGTCGGGATCACGAATGACGCGTCCCACATAACTCATCAGTTTGTCTTGTGGAACGTTGTCAAAGAACTTTTCCAAGTCAATGTCCACTATCCACTCGTACCCCTCGTTGAGGTATTCCATGAGCCTCCTCACGGCTTGCTCACAGCTCCTGCCAGGGCGGAAGCCGTAGCTGTGCTCTTGGAACTCCGCCTCAAAAACGGGGGTGAGGATCTGGACGATTGATTGCTGAAGCGTTCGATCTAATACCGTTGGGATACCCAGCTTACGGACGCCTCCGTTCGGCTTCGGTATTTCCACCCGCCTTACGGGAGCGGGCTTATACTGCCTACGAAGGATCGACTCCTTGAGGCCTTCCCAGTTCGCATTCATGTACGCACGAAGCTCGTCCACCACCACGGCCATCTATCCCGGCCGCCCCTTTCTTGGATACGACTCGGTCTAAGGCAGTGCGAACGTTGCTCTTGGTTAGGATCTTTTCAATTAGTAGCATCTCTCGTCATCTTTAATTTCCGCTTTCGGGGGAGTTGTGGCTTATCTCTTTCTGCGGGCGCCCTCATTTACGTTTTGGACGGTGCCGCTCGTCAACCTTATCCTCCGAAACATACATTCTTAGAGTTTGACGTAACAAATTATTCAGCCCTTCGCCTTGTCCTTCAAGAGGAACGGCTACTATGGCCTCTGCTGACTTCTCTGGGGAATCCCCGAGACCTCACGGGATAAGTCTTACATCTTTCATCGTTTACTCGCCTGATTTACGCTTTCAAGGTTACGGTTGCCTTTGGGAACTTCGCTGCCTTTGGCCAGCTTGTCCGCCCGGGATGCGCCTTCGTATCAGGTTCCTGTTCGTCTAGGGCCACGATTTCGCTATTGCTTCTTCTCTCCCGGTTCTTACCCGAGACTTGCAAATCGCTATAGGGTTCGTCGGCAACTACGCCCTCAGTGGACTTTCACCACAGATGTAGGACATGCCCGTCATACTAAAAAAACGGGGCGCGAAAAACACGTCCCGTTTTTGTACTTTTTGATTGGAAACCTTGTACTTTTTGATTGGCGGATTATACAAATCCCCGTTTTGATTATGAAGAAACTGTTGTTCCCATTACTTATAAGCATGATCACAATGAATCATTCGTTAGCACAAAACCCTGACTTCCTATTTCTGATTGAGCAGGCCGTCAAAGCCCCGTCGGGGCATAACACACAGCCGTGGATGTTCCGAA
>MIQB01000086.1 GCA_002890585.1 Tannerella sp. oral taxon 808
TTGGAGAGCAGGTTGTTCATCACCTTCACCATATAATCCGGCACAAAGTCCATCTCCACCGCTTCTTTCGAGATGAATTGCAGGGTGATGTTGCGGCTGCGGGCATAGTCGCGATAGCTCTCCATGATCATGGAGAGGTAGGCCGTGATGTTGCCTATGCGCCAGTCGGTGTTGCCGACGGCTGACTTGATTTTGGAGATGTCCAACAGCTGGTTGATGAGTGCGAGCAGGCCGTTGCCTTGTCGCTCGATGGTTCGGGCCTTGTCGGCGGTATCTTCCGGATCGTCGGTCGGTGTTTGCAGCTCGCGGCTGAGGCCGAGGATGACGGTGAGCGGTGTGCGGAACTCGTGGGTGATGTTCGTGAAGAAGTCTTCGCGCAGGCGGCTGACTTGTTTCAGGATGAGGTGGTTGCGGCGACGCACCTGGCCCATGTAGATGAGAGTCGCCACGACGATGAGCAGTACGGCGATGAGGGCGATGCCTCCGATCAGTATGACGCGTTTCTCGGCGCGCTCGCGGGCTTGTTGCAGGGCCAGCTCTTCGGTCTTATACCTCACGTTGTAGTGACTCACGTTCTGCTCCATGTCGTGGCGATAGATGGAATCTTTCAGCGCGGCATAGCGCAGCAGGTGTTGGCCGGCCTCGTCGGGGTGGTTTGCCTTCAGGGCCTCGTAAAGCCCCATGCGCGCGCGGCTTTCGTTGTACATGTCTTTGCGTGCGGCAAACACTTCGGCAGCTTTTGCGAAGTAACGCGCCGCCTCGTCGTATGCGCCGCGCCGGTTGAGGAGCTGCCCCATCTGGATGCGGCAGATGGAGAGCGACTGCTCGTTGCCAGCCTCCTCCAGTATGGGGATGGCGCGCGTCAGGGAGCGCTCAGCCTCGGCGTCTTGCCCCAGGGCCATCTGCGCGGCGGCCATTTGCGAGAGGCGTATGCCGACCTTGGCCGTGTTGCCGCGCTCCTCGTCTATCTCGCAAGCGCGGCGGGCATAGTCTAAGGCCCGTTGATCCTTCCCCATGGCGTGATAAATCTCCGAGGCCATTCCGTATTGGATGGCCATGCGGTTGGAGTCGTTTGCCGCGATGCTGTATCGGATGGCCTCGAGGATGTAGCGTTCGCCGTCGTCGAGCTGCTTAGCCACAAGGCAGATGCCGGCCAGCGTGTTCAGCGAGCTACTGATGCGGCTCGGTTCGCCATGCAGGCGGTCTATTTCGAGGCTCTTGCGCGTGTGTTCGATGGCCTGCACATAGTCCGACATGCGGAAGTGGCACAATCCGATCAACAGCTCGCAGTCGCTTTGCAGCAGCAGGTCGTCAGATTGATAGATGAGCGGCAGGGCACGCGTGGCGCAGCGGAGTCCCTCGGCATAGTCCTGCGCTTCATAGAAGTATTCACCGGCCCAGTAATAGACGAGCATCTCGAGGCTGTCCGCTGGCATGTCGGGCGTGGCGTGGAGCAGGCTGTCGGTCATCTCCTCGCGATAGAGCAGATCGAAGATGGGTTGGGCAGCCTCCGTGCGGCGTTTGCTGCCTTGCCTGTCGAAGTCGCTCAGCAGCCGGACCATCTCCTGGCCAAGTTCCGAGGCATTTGTTGTTACGATGGTATCGACCTGGGCCGACGGGCTGTCAGCCGGACGATCCTTGTGGCCGCCGCAGGCGGTGAGCAGTGTGGTGATGGTGAGGAGTGCGCAGAGCGCGTGGAGGAGTCGGGTGTGTTGCATACGATATATGTGTAGGAGCAGGCCTTATGCCTACCCGAGTGAATGGTAGGGCAAAGGTAAGCAGGCTGGGCAGGCTTCAAACGCCCCCATAGCGCCTTCGATAATAAGTGTATAGTGTTTCGATTTATTATTTCTAACGGCAATAATAAATTTGGAGTGTCCGGATTTAATATTGCTGTTGGAAATAATAAACCGGGAGTGTCCGGATTTAATATTGCTGTTGGAAATAATAAATTTGGAGTATCCGGATTTAATATTGCCGTTGGAAATAATAAATTTGGAGTATCCGGATTTAATATTGCTGTTGGAAATAATAAATCAGGAGTGTCCGTGCTTAATATTGTCTCAGACAATAATAAATCGGGAGTATCCGGGCTTAATATTGTCTCAGACAATAATAAACCGGGAGTGTCCGGACTTAATATTGTCTCAGACAATAATAAATCGGGAGTGTCCGGGCTTAATATTGCTTCAGACAATGACACACACCCTCACCCTGAGTGCCTCAAGACCCCGAACAATGCCCCCTCAGAGGCCATCGGGAGCCATCATGCAACGGACAAACACCCGGAAGATCGGCCCACGCTTCCGCCCCGCATGTCGATTGTGAATATTGGTAAACCTGTCAGTAGTAAACTGTTTGATGACAGACGTTTAAGTGCCCCTCCATGCACGATTTTGCAAGATGTGGAGAGGTGAAAAATGCACGATTCTGCAAGATTTTTGAACGATTTTGCAAGGCCTCTTCGCCCATTGTCGCCGCAACTTTGCGGTCGGAAATGAGGATGTAAACGCCCCCTCATTGGTCACCGCCCCCCCGGCGGGGCAGATGTAAAAACAAAGGGCTCACACGTATGGAAGATCTATCGAACACGAGGCTACAGAAGTTGCAGCAGAAAAACAGGCAGTTCATGGAAGAACGCATGGAACTGCTCGACACCATCCGCGAGATGGTGGGTGCGGAGGTAGACAAGCGCATGGAGCAATGGGCGCAGCGGCTGGAGAAAGGGCCGGAAGCTCCCGCCTCGCCATGGTGTGACCCGAAATAAGCCTTGTGTGACCCTTCGCCAGGAATCCCCAACCAGGGGAAAGGGCAAACACAGAGCTACTTCAGAAGACTTATACTATCCCTAACCATTTAAAATAGATTCACAATGAGAACGAACATTTTCCTGACAACGCTACTGGCGTTGAGCGTAGCCATAGGCTATGCAAGTTGTAACGAGAGAGATGGCAAAGGCAAGGCGCCGGCCGACATGCACGAGGTGACCTACGAGGGCTTCACCTTCCTCTGTCCCGATGTGCTCAAACCCGCTCAGAAGCTCGATGGCTCAGCCACGGTGCCCAACGTCTTCACCCTGTCCGATGAGGACATATCGAACGCCCTGTCCTGCGAGGTGTCTGACGATGGAGAGGAATTCAGCGCCGAGATGGCTGAGCAAATGATCAAAGAGATGAAAGCTCAAGACCCGAAGTTGGAAGCCAAAGTGCTCCCGGACGGCGCCGAGATGCGCACCGTCACGAACGACCCGAGCGTCAGCTCCGAGCCCGTCTACATGGCCATGCGCATCTTCGTCCATGGGAAGAAGAGCTGCACCGTCACCCTCATGTACACCGAGAAGAACAAAGAGACCCTCGGCAAGTATGCTGACGCTGTGATCAACTCCGTCAAAGCCGCGAAATGAACCGTCATGAGTAGAGCGAACGTCATCCTGGCCACACTGCTGGCCTTGAGCATGGTCGTCAGCTACGCAAGTTGCAACGGGCAGATAAGTAAAGGCGAGGCCCCGGCAGGCATGCACGAGGAGACCTTCCAGGGCTTCACCTTCCTCTGCCCCGATGTGATGAAGCGCATCGAGCCGAACAAAGCCGGAGAGGTAGAAATAGCCCGCTACTATACGTTTCGCGGTACGGACTTAGCAAACGCCCTCCTCTGCTCCGTGGACGATGCGGAACAAGAGTTTACCCCCGAAGTGGGCAGGCAATTGGTCAAAGAGATGGAATCAGAATCCCCGAGCTACAAGGAGGAAAGCCAGCTGTTGAAAGATGGCCTGGTGATGACAATCGAAAGGATAGAACCGGGCGAAACCGAAACCATCTACACGACCTTGCGCCTACTCTGCAAAGGGAAGAAGAGGTTCTGGATCAACTACAGCTACACCGAGAGCAACACGGATGTGCTGGCCAAGTATGCCGACGCCGTGATAAACTCCATGAAGGCTGCGGACTGAACCTCCGCCGAACATGCCCCCTTTACAGACTCATAATCACGGGCAGGCCATCGTGCCTGCCCATACATTTATTCTATTATGAACAAAAGGACATTCATAGCGGCACTGATGGCCGTCGCGCTGATTGCAGGCACGGCATGTAGCGCCAAGAAAGGCAGCGAATCCACCGACGACACAGCCGCAGACTCGCTGCAAAACGAGGCGACAGCCGCTGGGGCACCCAAAGCCTACCCCTGGGACTTCCCCGAGGGCATCGCTTTAGATAACCCCGAAGCAGGGCAATACGTGCTCTCGCCCTACACCTTCTATCCCGAAGCACTGGCCGAAGAAGATGACCCCGGATCCAAAACCCTCATCTTCTATTCCACCACCCTGGCCAAGTATGGCGACACGCATTCCACACTCGACAACCTCGGCGAAGACCCGGTGGAAATGCCCAACTCGCTCATCATCCTGCTCCCCAAGGGAGAGAAGGCACACGTGGGCGACGTGCTCCTCACCTGGTGGCAGTCCGGATCGGGCCTTCAGCGCGCCATCGTCACCGACGCCTCCGACCCCGAACGCCCCCGCGTGGTCTACTTAGATCTTAACTACGGCGACGACGAACTGGCCAACAAGTACGCCAACGAGCAGCTCAAGCCCTCCTCCTTCGACGTACTCCGCGACGGTGAGTGGCAGCCCGGCGCTGCCGTTGCCGCCTTCGATGGCAAGGAGTGGAAGTCAGGCATACTGATCCATGCCACCGACAACAAGGTGCTGATGATCGGCTTCTCTGGTGTAGTCTACGCCTACAATCGCTCCGACTGCCGCCTGATCCCCATCAAGCAAGACCTGAAAGTGGGAGACGAGGTCATGGCCCTCTTCGTCAGCAAGTTCACACCCGGATACAAGATCACCCGCATCGATCGCCGGGCGGGGCGTGTCTGGATCAAGAAGGACGATCAGAAGGAGAAGATCGTCAGCATACTGGAAGTCGTCAAATCACTTTGATACAAGGGGGCGCACTCCCCCCTCTCCCCTCCTCCCCCCGGGGAGGGCTAATCATTAATAACCACACTTAATCCTTATCCCATTATGAAAAAGTACCTCATTCCCCTCCTGCTCATCATGGCAGCATGGGGCGCCACGCAATGCGTGGAGGAAAAAGACCCGCAGAAAAAGAAGCAAGAGTTAGAGATCAGCGTCCCTGAGGCTGGCCTCGAAGACCTCTCCACGGGCACCATCACCCGGATCCCGATCCGATCGGGCAATGGCGATTACACCATCTCCGTCAGCGACCCCTCGAAGGTCGATGTGCGCCTCTCGGAAGACAAGAGCACCCTCCTCGTGCGCGCCAAGGAGAGTGGCAGCACAGAGGTGACCATCACCGATGTATTGACAGGGCAAAAGCGGAGCTTCACGCTTCGTGTGCTCAAGACCTCTATTGGCGTCTCTGGCATCACGCTCAGCCCCTCGGACAAGAAGATGCAAACCGGCGAGACGTTCGTCATCACGGCCCACGTCACCCCGAGCGATGCCGAAAACCGACAAGTGAACTGGAAGAGCAGTAACCCCGAAGTGGCCTTCGTGGACGGTAACGGCAAAGTGACCGCCCTGAAGGAGGGCAACGTGGTGATCACCGCCACCACCTCCGACGGTGGCAAGACGGCTTCGTGCTCCATCGGCATAGAGAAGAAGGAAGATCCCACGCCCACCCCGACACCGACCCCGACACCCACTCCCACTCCGACGCCAACACCTACCCCGACGCCGACACCCACCCCGACACCCACACCTACCCCGACGCCGACTCCCACACCCACCCCAACCCCAACACCCACGCCAACTCCTACACCTACTCCTACGCCGACACCCACCCCGACGCCTACCCCTTCGTATGTGCCCGTAAAGAACGTCTCCATCAACCCGACGGCCACGGGATACATGAAGCCTGGGGAGACGCGCCAGTTGACTCCGAAGTTCGATCCACCCAATGCCACCAACCAAAACGTGACTTGGCGCAGCCTCCGGCCAGACATCGCCACCGTGGATCCGAATACGGGCGTGGTGACAGCCGTCAAGAATGGCAACACGCGCATCGTAGTCGTCTCAGCCGAGATCGGTGAGTCGAGGAACAGCTGCGTAGTGCACGTGTACGGCTCCAAACCGTCAACGCCCACCCCGACACCTACTCCAACACCCACCCCGACGCCAACACCTACTCCGACACCTAACCCACCGACGCCGAACGTGGTGCACGTCACGGAAGTAGTCGTCACGCCGAGTACATACGAGACCAATCAAGAAAAAGGCCAGCACAGCCTCCGGCTCACAGCAAGGGTCTCCCCCAGCAACGCAACGAACAAGCGGGTGAAGTGGACGAGTAGCAATGAGCAGGTAGCCAAGGTCAACTCCTCCGGTGTAGTGACTTTCGTTTTGAAAAAGACAAACGATCAATACATCAAGCACTATATCAATGCCGGTAAAGCCATCATCACCGCCACCTCTGAAGACGGCGGCAAGACGGGCACTTGTTCAATCGAAGTCCATGCGATAATAAACTGATGGACGCCTGTCCATGATTATGCCGGGTACCCGGAGCGGCCAGGGGTTTCGCCCCTGGCTATCCCGCACTGGGTACACATCCGGGCTGTAGGCCCGGCGGACCATAGCCCAGGGCGAAACCCTGGGCGCACCGGGTACACGCTCGGGCTGTAGGCCCGGCGGACCATAGCCCAGGGCGAAACCCCTGGCCGCACCGGGCATCTTTCCCGTATACGTAATATTACGTATTGACGTGCCTATAGCACGCCTCTACTTTTGCCCTCGCAATCGGTAAAAGACTCGGCGGGATTTGCACAAGATGCTTGTACGCTACTGTACAAGGTGCTTGTACGCTACTGTACAAGATGCTTGTACGCTACTGTACAAGGTGATTGTACGCTACTGTACAAGGCGATTGTGCAAATCCATGCCCGCCCGGGATTTCGCCCCGGGCTATCATCCAGCGGCCCTACAGGCCGCACCGGGTACACACCCGGGCTGTAGGCCCGGCGGACCATAGCCCAGGGGGCAACCCTGGGCGCACCGGGTACCCCGCTAATCATTGATCATTGACAATTAATAATTGAATTACGAACCCGCGGCCCCCAGGCCGCACAACCCCATTTTATTATGAAAACCAAACATCATTACCCAACCTTTCTCATCGCCCTCATCCTTGGGCTGATGATGACAACCGGCACCGCATGGGCGCAAGGCCCCACATTCCCCTATAATAATGATGAACTCGACCTCAACTCTACCGAGACGGACATCTCCGTCACGTGGTATGCTGCAAAGGATGATCAGACACCTCAAGAACAGTTGAAGTACTGGATTTACGTGGCCAACGACCCCGATCTGCTGAAAGATCCTTACAGAAACAAAGACATACCGTCTGTGAACAGTCAGGACGGACCAATAATGATAGCAAAGCCAGAAGAAGACGACGCGGGCTACTATCGGACAACTTGCTACTACGATGGCAGACCTAACACCATCGTAGGGTCGCTGAGGCCCGGCACCCTCTATTACGTGGTTGTCGCCGTTGTAGATGGAGATGACAACGTCTCCTATTACAAACTCGCAGTAGTCAGAACGGGGGGGAAAAACGCCGACACCGAGGCGCCCGAAACGAAAGACTACGTGGACGGCTATCCCAAGGCTGTCTCACCGACCGAGATCGAAGTGAAATGGAACCCGGCCAAGGACAACGTCACCGCACCGGAAAAGCTGGAATATCAGGTGGAGTGGACGTTGGGCTCTTGGGAATTTAAGTATGGGAGCGACTATCTACATACCTGCGAGTATAAGATCCGTGAACTCAAGCCCAATACGGAGTATAAGGTAGTTGTAAAGGTGATGGACAAAGGCGGTAACACTGCATCGTACGGCGTGAAGACCGTCAAGACCCCACCCCCCCCCGACACCGAGAAGCCCAAGTCGGGCGGTTACGTGGATGGCTACCCCAAGGCTGTCTCACCGACCGAGATCGAAGTGAAATGGAACCCGGGCACGGACGAAGGTGGCACGGCGCAGGAAGACCTAGAATATGAGGTGGCGTGGGTAATACCATCGTCTGGGGACGAATCGGATTGGGACGGTGCGGATAGGAGCAGTACGCTACAGACCTGCGAGTATAAGATCCGCGGCCTCAATCCCAATACGGAGTATTTAGTAGATGTAATGGTGCTGGACAAAGCCAATAACGTCACATGGTACGGCGAGAAGACCATAAAGACCCCGGCCGCCGAAACGCCTGAACCCAAGCCCGAACCCGGCCCCAGCGAGGCCGTCTTGGTCAGCTCCGTGATGCTGGATCTGCCGAAGGTCTCGATCGATGGCGATCGCGAGTCGTTCCAGCTCAAGGCCTCTGTGTTGCCTGCCAACGCCACCA
>MIQB01000087.1 GCA_002890585.1 Tannerella sp. oral taxon 808
GAGGAGTTTGTACATCCCTCTTTCCTGCCGGTTGCTTAGATCGAACTCACGTTAATTAATGATTGACCACGACTTACTTTTGCGGGCGTTTGATAGCACACAAAACGTTGACATGAAAAAGATGACAAAATGGATCTGGCTGCCTGCGGTCTGCACACTGCTCGCGGGCTGCGGACAGAAAAAGACAGACGACGGCGCAAACGACGCAGCTAAACCACCGGTCCAGGTCGTAGCCCCGGCCTTCGATGCAGACAGCGCCTATGCCTACGTCGCCCGGCAGGTAGACTTCGGGCCACGCGTGCCCGGATCAGAGGCACATACAGCGTGCGCCACCTATTTAACCGAAGAACTGAAGCGCCACGGCGCCACCGTCACCGTGCAAGAGGCCGAAGTCACCGCCTACGACGGTAGGCGCCTCACAGCCAAAAACATCATCGGCGCCTTCGCACCCGAACGCACCCGCCGCATCCTCCTCTGCGCCCATTGGGACTCGCGCCCCTTTGCCGATCGCGACCCCGACAAGGCACGGCAACACGCACCCATCGACGGAGCCGACGACGGAGCCAGCGGCGTGGGCGTCCTCCTCGAGATAGCCCGGCAACTCGGCAGCGCCGAAGGCCTGCCCGCGGATGTGGGCGTAGACATCGTCCTCTTCGACACCGAAGATGGCGGCACCCCAGCCTTCGATCCCGCCTCAAACAACCCGCAAAGTGAAGCCACATGGTGCCTCGGCTCGCAACACTGGTCGCGCTCACCACACACACCCGGCTACACGGCCGAGTATGGCATCCTGCTCGACATGGTCGGCTCCCGCGAAGCCGTCTTCTACCGCGAGCGCACCTCCGATCGCTACGCCGCCGCCTACGTCGACCGCGTCTGGACAGCCGCCCGCGACCTCGGCTACGGCCGCTACTTCGTCAATGCCCCCGGCGGCAACCTCGTCGACGACCATGTCCACATCATCCGCGGCCTGCGCATCCCCTGCATCGACATCGTCAACTTCGACCCCGAACGCAGCACCGGCTTCGGCACCTATTGGCACACCGGAGGCGACACAATGGACAACATCGACCGCGCCACCCTGCGCGCCGTCGGTCAGACCGTCCTTTACGTAATCAAAGGGTAGTCAGAGGGTAGAACCTACTTCTAACTACCCCTAACTACCCTCTAACTACCGCGGCCGCAAGGCCGCATAACTACCCCTAACTACCCCCTATATGAAGACAATAAACGAACTGCAAGACGAGGTGATCGAGGAGTTCTCCACCTTCACCGATTGGATGGATAAATACGCTTTACTCATCGAGATGGGCAACGCATTAGAGCCCCTCGACGAACACCTGAAGACACCAGACAACCTCATCGACGGTTGCCAAAGCCGCGTCTGGCTGACGGCCGACTTAGGCGCCGACGGACGGATCACGTTTCGCGGCGACAGCGACGCGGTGATCGTCAAAGGCATCGTCTCGCTACTGATCCGCGTCCTCTCGGGCCACACCCCGGCAGAGATCCTCACCTCCGACCTCTACTTCATCGACCGCATCGGCCTCCGGGAGCACCTCTCCCCCACCCGCTCCAACGGCCTCGTCTCCATGCTCAAGCAAATGAAGATGTACGCCGTAGCCTTCCAAGCGCAGGAGGAAAAATTTGATGAATGATCTAACGACACGATTATGAATACGACAATGCCTAAATCCTCGGCATCGATCAACATAGATGCTGGGATGCTGGGACAAATACAGGAAGAGGCCGGGCGCGCAAACAAAACGCTCAGCGATTACTTAGAGTCGCTTCTCTATCGCTTGGGATACCGCCCATACAACAAGGAAACGATCCAAGCCTGTCGCGAAGCTCGAGAAGAACCGAGTGCCGGCGTGGTGGACACAAGCAGCATGGAGGCCTTCGTCTCCTCGATCTTGGGTGAGGAGAGGGAAGAGGATGAGGCGCATTGAATATTCCACGAGGTTTCGGAAGGACTTCAAGCGGTATCTCAAGCAAGCGGACAAGCTGAAAAAGATCTTAGCTGCTGTCGAGATGCTGAAGACCGGGAGTGAGATGCCTCCTGCCATGTGCCCCCACAAGTTATCCGGCAACTATGCCGGATATATGGAGATGCATATCGGAAGAGATCTCCTGCTGATATGGATAGAGCGAAGCAAGTCCGGCGATGAAATCATCAAGCTGGTTCGATTGGGTTCCCACTCGGAACTATTCGGGAAATAGGTTCCACGATGACGAAAAGTGCGCACCCGCTTTTTCCTTCATCTTTGCCCACCGATAACAAAAGACAACACACACAGCAATAATGACAGAATAGATACTATATCATAAGACATAATCAAAAGCGGTTTTCAGCTTTATTCTTTACCTCTTGAAAGTTTGGCGACTATAACAGTGGTATGTGAGAATAAGTTCGGAAAGCCTGCGCCTTACGGCGTGGGCTCGACTTATTTCGTTATACCACGGGTTACGCCAAACACCTCAAGAGAGCGAGAGCAGTTGAGTTCACGCTCTTTTTTTATGCCGTAGCGTATGGTGCAGAGGTTTTTGGATTATGATATTCAGCTATGCCATCGTCGTCCCGATGGCCAATGAAGAGGACGATTTTGAGGCGTTTGTCGCCGTCTTGCGCGAGGCGCTGGATCGCATCGGTTCGGGCGCGGTCTATTTTGTGGTAGACGGTGTCTCGAAGGACGCCACCCGTCGGCTCTGTGAAGAGCTGTCGGCCGCAGATGGGCGCTTCGTCACGGTCTGGGCGCCGGAGAACCGCAACGTCGTGGACGCCTACCTGCGCGGCTATCGCGAGGCGTATGCCGGAGGCTATGAATACATCATTGAGATGGACGGCGGACTGTCGCACGATCCCCGCGCGCTGCCTATGTTCCTGCGCGTGCTCAACGAGGGCAATGAGTGCGCCTTCGGCAGCCGCTTCATGAACGGCGGCTCAATCTGCGACTCCAACCCGCGGCGCACGTTTCTCTCCCGCTCGGGAACGATCCTTTCCAACGTCTTGCTCGGCACGAAGCTGCACGACATGACGTCGGGCTATCAGGGCTTCCACCGCAGCGTCGTGGCCAGTTTTATGAACTATCCGCTGCTCTCCAAAGCCCATTTCTACCAAACAGAGCTACGCTACCTGCTGCGCAAGACGCGCTATGCGGAAGTGCCCATCCATTACCGTGCTCCCTCGCCCCGTGTCTCGCGAAACGCCATCCGCAACTCCTTCGCCGTCCTCTTCCATTACTTCTTCCGGCGCCTCCGCTTCCAATCGACATTCATCAAGCAATCCTCATGAACGATACTTACTTAATCATTACCTCCATCGCCCCGGACACGCATCCGGTGCTGAATCTCTATGCCCACGAAGCCTCGAAACAGGGTATACCCTTCCTCGTGATCGGCGACCGAAAGAGTCCGCCGTTTCACCTCGATGGCTGTGACTTCTATTCCGTCGAACGGCAGGCGGAGCTGCCTTATCGGCTGGCTCGACTGCTGCCCTACGGACATTATGCCCGTAAGAACCTCGGTTATTTGGAAGCGGCGGCTCGCGGCGCGAAAGTCATCATCGAAACGGATGATGACAATTATCCCGGCGACGCATTCCTCGGTGCACGCAACCGGGAGACAGAGGCTGCCCTGCTCGTAGGCGCAGGTTGGGTGAACGTTTACCGTTACTACACCGATCAAAACATCTGGCCGCGCGGTTTCGCCCTCGAACTCGTGCGAGACCTTCCGGCCAACCCCGGAGTGCCGCAGATGGTCACCTCTCCGATATGGCAAGGGCTGGCGGATCGGAATCCCGACATCGACGCCATCTATCGGCTGACGCAGCCGCTGCCCGTGCACTTCGACAAAGGGCGGCGTCGCATCGCCTTAGCCACGGGGAGCATCTGCCCGTTCAACAGCCAGAACACGACATGGTTTCGCGAGGCCTTCCCGCTGATGTATCTGCCCTCGTATTGCAGCTTTCGGATGACAGACATTTGGCGCTCATTCGTGGCGCAGCGTATCGCGTGGACGTGTGGATGGAGCGTGCTGTTTCACGAAGCCACCGTGTGGCAGGAGCGCAACGAACACAGCATATTGAACGACTTCAAAGACGAAATCTCAGGCTACTGCAACAACGGTGAGATCATGTGCCGCTTGACAGCCCTCGACCTGCGCGAGGGCACCGACGCCATCCCGGAGAACCTCCGCCGCTGCTATCGTGAGTTGGTCGACATGCAGCTGATTGATGGGCGCGAGCTGCCATTACTTGAAGCGTGGATCGAGGATATATGCGAGGCGTGATGGGGGATAGAACAGCGCGCGTCTTCTATGCGCTCGCGGCCGTGGTGGCCGTGGCCTACTTTGCCCTCGTGGGGCATTTCGCGGACAACATCCCGTTTTGGGACGATTACTTGGCGGAGCAAAACTTCCTTGTGCGTTTCCTCCAGTCGCCCGACCTCTCCGAGCGGCTCCGCATGTTGATCGAGCAGCACAACGAACACCGTCTGCTCTTCACCCGACTGACGGCGCTCGTAGTCTATCTTTTTACAGGCAACCTGAATTATACGGTCTACATCATCTTGGCTAATGCGATGCTGATCGGCATCGGGCTGTTGATGTATAAGACAATCAACGATGATAGAAAAAAGGCGTTCGGCGCCTTCCTGATTGTGCTGCTGCTCTGCAATGGCCAGCACTTAGAGACGTCCGCTTGGGCCATGTCCGGCTTGGCAAACATCGGCACGCTCTTCCTCGCCATCGCGTCGCTATACTGCGTGCTGCGCAGGGAGGCGGCTTGGGTAGTGGCGGGTTTCGTGCTGTCCGTCCTGACCGTCTTTTCAAACGGCAACGGCATGTTTATCCTCATCCCTGCACTGATTGGCCTCGCCTTGCAGAGGCGGACGAAAACGTGTGCGGCTTACGCCATTGTCTCCAGCCTGTCCGTCGCGCTCTATTTCCTCGACTACGTGAAGCCCGAACGAACGGATATCGGACTGATGGACATGCTTGCCCACGCGCCGCAAATCCTTATCAACCTGTGCACGTTTGCAGGCCTGAACTTCTGGGTGCCGTCGGTGCGCATCGTGTCGATTGCCGTCGGTGCCTTCTGCCTGTCGGTTTATCTGTGGGGAATTTGGAAAGGATGGTATCGCACCGACCTTTTTAGCTACGCCAGCCTGACGTTCCTCTACCTGACGGCCGGCGCGGTAGCGGTGGTATGGGTAACTGGTGAAGCGATGGGTGCCTTACGCTACAGAATGTATAGCAGTCTAATCCTCATTTTTACACTGTTGTTACTCCTATTCCACAGTAAGATCTTTCAGAAGAGATGCTATGTGTATACGATATCAGGCGCCTTATTGCTATACTGCTTTTCATCAGCTATTTACATCCAAAAGGAGCAGAAAAGACTCGAGTTCAAACTGAAGTCTACCTACAACTGGGAATATAAAAGAAGGAGACTTGCTACTTGGTCTGTCGCATCGTCCGAACAAGCTATCCCCTATCTGCAAGCGGCCGAACGGATGGGGCTGTACTGGATGCCCCGTTATCCGATGTCCAAATACGCCTCATCCATCGTGCCGCAATCGGTTGGATCGAACATGAACGCCGAGGAGATGCCTCACGGTATCGATAGTATTTCTATGAGAGACGGCTATCTGATCATCGAGGGGTGGGCCTTCCTGCAAGACTGCTCTATGAACTTCAGCGACATCTACGTCTGCCTTGTAACCCCGCGATACAGCTACGTCTGTACCTCGCTGGCCGAACGCCGCTACGATCTAAAGCTCGACGTTTCCCTCGATCGCATCGAGCATTGCGGTTTCTTTTCCGTGATTGATACGCGAAGCATCGAGCCCGGCACCTACCGGATAGGAATCGAGATCCGCCGCCTCTTCGACAAACGATCCTATTGCATCCTCACGGAACAAACGGTGGGAGTAAAGGCTTATGTGTGAAAAAAGATATGCTTGCACGGCTCCTGCAAGCGCTATTTTCTCCGTTTTGACATTTCTCCCCCCTACCCTGTAACATTTTCGTTACCCCTGCGTCCGTAGGGTATACGGAACCAAAAACAACCATAAAATGAACTCGAACATGAAAAAGATCGGCTTGGTGGCTACGGCCGCCTTAGTAGTGACGGCGGGCTGCATCGCCCGCGAACACATGAAGCATGACAATGGCAAACGCCTGGAGCAGACGCGCGAAGTGGCAGCTTACACGGCCATCAGCACAATGAGCGGCATCGACGTGGAATTCTCCAACGAAATGAAGTCGGGCCAGATCATCGTCGTGGCTGAAGAAAAGGTGCAGGACAGGATCGTGACCGAGGTAGTCGGAGGCGAACTGCGGATCAGCATGCGCCCCTCGCGGCGCATCTGGGGCGCACCCTCAAACATGAAAGTCATCGTGCCCAATACCGGCGCCATCACACGCATCACGGCCTCCGGTGGCAGCGACATCTTGGCTGGCAACGTGATCCTGCGTGGGCCAAAACTGACGCTCAATTGCTCCGGCGGAAGCGACTTTAAGGGCAACATCATCGTGGATGAGCTCGATGCAGATTTCAGTGGCGGTGCCGATTTCGATGGCGAGGTGACGGCCACCACATGCCGACTGAATGGCTCGGGCGGCGCCGACCTGACCCTCGCGGGCAGCGCGAAGAAGTGTGAAGCCGAAGTCTCCGGCGGAAGCGACTTGCACGCAGCGCGCTTCAAGGTGGAGACGTACGATGTGAAGGCATCCGGCGGAAGCGACGCCAAAGTGTTTTGCACCGCCCACCTCACGGCCTCAGCCAGCGGCGGCTCCGACATCCAATACGCAGGCGATTGCCAAACAACCATCTCGGACGACATCTCCTCCAGCGTAAAGCGTAAACATTAACCGAGGGTAAGCATACCCCCCCGGGGGGAAGAATAACGGAGCGCTTCGCCAGACAGCAGTGATGTTGCCGGGCGAAGCGCTCCGTCTATATTTGCCCGCCTTCTGAAAATGTATGAAATCGCTCAGAGAACTTTATAAAATAGGAAACGGCCCCTCCAGCAGTCACACAATGGGGCCACAAAAAGCCGCCCGGCAGTTCGCCGAACAAACACCCGACACACACGCTTACCGCGTCACCCTCTACGGCAGTCTGGCCGCCACCGGCCGCGGTCACCTGACCGACCAAGCCATCCTCCGCGTACTTCAACCCCTTGCCCCGACCGAGATCGTCTGGCGGCCCGACATCGTCCTGCCCTTCCACCCGAATGGTATGCTCTTCGAGGCCCTCGCCAACGACGGGCAAACCGTCACGCACAGCCGCACCGTCTACAGCGTTGGTGGCGGCGCCCTCTCCGACGGCCAGTCGCGCGCCGAAACCACCCCCGACATCTATCCACTAACCACCATCGCCGACATCCTCACCCGCTGCGAACGCGAAGGCAGCACCTACTGGGAATACGTGGAGGAATGCGAGGGTGCGGGAATTTGGGACTACCTCGGTGAGGTGTGGCAGGTGATGTGCGAGGCCATCGATCGCGGATTGAATAACGAGGGCGTGCTGCCCGGCGGCATCGGCGTCAGGCGCAAGGCGGCCACCTACTTCGTCAAGGCCA
Source organism: Tannerella sp. oral taxon 808 (assembly GCA_002890585.1). Taxonomy (GTDB): domain Bacteria; phylum Bacteroidota; class Bacteroidia; order Bacteroidales; family Tannerellaceae; genus Tannerella. Next base: position 7,587 of record MIQB01000087.1, read on the forward strand.
AAGGCTACAGCGGCAGCCTGAACTCGCGCGGAAACATCTACGCCTACGCCTTAGCCACCTCCGAGGAGAACGCCTCCGGCGGACGCATCGTCACGGCCCCCACCTGTGGATCGAGCGGCGTCTTGCCCGCCGTGCTCTACCACGTCTCCAAGTCACATGAATTTCGCGAGGTGCGCATCCTGCGCGCCTTAGCTACGGCCGGACTCTTCGGCAACATCGCCAAGGCCAACGCCTCCATCTCCGGTGCTGAGGTGGGTTGTCAGGGCGAGGTTGGCGTGGCCTGCGCTATGGCGGCCGCAGCAGCCTGTCAACTCTTCGGCGGCACACCCGGCCAAATCGAGTATGCGGCTGAGATGGCCCTCGAACATCACCTCGGCCTCACCTGCGACCCCGTCTGCGGACTCGTACAGGTGCCCTGCATCGAGCGCAACGCCGTGGCAGCCGCCCGCGCCTTAGACGCGAACGTCTACGCCGTCTATTCCGACGGCAAGCACCGCGTCAGTTACGACCGCGTCGTGGAAGTAATGAAGGAGACGGGGCACGACATTCCCAGCCTCTACAAAGAGACCTCCGAAGGCGGG
>MIQB01000088.1 GCA_002890585.1 Tannerella sp. oral taxon 808
TATCGCCTGAAGGAACTCTTCTTAGCACGTCGTGCACCCGAGACGCCCGTGGGAATCGTGCGGCAAGCTGGGCGAGACGGCGAGATGACGACCGTCACCACGCTGCGCGACTTTGATCCCGAGCAGGCGGACATGTTCACCGTCGTGCTGATCGGCAACTCGCAATCGTACGCCGTCGGGCAGACAATCGTCACGCCACGCGGGTACTATCGCGAGATGGAGCGCGAGGAGGGCGTCAATGTGGGGCAGGGGATTATGATCGAGAGCTTCCGCACCATCGAGCGTGAGCTGAAGCACCCCGACATCCCGCTCGATCGCAAATGGGCGATGCTGCACGCCATCCACACGACGGCCGACTTCGACATGGAACGTCTGCTCTGGACCGATCCGGGCGCCGTGGCTGAGATGTACGAGCGACTCAGCTCGGGGCGTACGCGCACGATCGTGACTGACGTGACGATGGTGACGTCCGGCATCCGCAAGGGCGCGCTGCAACGCATGGGCATCGAGGCCAAGTGCTACCTCTCCGACGAACGCGCCGTGAAGATGGCGGCTGAGAAGGGCATCACCCGCGCACAGGCCGGCATCCGCGTGGCTGTCGAGGAACATCCCGACGCGCTCTTTGCCTTCGGTAACGCGCCCACGGCGCTGATGGAGCTGTGCACCTTGATCCGTCGCGGGAAGGCGCGGCCGAGCGGCATCGTGGCGGCACCTGTCGGCTTCGTGCACGTCTGCGAGAGCAAGGAGATGGTGAAGCCGTTCACAGACATCCCCAAGGTGATCATCGAGGGACGCAAGGGCGGCAGCAACCTCGCCGCGACGCTCGTCAACTCCGCCCTCACCTTTAACGACGCGGCGCAACTGCGCCCGGGACGCGATGTCTGAGCCGCGCCGCACGTTCTACGTCGTTGGTATCAGCGACGAGCGCGACGTCCAACTGCCCGCCGCGGTGCGCGAACGCATCGCCCGCGGACACGTCTTCTCCGGCGGACGCCGCCACCGCGAGATCGTCGGTGGGTGGCTCCCCGAGGGCGCCGTGTGGATCGACATCACGGTGCCCTTGGATCGCGTCTTCGAGCAGTACCGCGACCATCGCGACATCATCGTCTTTGCCTCCGGCGACCCGCTTTTCTTCGGTTACGCCGTCACGCTTCGCCGCGTCTTTCCCGACGCAGCGATCGAGACATGCCCCTCGTTCAACTCGCTGCAACTGCTCGTCCACCGGCTCGGCATGCCGTATAACGAGATGATCCCCGTATCACTCACCGGCCGGCCGTGGGACGACTTCGACGCGGCGCTGATTGAGCGGCGGCCACTCCTCGGCATCCTCACCGACCGCGAGAAGACGCCCGCCGTGATCGCCCGCCGGATGATCGAATACGGCTACGGCGACGATTACCGCATGTACACCGGCGAGCGCCTCGGCAACGAGATGGACGAGCGTGTCCGTACGCTTACGCCGGCCGAAGCCGCCGCGGCCACGTTCACGCACCCGAACAACCTGATCTTGGAACGCATCCGCCGGCGGCCGCGCCCGTTCGGTATCGCCGAGAGCGAGTTCCACCTGCTCGACGGCCGCGTGAAGATGATCACCAAGCGACCCGTGCGTCTACTCTCGCTCAGCATGCTCGACCTGCACAATCGTACCTCGCTGTGGGATGTCGGCTTTTGCACCGGCTCGGTGTCCGTCGAGGCGCGGCTGCAATTCCCGCACCTCCGCGTCACGGCCTTCGAGATCCGCCCCGGTTGCGAGGAGATCCTCGCCGCCAACTGCCGACGGTTCGGCACGCCGGGCATCACGCCGGTGATGGGCGACTTCATGGAGGCCGACACGACCGACTTGCCCGCGCCCGACGCCGTCTTTATCGGCGGCCACGGCGGGCGGCTGGCGGACATGCTGCGTAAGATCGACGGCGTGATGCGCCCCGGCGGCGTGATCGTCTTCAACTCCGTCAGCGAGGAGAGTCGGCAGCTGTTCGCCGAAGGGCTCGCTGCCATCGGCCGCCGCATCACGGAGTGCGTCCGCCTGACGGTCGATGCGCATAACGCGATCGACGTGATGAAGAGCGAATAGGACGAAGTACGGATACCCAAACAGACCTCTGTTTCAGGCCGCGCACATCGGCTGAAGCAAACAGACCTCTGTTTGGGGCCGCGCAGACCCGCTGGAGCAAAACAGACCTCTGTTTGGGCCGCGCAGACCCGCTGGAGCAAAACAGACCTCTGTTTGGGGCCGCGCACATCGGCTGAAGCAAACAGACCTCTGTTTCAGGCCGCGCAGACCCGCTGGAGCAAAACAGACCTCTGTTTGGGGTCGCGCAGGCCTCTGCCGAGGCCGAGGAAGTTTGCCTGGTACAAGAATGAGGCGTGATTTAAATGATTCTACCCTCTACGCTCTACCATCTATCCTCTATAATTATGACTACACCATTCCATTCAATGAAAGAAAACATCGCCATCATCTTAGTGTCGGAAGGCGGACTTCCGACGGCGCGCCTCATCAGTCACGAGTTAGGTGAGGCGCCGGTGTTCACCACCCACACCCTCGAGGGCTGCCAGACCATCCCGTCGTACGTGCAGTTCCTCTCGACCCACTTCCGCGCCTACGACCTCTTCGCCTTTATCGGCGCGATGGGCATCTGCATCCGCAGCATCGCTCCCTTTATTAAGGATAAGTACACCGACCCGGCCATCCTCTGCGTCGACAGCACCGGGCGCTTCGTCGTCTCCGTCCTTTCGGGTCACATCGGCGGGGCCAACGACTGGGCGCGGCGCGTGGCCGCCATCACCGGCGGCGAGGCCGTCGTCACCACGCAGAGCGACAACACCGGCCTCTGGGCACTCGACACCTTAGCCCGACGTTTCGACTGGCGCACATCCGCCTCGCATGCAGAGATGAATCGCATGATCTCCCTCTTCGTCGGCAATGAGCCCACCGCCCTGCTGCTCGACGTGAGGGATCGCGGCACGGACTATTTAGAGCGCACGCGGCCTGCGCACGTCAGCGTCTTCTACCGCTTTGAGGACATCCACCCCGAGGCGTTTCGGCTCATCATCGCCGTCACGCCCTTCATTTACACCGCCGACGTGCCCATCCTCTATTACCGGCCGCGCGTGCTGCACGTCGGCATCGGTTGCCGCCGCGACAGTGCGCCCGAGGGCGTGGCCGAACACATGGCCGCCGTCATGGAGGTGCACCGACTCTCGCCGCTCGCCATCCGCTCCGTCGCCACCATCGAGCTGAAGAAAGACGAGCCGCTCTTCCATGCGCTGGCTGAGGCGTGGGGCGCCGATGAGCATGTCTATCGGGCGGATGAATTGGCCAACATCACCGTGCCCAACCCTTCGCAAAAAGTATTCGACACGACGGGCGTCTGGGGCGTGGCTGAGAGTGCGGCGCAGCGGGCGTCGGGCGGTGGACGACTGGTCATGGAGAAGCAGAAGGGCGTGCTGAGCGCTTCGAGCGACTTCACCTTGGCCGTGGCCTTCGACGCCGAGGCCGAGCGTGGCGGCTTCATCGAGATCGTCGGTGCTGGGCCGGGCGATCCGGAGCTCGTCTCCGTGCGCGGCAAACGCCTGCTCGAGACGGCCGACCTGATCCTCTACGCCGGCAGCCTCGTGCCCCGCGAACTGACGGAGTACGCCAAGCCCGGCGCCACGGTGTGCAGCTCGGCCGGCATGACGCTCGAGGAGCAGTTCGACGTGATGGAAGACTTCTACGACCGCGGCCTCTTCATCGTCCGCCTCCACACCGGCGACCCTTGCATCTACGGCGCCATCCAGGAGCAGATGGCCTACTTTGACCGTTACGGTATGCGTTACCACATCACGCCCGGCATCTCCTCCTTCCAGGCCGCGGCCGCCGCACTCCGCTCGCAGTTCACCATCCCTGAGCGCGTGCAGACCATCATCCTCACCCGCGGCGAGGGGCGCACGCCGATGCCCGAGCGTGAGCGGTTGCACCTCCTGGCCCGCTCGCAAAGCACGATGTGCATCTACCTCAGCGCCGCCATCGTGGACGACGTGCAGGCCGAGCTGCTTCAGGCTTATCCGCCCGAGACGCCCGTGGCGGCTTGTTATAAGTTGACGTGGCGCGACGAGCGCATCTATCGCGGGCAGCTCAAAGACTTGGCACAGATCGTCAAGGAGAATCACCTTACGCTGACCACACTGCTCGTCGTCGGCGAGGCTATCGACAACCGGCAGGGGCTGTCGCACCTCTACGCGTCGGACTTCAAGCACCTCTTCCGGCCATGATCCTGATCCTTGGGGGGACGACCGAGGGGCGCGCCGCCGTGAAGACGGTCGATGAGGCGGGCAGTCCCTATTTCTATTCCACGCGCGACGCGCATCAGCAGGTGGATTGCCATCATGGCACCCGCCTCACGGGCGCGATGGACGCCGACGCGATGGAGGCGTTCTGTCGGGAGAAGGAGGTCAAGCTATTAGTCGACGCCGCGCATCCCTTCGCCGAGGTGCTGCACCGCACGGTGGCCGTCGTGGCCGAACGGCTCTCGCTGCCTGTGGTGCGTTACGAGCGCGTCTATCCGCCGCGCAGTGCGGACATCATTTGGTGCGATGATTACGACGATGCCATCCGTCGGTTGGAGGCGGACGGCATCACGCGATTGCTGGCCCTAACCGGCGTGCAGACCATCGGTCGGTTGCGGGCGTATTGGCAGGCGCATGAATGCGTGTTCCGCATCCTCAATCAACCGTCGTCGCTTGCGTTAGCCGAACGGGAGGGCTTCCCGCGGGAACGGATCGTCTTTTATCAACCCGGAGACGACGAGGCGCTGCTTGAGCGCATGCGTCCGCAGGCCATATTGACGAAGGAGAGTGGCAAGTCGGGGGGATTTATCGATAAGGTGGAGGCGGCGCATCGGTTGGGCATTGCTGTGTACGCCATCCGCCGTCCGCCGATGCCCGCAGGGTTTGTCACCGTCACGGGGCCTTATGGCTTTCGTAAACAGATCGAGCGCTTCGTGCCCGGCTTCTTCCCGCTGCGCAGTGGCTACACCACCGGATCGTGTGCCACGGCCGCGGCTAAGGCTGCGTTGATGGCGTTGCTCACGGGCGAAGAGCAGCGCGAGGTGTCGTATGCCTTGCCCGACGGCGAAGTGATGACGCTGCCCATCGCTGAGACGCACCTCGGCAAGCGTGCGGCCACGGCCGCCGTGATCAAGGATGCGGGCGACGATCCGGACGTGACAAACGGCTGTAAGATCTGCGCGACGGTGGCGCTACGCAACGGGGGAGGGAGGGGGATCCGCTTCCTGCAAGGCGAGGGCGTGGGTCGCGTGACGTTGCCCGGCCTCGGCCTGGAGATCGGTGGCCCGGCCATCAATCGCACGCCGCGCGAGATGATCACCCGCGAGTTGACGGCGCTTTGCGATGCCCCTTTGGACGTGACGATCGCCGTGCCCGGCGGCGAGAAGCTGGCTCGCCAGACGTTCAATCCGAAGCTCGGCATCGTGGACGGCATCTCCATCGTCGGCACGTCGGGCATCGTCATGCCCTTCTCGTCAGACGCCTTCGTGCGCTCTATCCGCCGCGAGGTGGAAGTCTGCCGTGCGCTGAGTCCCGAACGCTTAGTCATTAATTCCGGTGCCCGCAGCGAGCGCTTCGTCAAGGCCGAATACCCCGACCTGCCCGCACAAGCGTTCGTCCACTTCGGCAACTTCATCGGCGAGACGCTGAAGATCGCCGCCGATCTCGGCATCCCGAACGTGACGATGGGCATCATGGTCGGCAAGGCGGTAAAGCTGGCCGAGGGGTCGTTGGATACGCACAGCAAGAAGGTGGTAATGAATAAGGCATTCCTGCAAACGGTCGCTGCCGAATCGGGCTGCTCGCCGTCGGCCGGTGAAGCCATCACTGGCATCACGTTGGCCCGCGAACTGTGGCACGCCCTCACCGCTGCCGATCGCGATCGGTTCTTCCCCGCCTTGCTCCGCCTCTGCCACCGCCATTGCGCGCCCCTGCTCCCCGCCGGCCACCTCACCATCCTCCTAATCGACGAAGACGGGAATATCCCGTATCGTCATGCTTGACGTGTACTCGGCATGCGCCCCGAAGGGGCAATTCATCATCAGCCCAAGGCAACGCCTTGGGGTACGGTTAAATGAAATTTCTCTGCATCATGCAAATCAGCCCCCACCCTGTGCGGCAGGGTGGGGGCTGATTTGTACGATGCGGGATGGTGAGGTCGCGACATTACCCCCAGGGTGTCGCTCCACCTTCGGCATCGCTCTACCCTGGGCTGGGTTGATCTGCCCCTTCGGGGCGCACCGGGTACACCTCATTCATTCGCTAATCATTATTGATAAAGCAAACCTCACTCATAGGCTCGCCATCCGCCCCAGCGCCTGCGCCAGCGTGACCTCGTCGGGGAAGGTGATGCCGCCGTGGCTGACGAAGTGTGCGATCTCTTCCGCCGTGTTGAGCACCGAGGGGAGGATGGGGTAGATCGGCTTCGAGCACGTCCGCATCTTCTCAAGGATCACGTCCACCGCCGCTGTGATCTTTCCCAGCCCGATGCTCCCGAAGATCACGGCGATGGCGTCCGTCTCCGGGAAGTGTTGATCGGCATAATCGATCGCCAGACCGAAGTCCGCCGCAGAGCCCGTGCCGAGTATGTCGATCGGGTTAGCCACCGACGCGCCCGGCAGCAGACGCGCCTTCAGCTCGTCGGCCATCGCTCCACGATAGGCCGGCACCTTCATGCCGCAACGCACCAATGCGTCGGTCAGGATGACGCCTGCGCCACCAGCGTGGGTGACGACAACAAAGCTTTTTCCATGCGGTCGTGGTAGCGTGAAGGCACAAGCCACAGCGATCAGCTCCTCGCGGCTGTAGCACCGCACGATGCCCGCCCGACGGAAGAGCGCCGCCACAGCCTCCTCGCTCGTCGGCCGCGCGCCCGTGTGCATGGCCGACGCCCGCATGCCATCGGCCGTCGTCCCGCCCTTGATAGCCGCGATGTGGCACCCCTTACGGACGAGCGATGCGGCGTGTCGCACGAGCTTCTCCGCGTCGCGGATATCCTCGATGTAAAGCGCCTTGATGTGCGCGTCGGTGGAGGGGTCGAAATGCTCGTCCATATACTCCAGCACCTCCTCGATGCCCGTCTGCGCGGCGTTGCCCACCGACCAGAGCGAGTGGAACCGCAGCCCCTTCGTCAGGGCACACTCGATGATGAACAGCGCCACGCCGCCCGAGGCCGAGACGAGGTCGACGCCGCCGGGGCCGAGCGTGGGCACGGGCGAAGTGAAGACGGCGTGGTGGTGCGGGTTAGCCAGCCCGATGCAGTTCGGGCCGATAAGTGCCGCGCCGGCCGAGGTGCAGATGCGGCAGATCTCCCGTTCGATGGCCGCCCCCTCGGTCGACTCCTCGCTGAAGCCGGCCGAGATGATGATGATGGCCCGCGCGCCCTTCTCCTCCACCAACACGCGCACAGCCTCCGTGCAGTGTGCCGCCGAGACGGCCAGCACGCCCAGCTCAATGCCCACCGGCAGGTCGTTCACGCTGCGCGTCACGGGGCGGCCTTGGATCAGGCGCTCCTTCGGGTTAACGATGTATAAATCGCCCGCAAACGGGCCTTCAATCAAGTTCTTCACTAACCGTCCGCCGGGCTTGTGGATGTGGTTCGAGCCGCCGACGATGGCGATCGATCGCGGAGAAATCAGTTCAGGTGTAATCATCATTGTAGGGTGTTAAATGGGTATTAAATGGGTGATTAATGCCGACAAAAATAGGCACCCTCGGGCGCCCCTTGTGGATCTCTGAGGCTTATATGAAAGCCGGCGCGCAGAAGTCCCGAAGCAGCCCATTCCCTGCCTGACAAGACCACCCCACACACCTTACGCCGTAGGGACGCACCATCGTTAACCCTCCCTTACGACATCCCACGGCATGACTTGCAATCCATTTCCGTGTGACGCCCATCGCCCACAGGCTATGCCACCCCCTCATCATCCGCAATGAAGGGGGCGAGAAGCCAGCGCGCATGCACACCCACTAACCCATGTGGCTGTCACCCACCTGAGCTATATGGGCCGAGCCATCTAAGCTATATGGGTCGAGCCATCTAAGCTACATGGGCCGAGCCATCTAAGCTATATGGGTCGAACCATCTAAGCTATATGGGTCGAACCATCTAAG
>MIQB01000089.1 GCA_002890585.1 Tannerella sp. oral taxon 808
ACCCTGCTGGGGACAGGGCGGGAGGAGGTTTGCAGGGCGGGGAGGGTCGTGCCGCGTCGCTTCCCCGGGGTGCCGCTCCGCCCGGGAGGCGTCGCTCTGCCCCGGGCTGATGATGAATTGCCCCTTCGGGGCGCACTTGGTACACCGAAAATTGACTATAACCAAGCATTCATCTCCTCCACATTCTCAAAATGCAGTGTTTTCCCTTTGCGATAATCCTCCTCTGCTCGATCTATTTCAGCCTGCAATTCAGGAGAGATGGTTTGTTCCGCTTTATCGGCAGGGGGCGGTGCACTTAAAGACGTAAGGTGCTTCCTTGATAAAAGCCCCCCCTTGTGCGAGGAAGGGCGTCTTGCCTGTTTGTTTGATATGGATTTTAATACTGCCATGATTCTTTCTTCCTTCTGATTATTCTGAGGACAAAGGTATTTCATCAACATGCAACCGAAAGCCAACGGCGGCGCAACCACAAAACGCGCAACCCGTGTTTGGGGGTATTTTACATTTGCCGGCGGAAAGGAAGCGGAGGTACGCCCCCCTTTTCCACACTCCCCGGCCGGCCGGGTGTATGCTCGACTCCTTCTGTTTATTGAACCGCGAGCTGCATCGCCTATAACGATCACGACTATTATTCTAAATAAATGACCTATGAACACAAAAAAGAATTACTCCAAACCGCTCCTCGCCTTGCTGCTCCTCGTGGCAGGGCTTGCAGGAGCCATGCGGCCGCAGCGCGTGGCCGCGCAAAGCCAACCCATCCCGGGTTCATCCCTTAGCTGGGAGTACATCTCCGCCACCCGCACCCTCACCATCACCGGAACGGGCGACATGCCGGACTTTGCCTACGCAGACGCACAACCTTGGAAGGATGTCCGGAACGAGATCGAGAAAGTAAAGATCGAGGCCGGCGTGACGAGCGTCGGAGATAATGCCTTTCACGCTTGCGAGAAGCTGACAAACATCACGCTGCCCGCCGGCCTCGAAAGGCTCGGAGATGGCGCCTTTGGGGAATGCGGGGCGCTGGCCAGCATCACGCTGCCCGAGGGGCTCCAAACGATCGAACGGAACGCCTTTGGGGAATGCCTTGCGCTGACGCACGTCACGATCCCTAAGAGCGTAACCACGATCGGAGATGGCGCCTTTACTAATTGCTGGAAGCTGGCAAGCGTCACGCTGCCCGCTGACGCGCAGCTCGGCACGATCGGAGAGAACGCCTTTTATGGGTGCGAGAAGCTCGCCAGCCTCACGATCCCGAAGAGTGTGAACACGATCGGAGAGCTGGCCTTTGCCTACTGCGCGGCGCTGAAGGACGTGACCGTAGCTTGGACAGACGCGGCCTCCATCCCCGTCATCCAGTCGAGTGCCTTTGATTATCTCAATCTGGGGTATATCAAGCTGCATGTGCCCGGCGGCACAAAGACGACTTACCTAACGAAGGAGGTGTGGAAACAATTCTCCATCGTGGAGCAGCCGTGGGGCGACCTCAGCACCGGCCTGCACTGGGAGTACGACGACGCCACACGCACCCTCACCATCTCCAATCCCAACCCCGGGACGCCCAAGTCGATGCCGGACTTTGCCGACTTTGACGATCAGCCCTGGAAGGATGTCCGGGAGAAAATCAAAACCGTAGTGATCGAAGCCGGCGTGACCAGCATCGGAAAGAGGGCCTTCGCCAGTTGCGCGGCGCTGAAGAGCGTCACCCTGCCCGACGGCCTTCAAACGATCGGACAGAACGCCTTCCTGGATTGCGCGGCGCTCGCCAGCATCTCCATCCCGAACAGCGTCACCACGATCGGGAATGAGGCCTTCTCAAGATGCACGGCGCTGAAGGACGTGACCGTATTCTGGGATACGCCGCTCCAAATCTCTGCGGAGGTCTTTAATCACCTCACCTTAGAGAAGATTCGCCTGCATGTGCCCGAAGGCAAGATCGGGGCTTACCTCACGGCGAACGGCTGGGAATACTTTATCGTGATGTCAGATCGTGGCGACCTTGCTGGCGGACTGAAGTGGCAGATGGACGCCACCTATACCCTCACCATCATCAATCCCACCCCCGGATCGCCCCAGCCGATGCCGGACTTCGCTAACCCGGACGAGCAGCCTTGGAAGTCTTTCCGTAGCGAGATCCAAGCCGTAACGATCGAAGACGGCGTAAGCTCCGTCGGGAAGGACGCCTTTGTCAGTTGCAATAAGATGACTCACGTCACGCTGCCGAAGAGTGTTACCACGATCCGTGAGGGAGCCTTTGCCGGTTGCAATAAGATGACTCACGTCACGCTGCCCGCTGACGCTAAGCTCGACACGATCGGAAAGGATGCCTTTATCCGTTGCACGGCGCTGACAAGCATCTCGCTGCCCAAGAGCACGACCACGATCGAGAGGAGCGCCTTTAGCGGTTGCGAAGCGCTGACAAGCGTCACGCTGCCCGCCGACGGTAAGCTCCAAACGATCGGAGTGAACGCCTTTGGTGGTTGCGTGAAGCTGAAGCGCATCACGATCCCCAACAGCGTCACCACGATCGAGGGAGACGCCTTTAGCAGTTGCAAGGGGCTGACAAGCGTCACGCTGCCCGATAACGCTCAGTTCACCAAGATCGAATCGGACGCCTTTCAGGATTGCAAGGCGCTGGAGCGCATCACCATCCCGAACCACGTCGACAAGATCAAAACAGATGCCTTTAACGGTTGCACGGCGCTGGCCAGCGTCACCCTCCCGAAGAGCGTCACCGAGATTGAAGTGAGCGCCTTTCAGGATTGCAAGGCGCTAAAGGACATGACCGTCGCCTGGACAGACACGGCCTCGATCCCCAAGATCACGCTGTATGTCTTCCAATACACCCCGCCGGCGACTGTGAAGCTGAGAGACATCCGCCTGCACGTGCCCCACGGCACGGTGGCGGCCTACCAATCGAAGGACGTCTGGAAAGAGTTCACGATCGTAGAGCAGCCCCTCCCCCCGACGCCGACGCCTACACCTACCCCGACGCCTACCCCGACGCCTACCCCGACGCCTACGCCGAAACCTTTACCCGAAAAGAAAATCTCGAGCATCACGCTGAACAGCTCCTCAAGGGTAATCAACGGCGAAGCGTCGTTCCGCATCACAGCCACGATCAATCCGGGCGATGCGACCGACAAGTTCCTCTCCTGGCGTAGCAGCGATGAGAAGGTGGCCACGGTGAAGGTGATCCCGACGGCTGAGAAGCGGAGCGGCTCGTCGCTGCGTGCATACGCCCATCCGACCGTAGAGACAGCCGAGGTGACGATCGTAGGTAAAGGCCAGGCGGAGATCATTGTCAAGGCCTTGGACGGAAGCGGTGTGCAGGCCGTTTGCAGTGTAGATGTTCGCTCCACCGTGGGCAACGCCCTGCTGCCCGCGGCGCGCATCTACGCCGCCGGAGGCCGGGTATACCTCACCCTGCCGCAGGCCACGTCGGTACGTATCTATACGGCCAGCGGCACGCTCCAGCGCACGATGCATGCCCCCGCGGGCACATCGTCCGTGGCGCTGCCTGAGGGCGTGTATGTGGTGAAAGCCGGTGCACGCACGGAGAAGGTCTTCGTGAACTAAAAACGAACAACTAAAAAGGCGGGCGGACACATAAGTCCGCCCCTAAAACGAACAACTGAATTTGGCCGGGTGCTTGTGGGGGATTCTCCCGCGGGTACCCGGCTTCTTTTATACATATATACATACCCGGGTGCGACCCGAGGGGGGGTGTTTTACTCCTCCTCGGCTTCTTCCAGAAGTGGTGCGGATACGTTCGGAAGTGGTCACCGATACGTTCGGAACGTGGTGTGAATACGTTCGGAAGTGGTCACCGATACGTTCGGAACGTAGTCAGGGTACGTTCGGAACGTAGTGTGGATACGTTCCGAAGTGGTCATCGATACGTTCGGAAGTGGTCATCGACAGGTTCGGAACGTATCGAGGGGGGCTTCAGGACGTATCAACGACTATTTCGGAATAGGGTGCGGATAGGTTCAGGACGTATTTCCCCCCCACTTCGGAACGTATCAATGGGGGCTTCAGAACGTGGTGCGGATAGGTTCGGAACGTGGTCAGGGTACGTTCGGGACGTACCGGTTTGTAGGGGCGAATGATTATTCGCCCCTACGAGGTGCCGTCATTCGTCGGCGACGTTTTGTGGGGCGAATGGCCCCGCCCCCCTCGCTGGCCCGCTGCTGGAGCGGGTTGCTCAATTGAGAATCGAATTTACATTTGCGCCCCTGTAATCCTAACAATAACAGATAGATTAAAATGAAAAGAACATTCCAACCCTCCAACCGAAAGAGAAAGAATAAGCATGGATTCCGCCTGAGAATGTCTACCGCCAACGGACGCCGTGTGCTGGCCGCACGCCGCGCAAAGGGACGAAAGAAATTGTCCGTATCCGACGAATATCCGAAGGCTTAACACAGGGGGAAAAAAGGAGCCAAACAAAGCATACAGCTTGGCAAAAAAGGGAAAGTAAAAGTTTGCACGAAAGGACTTTTACTTTCTTCGTTTTAAGCGCAGCCTTATGGAAAAGAAAAAAGACATCGATGACTTACGGGAGTGGTTCATGCGCCTGCCTGTGGTGGTACACATCTTCCTTGCCGCAGTCGCACTCTGGCTCCTTTCGCTCATAGCGCTTGGGGCCCTCGACTCCTACACCCGCCACGGCCAAGCCATCATCGTGCCCAACGTGAAAGGCAAAACCCCCGAAGAAGCACACCACGAAATCCGAAAAAAAGGACTGCGCTACACCGTGATCGACTCCATATATTCCAAAAACGTAGCCCCGGGAGCCATCGTAGAAGTCATCCCCGCCATCGGATCAAAAGTCAAGAAAGACCGCATCCTCTACCTCACCATCAACGCCCGCACAGCACAAATGGCCGTAGTGCCCGACGTGAAAGACCTCTCCATGCGCCAAGCCTACGCCCTGCTCCAATCACACGGCTTCACCTCCATCGATGTGCTCTACGTCAGCGGCAGCTACCGCGACCTGGCCCTCGGCGTACAAGTGCGCGGCAAAGTGATTAAGCCCGGCGAACGCGTACCCATCGCAGCCAAAATCGTGCTCCGAGTGAGCGACGGCGGCGAAGGCGGAACCGACTCCACCTTCTGGTCGCCACGGCCAGAACGAGAATGGACACCAGTTGACGACGACGAGTCGGACGACGACGACGAGGAATGACACCCCCAACGGACACAACCGACCGCTGGCCAATGACCCTCGACCAAGCACTGGCTGATGGCCTCTTCTCAGAAGAAGAGACCGACAACGAAGAAGCACTCTACGAGCATTTCCGCTTCACCGCCGACCCGAACCAATCCCTGCTCCGTATCGATAAGTTCCTCACCGACCGGATGACGCACACCAGCCGCAACCGCATCCAGCTGGCCGCCGAAGCCGGGTGGATAAGAGTCGATGGGCAACCAGTCAAAAGCAATTACCGCGTCAAGCCCGGCGACATCGTCACGATCGTCATGACACGGCCGCGACACGAGTTCGAGATCCTGCCCGAAGACATCCCCTTAGACATCATTTACGAAGACCCAGACCTGCTCGTCGTCAATAAGCCAGCAGGCCTCGTCGTGCATCCCGGTTTCGGCAATTACACCGGTACACTCGTCAACGCCCTGGCCTTCCACCTCCGCAATCTGCCAGGCTACGACCCCAACGACCCACGCCTGGGGCTCGTGCATCGCATCGACAAAGACACATCCGGCCTGCTCGTCGTAGCCAAAAACGTAGACGCCAAGACACGCCTCAGCCGACAATTCTTCGAGAAGACAACCAGTCGCCGCTACCTCGCACTCAGCTGGGGCATACCCAAAGAAGACGAAGGGCGCATCGAAGGCAACATCGGCCGCGACATACACGACCGGCTCCGCATGGCCGTCTACCCCGCCGGGAGCGAAGAAGGCAAACCAGCCATCACACACTACCACGTCGCCGAACGCTTAGGCTACGTCAGCCTACTCGAGTGCGAGCTCGAGACAGGCCGCACACACCAAATCCGCGCCCACATGAGCCACATCGGACACCCCATCTTCAACGACACCCGCTACGGCGGCGATCACATACTCAAAGGTCGGCCCACAGGCAGCTACCGGCAGTTCGTCCTCAACGCCTTCGCCCTCTGCCCACGCCAAGCACTACACGCCGAAACACTCGGCTTCATCCACCCCACCACCGGCCGCGAACTCTTCTTCTCCGCGCCCCTGCCCAGCGATATGCAAGCACTCGTAGACAAATGGCGCGACTACTGCCTATCCAACACATAAACCGTAACCCCCAAAATGAAAAGAACCATTGCCCTCGTAGCCGGAGGCTATTCCGGCGAATACGAAGTGTCGCTCAAGAGCGCCGATGGCCTCTATAGCTTTATTGATAAAACACGCTACGACATCCACCGCGTCCTGCTGACCCGCGATGCGTGGAGCGTGCTCCTGCCTGACGGATCCCGAGTACCCATCGACCGCAACGACTTCAGCTACCGCCACCCCGACGGCCGCCACATCCACTTCGACTTTGCCTACATCACCATCCACGGCACACCCGGCGAAGACGGACGCCTACAGGGCTACTTCGACATGCTCAGCATCCCCTACTCCACATGCGGCGCATTAGCCTCAGCCCTCACCTTTAATAAATACACCTGCACACAGTTCCTACGGAGCCAAGGCGTACGCGTCGCCGACGCCATCCGCCTGCGCCGCGGAGATGCTGTTCGTGCAGACGACGTCGTCAAGACACTCGGCCTGCCCGTCTTCGTTAAGCCCAACGCCGGCGGCAGCAGCCTCGGCACAACGAAGGTGAAAGAAGCCGCACAGATCGACGAGGCCGTCCGGCGCGCCTTTGCCTGCGACGACGAGGTCATCATCGAGCGCTTCGTCTCAGGCACCGAGGTGACCTGCGGCTGCTACAAAGCGCAAGGAGACATGACACTCCTGCCGGTCACGGAGGTCGTCACCGGCAACGACTTCTTCGACTTCGACGCCAAATACAACGGCCAAGTCAGCGAGATCACCCCCGCACGCATCTCCGTAGGAATGACCCAAAAGATCCAAGACGAGACGCGAGCGATCTACCACCTCATCGGTGCCAAAGGCATCATCCGTGTGGACTTCATCATCCCATCAGACGGCAGCGAGCCCGTCATGTTAGAGATCAACACCACGCCAGGCATGACGGAGACGAGCTTCATCCCACAACAGATCCGCGCCGCCGGCCTCTGCATCACCGATGTACTTACCGAGATCATCGAAAACGAGATGCAGAGCGACTCCCTCTAACTACCGAGCGCATACGTGTAGATGCACCCCTACCACCCCCCTAACCACCCTTTGACTACCTCATGGAAACAGCCCCTCTCACCACCGCCTTCGACGACATCCGCCCCCTGAACGACTCAGAGGTGCCCCAAGCCATCAACGAACTAATCGCCTCCGACGGCCTCTGGAACGCACTGCGCTACATCGCCCCCGAGGCCACCAACCGCGAGGCACTGACGGAACGGATGCGAGCCTGCCAGACGAAGGCACAGTTCCAATCCACCATCGGCTACGAGACAGTGATGAACATCGCCCGCCGCACCACCTTCTCGCTGACCCTCTCCGGCCGCAGCCGCCTGCCCAAAGGCAACACCCCCTGCACCTTCATCTCCAACCACCGCGACATCGTACTCGACGCCGCCTTCCTCAACGTCCTCCTCTTCGACGCCGGCCACGGCATGACGCAAATCGCCATCGGAGACAACCTGCTCATCCAGCCCTGGATCCGCCTCCTGGTGCGCCTCAATAACAGCTTCATCGTCAAGCGAAACGTCTCCGCACGCCAACTCTTGGACAACAGCCGCACCCTCTCCGCTTACATCCGCCACACCCTGTGCCAGACGCATGAATCCCTCTGGATAGCCCAACGCGAGGGACGCGCCAAAGACTCTAACGACCACACCCAAACGTCCGTCCTGAAGATGCTTTGCATGGCCGGACCAACCGACAACCTGATGGCCAACCTGATGGAGCTGAACATCGTGCCCATCGCCATCTCGTATGAATACGACCCCTGCGATTACCTCAAGGCAC
>MIQB01000090.1 GCA_002890585.1 Tannerella sp. oral taxon 808
AATTGGCGAAGGGCTCCGCGGCGCGTCTCCTTCGATTCCGGGAAGTAGCGCGCGAACGGCGAGGGGAGGTTGCGTTTCCATTTCAGGCAGAAGTAGACCACCTCGTGGCCATGCGCTTGCAGCATGCGGCCGGTGTTGAAGCAGACCGTCTCAGCCCCGCCGTGGTTATAATGGTATACGTCGATCAGGAGAACCTTCATCCGTTCGAATCATTGTTTCGGGGTGACATTGAGGCCCTCGCGGCTTGCATGTTCGTTTGTATATCACTCATCAGCAGCCCGAGCATCATCATCATAAAGAGTCCACGGTTGTGCGTGATGGTGGCGTCGGAGGTGCTCTCGATGGCGAAGAAGAAGATGATCAGGAGCGCAATGACCGACTCCTTTTTCATCCCCACGCGATAGGCCTTCATCGCCCTTGATGCCAGGTAAATCCAGAAGGAGAAGAAAAGCACCACGCCCACGATGCCGAACTCGGCCAGCGCGGGGTAATACGTGTCGGCCACGAACTTGGGCGACGACTCGGTGAGGCCGTACATCCGATCCATGCCGAAGCGGTTGTAGAGCTTGGAGTAATAGACGCCCGAGGCGTAGGTGCCGTATGAGGCGAACCCGGATCCGAAGGGGATGTATTGAGTAATAGAGCGCCATGCGGGCGTAGAGATCCTCCTCAGAGCGCCCGCCGCCGAAGCCGCCGGTGATGAAGTAAAGCTCGATTTTGTCCTTAGCCACATAGGCTGTTGCGGCCAAGGCAACGATGAGGAAGAGCGTGTTGCGCACATCGAGCCGCATGCGGAAGGAGCGGTTCATATAGATCAGCATCAGCGTGGAGAGGGCCAAGAAGCCGAACAGCTTCGACCGGCCGGAGAAGAGCCCCACGGCCAAGAGGCAGACGTAGACGAACTTGTCGCGCGGCGTGAAGTCGCTACAATAAAGGTAGATCACGGCCAGGATGGTGGCCGAGGTGGCGAAGCGCGATTCGTGGCCGAAGAAGATCTTGATCACATGGCCGTAGACGGCATCAGTCAGCCCGATGGGGATGAGGTAAAGGGTGAAGAGGAAGGCGAGGTTGCGGAGAATTTTTTTCTGGTTTTCCGTCAATTTCGTCCGCAACGAGTAGACGCAGAAGAAGGCCACATAAGGCTTGATTTGGATCAGGAAATCCATCGCGATGCCCTGCACCGAGTTGCTCCCGATGATAAGGGAATAGATGAAATAGAAGACGAAGACGCCGATCACGCAGAGGAAGCCGCGGTTGAAAGCCCATGTGCGTGAGCTGACCGTGTGGTAGCCGAAGAGGCCGAAGAGGAGCAGGGCGCAGATCTCGTCCACGTAGCTGAATCCCAGCCCGTCGATGATGTCATAAAACATCACGCCGAAAATGAGCGTGAAAACGAGTAACGCGAAAAAACTTCTGTTTATGTAATCCTGCATCGTGTGATTCTTCTTTTTCCACTGCCAGCGTGCAGCGGCGCGCCAAAAGTAAGGCGCCGATCTTTACTCCTCGGGCATTTTCGCCTTTCTCCGCCTCGGGAACACCTGTTGCCGGTAGCGCCGTACCTGCTCGTTCACAAAGTTGATGAAGGGTGCCACCACCGCCTCGTCTTCCAAGACGGCCATCGCGTTGGCCACCCGCGCCACCTGCCTGAAGGCCGCATCCGTCTGCACCCGAGCCAGCTGCATGGCCTTCGGCTTGCGCCACATGCGCGATTCCGACCGCTCCAACAGCAGGCCATTCAGCCGCTCGTTAGCCACCTTCAGCGCCGTCACGTAGAGCCCCATGTTCAGCCGATTCACCTTCTCCATATGGTTCCTTTCCAGCTCGCTGATGAGCTTGGCAATCATCCCCGTTTCGCGATCCAGCTGCATGCCGCGCGCCACCTTGTTGTTGTCTAACAGCAGCAACAGCTCCTCGGCCGCGTGCGCCACCTCTCGGTCTGGCATATGCCTCAGTCCGCGCACCGTAGCTCGGAAACCCGTCAGCAGCTCGTCACGCTCCTTGTCCACCGCCTTGATATCGTCCGTCAGCAGGCTTTTGCGCGATTGCCCTAAGTAGAGCGATTCCTCATCCACAGCCGCCTTCAGCGCCTCCACCGCCCGTCGCATCACGGCGTTTTTCATCACCTCAGGCTCGTCTTCTAATCGCTCGAGGATCATTCTCATAAATTGAATGTGCGCCCCGTTGTTCGCACGCCTCATGTCGGGGTAATCGATCTCTTTCATCATATATATGGATTAAAATACGTTCGCTGAAAGGCCCGCCAGAAGTCCCGCAATGCCAAAATCATTCACCGAAAGCCTCACCGGAGCCTCCACAGCACCAAAATCATTTGCTAAAGACCTCGCCGGAGCTTCCGCGACCCAAAAATCATTCGTTGCGAGCCTCACCGGAAGTCTCTCGGCTCTTTTGTGACATCACGGAATACAATCTCTCTCGTTATCCAACTAAATATCATGCCACAAAAATACGTCAATAATTTGTTTATCCTATTCATGCAGTCACGAAAAAAACATATCTACTTATTATAGTAGATATTCATGCACATGGATTAATCCATAGCTTATCTATTTTCCATGTCATCACAATAGACCTCATACTGTATTTACAAATACATAGGCATGCACGAATCAAAATGTACAATATCAAACAGCATTATCCGTGTGGATTATGTGATAATACAATATATTTCATGTCTATGTGCATGCATAACGCTATGTCAACAGGTTTAAGATATCCATGTGTAATAAGGAAGATAGAAAAATCATGCTTTACATATCTTCGTGCATACATTGAAATATAGTAATCACTATGAACACATCATGTGCACGCACAAAAATATAGTTTCCCGCGCCGAGGCCTCCTCCACAACGCCACACGCCCCCACCTGAACCGCCCCCGGGCCTACGCTTTCGCTTTTCCCTTTCTTTGCCACCGCTTTTAACCCATCTTCAACCCGTTTACAATGAATCTGATCTTGGATCAAGGCAACACGACCACGAAAATCGTCCTCGCCGAACGCGGAGAGGCCGTCTTCATGGCCACATACACCCCCCTGACGGCGGCCACGCTCAACGCGCTCATCGATCACTACCACCCCGATCGCGGCATCCTCTCCTCCGTCGCCGAACCTGATCCCGCCTGGCTTCCACTCCTCCGCCGCCGCTTGCGCACAGTCATCTCCCTGAACGACGACCCCGGCCTGCGCATCCCCCTCACCATCGACTACCTCACACCCGAGACGCTCGGCCGCGACCGCATCGCCGCCGCCGTGGGAGCCCGCACCCTGCGCCGCGGCGCACCCCTCCTCGTCATCGATGCCGGCACAGCCATCACCTACGACCTCGTCCTGGCCTCCGGCCGCTACCTCGGGGGCAACATCTCACCCGGCCTCACCACCCGCTTCCGCGCCCTGAACTACTACACCCGCCGCCTGCCCCTCGTCCACGAGCGCGACGAAGTGCCCCGGCTCGGCACCACCACCGAGACGGCCATCCTCGCCGGCGTCGTCCGTGGCATCGTCTACGAAATGAATGGATATATCACCGATCTGCGTTCAGACTATCCCAATCTGGTCATCTTCCTGACCGGCGGCCACGCCTTTTATTTTGAAGGCCGGCTGAAATGCGCAACCTTTGCCTCTGAAAATTTAGTGTGGATCGGATTAAATCGAATTTTAGAATATAATGTTGATGACAAGTAAGTCAGCCCTCCCCCTCCTTTGTATCCTCCTTTGCGGCACCCTGCCGGCGATGGCACAAAACGCCACAAACTCTCCCTACACACGCTTCGGATATGGCATGCAGGCCGACCGCTCCTTCGCAGCCGGACGCGCCATGGGTGGCATCGGCTACGGGCTGCGCTCATCCCGACAAATCAACCCCATGAACCCCGCCTCTTACTCCGGCATGGACTCCCTCACCTTCCTCTTCGACGGCGGGCTGACGGCGCAAATGTCTTGGTTCGACGACGGCAGCCATCGCCAACACGACTTCAACGGCAACTTCGAATACGCCGCCATGCAATTCCCCCTCCATCGCCAAATAGCCGTCAGCATCGGCCTCCTACCCTACTCCTTCGTCGGTTACGCCTACTCCGCGCCCAGCCAAGGCGACGCCCGCTACACGGATCGCTTCGACGGCTCGGGGGGATTAAACGAAGTTTACGGGGGCCTGTCTGTCGAGCCGTGGAAAAAGAGACTTTCCATAGGAGCCAACATCAGTTACATGTTCGGAACAATCACCCACAACAGCGTGACCAACCTGACCAAGACATTCTACTGGCGCAATCGGATGCGCGTGCATAACATCAAATACGACTTCGGCGTGCAATACGTGCACCCCCTCTCGCACACCGATCGCCTCACCCTCGGAGCAGTCTACTCCCCCAAGCGCCGCCTCAGAACCACCGTGAGCCACGAGACGAGCTTCCGTGAAGACTTCTCCACCATCATCGAGGGCGACACGATGCGCAATGCCGGGTTCGACATCCCCGACGTGTACGGCCTGGGGCTTTCCTACACAAAAGATTACAAGATGACACTGGCGGCCGATGTCTCCTACCGCGGGTGGTCGAAGGCGCAGTTCTACAGCCGCGACGGCGACTTCAACGACCAAATCCGTGTAGCCCTCGGCGGCGAATACACGCCCAACGCCTTCACCCGAGCCTACCTCCAGCGCGTCCGCTATCGCGCCGGATTGCACTACAGCAACTCCTACGTGAAGGTGAACGGGAGCGGTTACAAGGAGTACGGCCTCACACTGGGCGCCGGCTTCCCCATGCTCGACAACCGGTCGTTCCTCAACGCCTCGTTGGAGTACATCAAAGTGGCGCCGGAGCAAAAAGGATTGATCAATGAGCAGTATCTGCGATTCACAGTGAGTTATACGTTTAATGAATACTGGTTCTTCAAGCGCAAAGTCGATTGAAAGAGCAAACGAGAGAGAATTATTTTTTGGTAATGGATGAATGTAAAAATCTGATGGATATGAAAATCAAAGGAATCTTGAGTGTCGCCGTATTGCTGGCGACGGTAGTAATGAGTGCGAATGCACAAAAAGGTGTGGACAACGGGACGCAGTTCGGTTCCGGTGAAGACAGCATCCGGTGTCTTACGAATATCAGCTTGTTCATCCCCTATGCCAAGGTGAACAACTACCAGGACGCGTATCCGTATTGGAAAATCGCATACGACGAATGCCCCGCAGCCACGAAGGACATTTATCTCTACGGCGTCCGCATCATGAATTGGAAAATCGAACAAGAGAAGGACGCCGCAAAGAAGGACGCCCTCGTCAACGACCTGATGGCCGTCTACGACAAGCGCGTGAAATACTTCGGCAGCGATAAGAAGTATGGCAAAGACTGGATCCTGGCACGTAAGGTGGAGGATTACCTCCGTCTGAAGGGCGACAAGGCCGACATACCGGCCGCTTACGGTTGGCTGAGCCAGGTGTTGGACGAGTTCAAGGAGAAGACAGACGAGTTGGCTGTCTCGGAGTACATGTTCCTTTCGCATAAGATGATGGAGAAAGATGAGGCTGGCCACCGAGCCAAATTCGTGCAAGACTTCCTGCGCTGCTCATCCATCTTCGACACACAGATCAAGGCCGCACAAGCCGCCAACAACCAGAAGCTGTTAGACAACCTGATGGCCATGAAGGCCGGCATCGAGAAGGGCTTCTCGGGTAGTGGCGCCGCCGACTGCGAGACGCTCCAAAAGATCTATGCTGACCAGGTCGAAGCCAATAAGGACAACTTGGACTTCCTGAAAGAGACGCTCACGCTGCTTCGCCGTGCCGGTTGCCAAGAAATCGACGCCTACTTCAAAGCCTCTGAATACGCTTACCAAAAGGAAAAGACGGCCGAGATCGCTTTTGGCATGGGCAACCAATCCATCAAGAAGCACGACTACGCCAGCGCCGAACGTTACCTCACCGAAGCTGCTGACATGGCCACCGAAAAGGATATGAAGGAGAACATCTATTACACCCTGGCTGCCCTCGCCTCGCAGCAACATGCGTACCCGAAGATGCGCAACTACTGCCACAAGGTATTGGAGCTGAATCCGAACAACGGCAAGGCATACATCCTGATTGGCAACGCTTACGCAGCCAGCGCCAGCGGCATCTATCCCGACGACCCGGTGAAGCGCAAATGCGTCTACTATGCCGCCGTGGACAAGTTGATGAAGGCTCGTTCGGTAGACCCCTCCGTAGCCGGTGAAGCCGGAGCGCTGATCGGGCGTTACAGCTCCTATTTCCCCACAACCGAAGAGATCTTCATGCACCCCGACCTGAATAAGGGCGCTGGCTTTACGGTCGGCGGATGGATCGGCGAGCACACGACGATACGCTAACCTCTTCCCCTCCCTCGAAGAGGTGATGATTCACAAGAGAAAACTCAGCATAGCAATCGCTTTCGCAGCGGTTGCTATGCTTCTTTTTTGCTCCCTCGCAGCGTGCAACCGCGAGGTGAAAGAGGAGGTGGAAATCGGCTTCAACCCCGACAGCACCTACACAATGAAAGCTGTGGACGTCGTCACGCTCGTGTCTGATTCAGGCATCACGCGCTACAAGGTGCAGACACACGAATGGTACATGTTCGGGGAGGCCTCGGAGCCCTACTGGTACTTCCCGAAAAAGCTGCATCTGGAGAAGTTCGACTCACTCTTCCGCGTCGAAGCCAGCGTAGATGCTGACACAGCATACTTCTACCAACACCGCAAACTCTGGAAGCTCATTGGCCACGTGCGCGTCAGGAGCCTGCAAGGCGAACAGTTCGAGACGAGCGTCCTCTATTGGGATCAAAACTTGGAGAAGGTCTATTCCGACCAATTCATACGAATCACCAAGGGCGAATTTGTCAACACAGGCCAGGGCTTCGAGTCGAATCAGGCGCTGACACAGTATCGGATCTTCAATTCAGCGGCCGAGATCCCCTTCGAGGATCGCTCCATAGATTCAACGGACACGGCGCCGCCACCCCCAGCATAAAAAGCACAGCAAATTTGCCGTATATCAATTTTTACGCCTCCTTTGCGCGCGCTAAACCAAAAAGACAGTTAATATTTTACAGAAATACAGATGGCTACATTAGAAAAGATTAGAGGGCACGCTCCGCCGCTGGTTACAATTGTCGGTCTGGCCCTGTTGGGGTTCATCATCGAGGATTTTCTCAACTCGGGGTCAACCTATTTCCGTCAATCAAAAAATCAGGTGGTCACCGTCAATGGGACGTCGGTCGATTATCAGGAATATCAAAAACGCATTGAGGAATTGACGGAAGTCACTAAGCTGCAATACGGCTTGCAGAGCCTCACGGAAGAGCAAACGGTGGAGCTCCGCCGAAACGTCTACAACTCAATCGTGAGCGAGATTGTGATGAAAGACGTGGCCGATAAAATCGGCATCGACGTGACGTCAGACGAGCTCTTCGACATGATCCAAGGCGACAACATCCCCCCGATGGTGCAGCAAAACCCCTTGTTCATCGACCCGAAGACGCAACGCTTCAGCAAGGCGCGCGCATTAGGCGTGCTCAAGGCGTTGGAAAACATCGACGCCGTGCCTGAGGAACAGCGCGAGGAGATGACGCAGATGCGCAACTTCTGGCTCTTCTGGGAGAAGAACATGAAGCTGCAACGTATGCAAGAGAAATACATCAACCTGCTGGCCAAGGCGATCGTAGCCAACCCGATCGATGCGAAAGACGCCTACGAAGGATCGGCTGTAAGCTCAGACATCGTTTACGCCGTACAGTCGTTGGCCGCAATCCCCGACTCGACGGTGCAGGTGGACGAGAAGCAGATTCGCAAGCTCTATGACGAACGCAAAGCGCAATACAAACAGAAGGAGTCGCGCGTGATCGACTACTTAGCCGTGGAGGTGCGCCCCAGTAAAGAGGACTACGACGCGGTAAGCAAAGACATGGCCGAGGCTCGCACGCAGCTGGCCACAATGGACAGCAGCAACAGCGTGGAAGGCATTGTATCGAAGTATTCCCGCACGCCTTTCATGGACTTTTACCTCTCCGAGAACGAT
>MIQB01000091.1 GCA_002890585.1 Tannerella sp. oral taxon 808
CAAAAAGATACTCAGCCGGATGAAGCTGAAAAGCCGCATCATGCACAAAGGCACACAAGATTACCGAGAGGAAACAGCGGGTAAACGTGGCAATCAGCAGGATCAGATACGAAGTGAAAAGAACCTTTGGATCCATCCACCGATGGTTCCGATTGGGAGTCGCCCGATATGTAGGGCTTGCAAAGACCCATGCGCTGCATATGATGGAAGCAATCGCTTATAACCTCTACCGGACTTCAGGGTTAATTGTGTCCATTCCTCTCTAAGGGGGAAATACCCCCTTAAAAGAAGGTTGAAAAAGGAGGAACTACTCAACATAAACGTATCTCTAAGAGAATGAGCCATTACACAGAGATGCACGTAGAAATGTGCTCGTTTTGCAGAGGTCTCCGATCATGTACCCCTCTCGTAGGGGCGAATAATCATTCGCCCCTACAATCGCACCGGGGAAGGCACCCTTCCCAATGGCTTGCAACCCACGTGCAAAAGGACAAAGCGCTTGTGCGCATGCTGACAAAGTGCTTGTGCGCATGCTGACAAGGTGCTTGTGCGCATGCTGACAAGGTGCTTGCGCACATGCTGCACAAGGGAGTCCATACGTCGACCCCACGTTGTTTAGGACGCCTTGTACTCCCGCGGAGAGAGTCCCGTCTTGTGCTTGAAGTATTTGCCGAAGACCGACTGCGTGGAGAAGTTCAGGTAATCGGCGATCTCCTGAATCGTCAGGTTAGAGTATTTGAGCAAGCTCTTGGCCTCCAGCACCACGTATTCGTCGATCCATTGTGTGGGCGTCTTGCCACTCACCTCCAAGATCACTTTCGAGACATGCTTGGGGGTGAGAAAGAGGTGGTCGGCATAGAAAGCAATATTGCGTTCGGTGGCGTGATGCGTCTCGAGCAGCTGCATGAAGCGCTCGAAGAGGGCCATTTGCCGATTGTTTGCAGAGCGATTACCCTCGGCCTTGATCTTGCTGACGAAGATGGTGCCGATGCGATAAAGCGCCGCCGTGATCAGGCTTCTGAAGGTCTCGGATTTGTAGAGCGCCTCGGGGCAGGACAGGGTGCGAAAGAACAAGGCATAATACTCGTCCAGCTCACTGATCTGCTCGTCGGTGAACGATAGGCAACAGTCGGATTGGAACTGCCGCCGAAGGGGCATGGCCACCTTGGATTCGATCATTGTGTTGCACATAAACTCACTTGAGACGAGTATCCCGCGCACCCTGAAGTGATCGGTGTAGTGCACCTGCATAATGTTCCCCGTCAGGACGAGCAGGGACATGCCACGCGTCAATTGATAGGTCTTCAGGTTGACGGACACACTCATCGCCCCGCTTTCGCAAAAGATGAATATGGCAGCATCTATTCGGCAGGGGTAGGTAAAGAGGCGAGACTCACGAAGCACATCTACGTCGCTTTCGCGGAAGATGAGCACGTCGTCATCTATGCTCTCCGGCTCGTTGTCGAACTGCGCCCCTAACTGTTTTAAGTCACTCAATGAATAGGTGATGATCTCTTTCTTTTCAGTCATATACTTCTATCTGTCTTTTTCACCCCCCGAGCGGTAAAAGTAGAGTCGCGCCCCAATGAGCATAGAGATGCATGTGTATTTCCCGACTTTCATACCAATTCCTGCGTCTTTGGGATACACTCCGCCCGAACACCCGACGGTTCCTTTGCGGCCGGAAAAAACGCATAGGATCAGATGAAAAGACGAGACATGAAACAGGCCGTCGGTATGCTGGCGACCGTGTTGGCCGTATGGACGGCCACATCGTGCGGGGGCAGTGAGACGCCCCGCACTGTAGCACCGGTGAAGGTGGAGACCGTGAAGGTAGGCGAGGCTTCGACCTCGGGCGCCTATCATTACGTGGGCGTGGTGGAAGAAGACAAGTCAGCAGCATTGAGCTTCGCCATGGCGGGAACGATCCGCCAAATCATGGTGGACGAGGGGCAGCGTGTAGCCCAAGGGCAGTTGCTGGCCACGCTTGATTGCAGTTCGGCGCAGAGTACGTTCGATGCCTCTGCCGCCTCGCTGCATCAGGCCGAAGATGCCTACACCCGCATGAAGCAACTCTATGACAAGAAGAGCCTGCCGGAGATGCAAATGGTGGAAGTGGAGACCCGCCTGCAACAGGCCCGGTCGATGTATGAGTTATCGAAAAAGAACCTGGGCGACTGTGCCCTACATGCACCCTTTGCCGGCGTTGTGGGGCGCCGCACGGCCGAGGCGGGCGAGAATGCTTTGCCGGGCGTCCCTGTGTTGACGCTGCTTGAGATCAGTCGGGTGAAGGTGCGCTTCTCCGTTCCGGAGAACGAGATTGCCCGGTTAGACGCCGGGACGTCGGCCGTGATCACCGTCTCGGCACTCGGTGGCAAATCGTTCGAGGGGCACGGCGTGGAGAAGAGCAGTGCAGCCGACGCCGTGACACATACCTACGACGCACGCATCACGCTGCCCAACCCCCACGGCGAGTTGCTCCCGGGGATGGTCTGCGACGTGGTGCCTGCGCTGTCTGACAGCCTCAGTGCGAGCCGCATTACCCTACCTGCACGCGCCATACAGCAGGCCAGCGATGGCAGCCGATTCGTGTGGAAAGTGGTGGGCGACGCCGTCACGCGATGCCCCGTCACTACGGGCACATGGTCGGGAGACGAGGTCGTCGTGACGGGTGGTTTGCAGGTTGGCGATAGAGTCGTCAAAGACGGATTCCAGCGCGTGAGTGAGGGCAGTAAAATCACGGAATGATGGCACGAGGACGCTTTGAATTGATCGGCTGGGTGATGCGCAACTACCGCATCACGGCGCTCGTGGTGGTGCTGATGATGGCGCTCGGTGTGGTGGGATTGGTGAAGATGCCGAAGCAGGAGTTCCCGGACTTCGTGATCCGCGAAGGCGTGGTGATTGCCATCTATCCCGGCGCTACGGCTGAGGAGGTGGAGGAGCAGGTGGCTCGTCCGCTCGAAGAGTTTTTGATGACCTATAAAGAGGTCAAGCGCAGCAAGACCGTCTCCACGTCGCAAAACGGGATGTGCATCGTCAAGGTCGAGCTGAACGATTATGTGAATAATAAGGATGAGGTATGGTCGAAGATCAAGCACGGGCTGACGCAGCTCAAGATGCAGCTGCCGTCGGGCGTATTGGCCCTCATTGCGCAGGACGACTTCGGCGACACCTCGGCGCTGCTGATCGCGGTGGAGTCTGACACACGCTCATACAGCGAGCTGAAGATGTATGTCGACGAGCTCTCGGCGCGCTTGCGCCGCCTGCCCTCGGTGACGAACATCAAGGTCTACGGCGAACAGCAGGAGCAGATCACGCTCTACTTAGACCGCGACAAACTGTCGGCCTACGGCATCGGCGACAAGGTGCTTACGGCCTCGCTCTTCTCGCAGGGGCTGACCCTCTCGGGCGGGCACGTAGAGAATGGCGAGATCGACGCGCCGATCCATATCGTCTCGCCGCTGACGAGCGAGGAGGAGATCGCGAGCCGCATCATCTTCACCGGCCCCCGCGGCGACGTGGTGCGGGTCAGGGACATTGCCCGCGTGGTACGCGAATACCCCGAGCCGGAGAGCTACATCTCCTACAACGGCCACCGCTGCCTCATCGTCTCGACCGAAATGCTTTCGGGCAACAACATCGTGGCGTATGGCAAAGAGGTTGGAGCCATACTCGATGACTTCACGAAGAACTACCTGCCGACCGACGTCACCGTCAGTCGCATCGCTGATCAAGCCAAGGTGGTGGGCCAATCGGTAAACGATTTCTTGATCAATCTGATCGAAGCCATCGTCGTCATCATCGTGGTGATGATGATCCTCTTCCCCTTCCGATCGGCCTTAGTGGCGGCCGTGACGATCCCCGTCAACACGTTCCTCTCCGTGGGGCTGATGTACCTCTTCGGCATCCCGCTCAACATCGTCACGCTGGCCGGCCTGATCGTCGTCTTGGGCATGATCGTGGACAACTCCATCGTCGTCATCGATGGCTATTTGGAGCTCCTCAGCGAGGGGCATTCGCGTTGGTATTCGGCCATTGAGAGCGCCAAGAAGTACTTCATGTCCATGCTGCTGGGCACCGTCTGCGTGTGCGTCATCTTCTTCCCCGTCCTCTTTACGATGACAGGCGTGTACGGCGACTTTGTCCGCTATTTCCCGTGGACGATCACGATCAACCTGATGGTTTCGCTGCTCATCGCTGTCTTCATTGTGCCTACCCTCGAGTTTGCGCTGATCCACCGGCGGACGGCCAAGCCGTCTGGCAAGCCGACGATCGTCAGCCGTGTGCAGGGGATCTACAACAAGGTCTTGGATTGGACCTTCCGCCACCCGCGACTGACGATCGGGCTGGGCGTACTCTCCGTCTTCTTAGCCGTTGTCATCGCCATGCAGCTGAAGGTGCGCATGATGCCTGTGGCCGAACGCGACCAGTTCGTGGTCGAGATTGACCTGCCCGCGGGTACGCCCCTCGAACACACGGCCCAGGTGACCGACTCGGTGCGGCGCATGTTGCAACAAGACGAACGCGTCCGATCCGTCACCTCCTTCATCGGATGCTCCGCGCCACGCTTCCAGTCGTCTTACGCGCCGCGCATGGCGGGGAAAAACAACGCCCAGCTGATCGTCAACACAAAGTCGATCGAGGCCACGGAGGAGATCCTCGATGCCTACACGGACACGATGGCTTATGCCTTCCCGGATGCGTATGTGAAATACAAGCAGCTGGATTATAATGAAGTCCCCACGTTTGAATTCCGCTTCATTGGCGACGACCTGGCTGCGGCCAAGACGGCGGCCATGCAGCTGGCAGACCGCATGCGGGAGATGCCGGAGTTAGTGAACGTGCACTTAGATTATGAGCAACCGCAGCCCGTCGTCGACATCCGCCTCGACCCCGTCACGGCCTCGCAGCTCGGCGTCACGAAGGCCATCGCGGCGGCGAACCTCAGCCCGGCCACGGACGCGGTAACGATAGCCGACGTCTGGGAGGGCGACCGGCAGATCCCTGTGGTGATGAAGAACGACACCCGCGAGGGGCGTCAGACGGTGCAATCCTTAGGCGACCTCTACCTCTCCACCGTAGGCGGCCGGTCGGTGCCCCTCAGGCAGATCGCCAGCGTGGTGCCAAGCTGGAGCGAGTCGAAGATCATTCGCCGCAACGGCGTGCGCACGGTGACGGTCACGGCCGACATGAAGCGCGGCGTGATGTCTGAACAGATCATGGCTAAAATTGAGCGGATAGCTAAGGAGGAAATCGTCAGTAAGCTGCCCGCCGGCCTGCGCTTCGAGGTGGGTGGCGAGGCGGAAAACGATGCTGAGATCCTTCCGCCCATCGCCACCGGCATCGGCATTTCGCTCGTCATCATCTTCTTCTTCATCCTCTTCTCGTTCAAGAAATTCGGCATCACCATCGTCTCCATGCTCTCCACCATGCTCTGCCTCTTTGGCGCCATGCTGGGGTTGTGGATCTCCGGCGTCCCGGTGGGCATCACCTCCATGTTCGGGTTCATCTCGCTCTTAGGCATGATCATGAAGAACGTCATCCTCATGTATCAGCATGCTGAAGACGAACGCAATCTGGCTCACCGATCGGCGCGCGATGCAGCTTACGACGCGGGTGCCCGACGCATGACGCCCATCTTCCTAACCACCGCCACGACGGCCGTGGGCGTGATCCCCATGATCATCGCGGGCAGCTCGTTTTGGAGCCCTGTGGGCGTCTCCATCTTCGCTGGAGGCATCGGAGCGCTCGTGGGCGTGGTCACCGTTCTGCCCGTGCTCTACTGGAAGCTCTATGGCAAAGAGGATCAGAAAAGGATGAAGCGCAAGGCTGTCGTTAATCCGGAAACGTAGAGACGGCGTGAACGTCTCAACGTAAGCCATCCTTCGCCGAGCCTCGGATCGGGGTCATCCCGAAGTGCAGAATGCCTCCCGAGCCTCGGAAATGGGCCCAACCTTCGGGAGAGGTCGTTTCCGAGCCTCGGAAATGGGTCCAACCTTCGGGAGAGGCCGTTTCCGAGCCTCGGAAATGGGTCCAACCTTCGGGAGAGGGCATTTCCGACCCTCGGAAATGGGTCCAACCTTCGGGAGAGGGCATTTCCGACCCTCGGAAATGGGTCCAACCTTCGGGAGAGGGCATTTCCGACCCTCGGAAATGGGTCCAACCTTCGGGAGAGGGCATTTCCGACCCTCGGAAATGGGTCCAACCTTCGGGAGAGGGCATTTCCGACCCTCGGAAATGGGTCCAACCTTCGGGAGAGGGCATTTCCGACCCTCGGAAATGGTTCCAACCTTCGGGAGAGGCCGTTTCCGAGCCTCGGAAATGGATCCAACCTTCGGGAGAGGCCGTTTCCGAGCCTCGGAAATGGATCCAACCTTCGGGAGAGGCCGTTTCCGAGCCTCGGAAATGGATCCAACCTTCGGGAGAGGCCGTTTCCGAGCCTCGGAAATGGATCCAACCTTCGGGAGAGGCCGTTTCCGAGCCTCGGAAATGGATCCAACCTTCGGGAGAGGCCGTTTCCGAGCCTCGGAAATGGGTCCAACCTTCGGGAGAGGCCGTTTCCGAGCCTCGGGAGGCCTCCCCCCCCTACTTCTTACTACTTACTACTACTTCTCACTACTTCTCACTACTTCTCACTACTTCTTACTACTTATCACTCCCCCCTACTACCTATTATATATGTATACCCAACACAGCGCCCTCGGATGGAAGGGCGTACTCTCCATCCTCTGCCTCACGGCCGCGCTCAGCGCTTCGGCGCAACGCACCTATACGCTTGACGAATGCCTCCGCTTGGGGGCAGAAAACAGCCTCACGCTCCGCAACAGTCGCCTCGACAGGGAGGCGGCTGCCGAAGCAGCGAAAGAGGCCTTCACACGCTACTTCCCCACCGTCGATGCGAGCGGCATGATCATGCGCGCCGACCGATACTTGATGCAGATGGACTTCGATCTCTCTGGTCTCGGTGTGCCCAAGACCCTTCCCCTCGGCTTTCTCGATCGCGGCAAGATGGCCGGACTCACAGCCATGCAACCCGTCTTTGCCGGTGGGCGCATCATCAATGGCAATCGGCTGGCCCGGTTGGGGCAGGAGGCTGCGCAGCTGCAAGAGTCACAGGCCGCGGACAAGGTGCGCGCCGATGTGGAGCATTATTTCTGGGAAGTCGTTTCGCTCAAAGAGCAGCTCAAGACACTCGACACCCTCGCGGCACAGCTCGACGAGCTACATCGCACCGTGAAGGCCTCCGTCGACGCCGGTGTGGCGCTGCCCAACGCCCTGATGAAGGTGGAGCTGCAACAGCAGAGCACGGCCTCCAACCGCCTCAAGGCAGCGAACGGACTGCGCATCAACAAGCTCATGCTGGCTCAGCAGACGGGCATCGAGGACGCGGACTTCGACGTCTCCTGCGACTCCTTCCCTACGTTCGATCCGCCTGAGGCGCACTTCGTCGACCCCGAGGCTGGCATCGACCATCGCACGGACAGTCGCCTGCTCGACGTGCAGGTACAGCACGCGCGCCTCAACCGCCGACTCACCCTCGGCAGCTACCTCCCGACCGTCGCCCTCGGAGCGGCTTACGTCTACCATGATTTCATGGGCAAAGACGCCCGTGCAGCCATCATCCTGGCCAACGTGAGCGTGCCGCTCTCCGCTTGGTGGGGCGGATCGCATGCCCTCCGGCGCGATAAGCTGAAGGTGCAGCACGCGCAAAACGCCCGCGAGGATGCCCGCCGACTGATGCGTGTGGACATCGAAACGAAGTGGGGCAACCTGCGCGAGGCTTACCTGCAAATCGACCTCGCGCGCCGCTCCATCGCCTCGGCCAACGAGAACCTCCGCCTCAACCGCAACAGCTACGAGGCCGGCACCGCCCCCCTGACCGACCTGCTCGACGCACACACCCAGCTGCGCACGGCTCGC
>MIQB01000092.1 GCA_002890585.1 Tannerella sp. oral taxon 808
TTGCCCTGGGCTATCATCCAGCGGCCCTTCAGGCCGCACCGAATACCTCCATTTATTCGCAAACCATTTTTGTTCGACTATAAATCCGCGGGTGTAAGGTCAAAATGGGGGCGATTCGCCTTACTCAAACAGTGCTTGCAGCACCTCGAGCGACCGAAACTCGGGGAGGCCGGGCAGGTGGAGGCGATAGAAGTCGAGGATGTGTCCGATGATGGTGGCGCGCTCGGTGCGGGAGAAGGCGAAGAGCGACATGTTGGCGAAGGTCATGCGGGTGAGGCGGGCCATGACGCGGCTGTCGTCGGGGCTGAGGTAGTGGCCGTGGAGGGGGACTTCGTCGGTGAAGATGCCATCCATCATGTCGAAGTAGCGGCCTTCGGCGTACGTCTCGCGGTTGGGGCGGATGCCGAGGTGGGTGGCGAGGCGGAAGAGGAAGGTGAGGTGGAAGTTGGCGATGCCGGCGTCGGCCGATTCGAGGTGGCGGACGGCGTCGAAGAGGAAGTGGAAGAGGGGTGGGTCGGACTCTTTCTCGCGGATGACGCGGTAGAGCACTTCGGAGAGGAAGAGTGCTTCGGCGTTCTTCGCCGGGTGTGTCTGGAGGGCGGCGGGGGTGGAGAGGGTGCGTGCTTCGCGGATGCGTTGCAGGTCGCGGTCGTTGCGGTGCTCTACCTCGAGCTCGAGGAGGGAGAGGGGCATGAGGAGTGCCTGAGGGATGCCGCCTTTGCCGCGTCGGGCTGGGGTGACGATGTAGCCCATGCGTCCGAAGGCTTCGGTGTAGAGGGTGACGATGAGGTATTTCTCGCCGTAGGGGAGGGTATGCAGGGCGATGGCGCGTGTCTTATGCAGCATGATGGGTCATGCGGTGCGGGGGACGATGAGGGCGACGGCGTAGGCGGCGATGCCTTCGCGGCGTCCGACGAAGCCCATGCGCTCGGAGGTGGTGGCTTTGATGGAGATGTCGGCCGTGGGGACGCCCATGACGCCAGCCATTGTGCGCTGCATGTCGGCGATGTGGGGGTTGAGCTTGGGCTGTTCGGCTACGACGGTGGCGTCGATGTTGCCGAGTTCGTAGCCCGCATCACGGAGGAGGGTCATGGTACGGGCGAGGAGGATCTTGCTGTCGATGCCGGCGTATTCGTCGGCGTTGTCGGGGAAGTGGTAGCCGATGTCGCGCAGCCCCGCAGCGCCGAGCAGGGCGTCGCAGATGGCGTGGATGAGTACGTCGGCGTCGCTATGGCCGAGGAGTCCGAGGGGGTGGTCGATGTGTACGCCGCCGATCCACAGCTCGCGGCCGGGGGCGAAGGCGTGAACATCATATCCGAAACCGATTCGCATGAGAGGTAATTGTCAATTGATAATTATCAATGATTATCCGGATACCCGAATGACGCGTACCCGGATAATCATTCACCATTAATTGAACAGGCTCCGCAGGCCGTCCATATCGAAGGAGAGGGAGAAGCGGAGGGTTTGGTCGAGGGGGTTGCTCTGGACGGTGCTGATGAGGTAGGCTGCGTCGAGGCGGAAGACGTTCATCTTGAAGCCGGCGCCGAGCGAGAAGTATTGGCGGTTGCCCTTGAGTTCGTTCTCGTAATAGTAGCCGCCGCGGACGAAGAACTGGTTGTTGTAGCTGTACTCGGCGCCGAGGGAGACGTTGACTTCCTTCAGCTCTTCGCTGAAGCCGTCGTTGGCGTCGGAGAAGGAGCGGAGGGCGGCCGAGAGGGAGTTCATCGACTTGTAATCATCCTTTCGTTTGGCGTAGTCTTCGTCCGACTCGCCGTCGCGCTTGATGGGCTCGGTGGGGACGAGGTATTTATTGAGGTCTAAGTAGACGCCGATCTGGTTGTATTCGTCGATGGGGTAGAGCAGGCCGGTGCCGATCTTGAGGTTGGCGGGGAGGAACTGCTGGCGGTTGCCGCCGTCGAAGGAGACTTTGGTGCCGAGGTTGGAGACGTTGTAGCCGAAGCTCCAGAGGCTTTCGCTTTGGCCGAGGTAGACGTACTTCTCGAGGTAGCCGGAGACGTCGACCGAGACGGCGTTGGCGGGCTGCAGGTCTTGGTTGACGGAGGCGTTCATGTCAGACCGGATGTAGCGCAGGGCGACGGCCATGGAGTAATTCTCGGAGAGCTTCATGCCGTAGCTTACGTCGAAGGCCATTTCGTAGGGGTGGAGGTTGGTGATCTGCTCGCCGCCGTAGTTGGAGACGGGGATCTCGCCCAGTGAGAAGTAGCGCAGGGAGGCGCCGATGGCGGAGCGCTCGCCGGGCTTGTAGTAGCCCGAGGCGTAGGCCATGTAGACGTCCTTGACGAGCTTGCGGAGCCAGGGGGTGTAGGAGATGGCGACGCCGGCTTTGCTCTCCATGAAGGCGTATTTCGAGGCGTTCCAGTACTGGGAGTGGATGTCGGGCAGGGTGGAGGCGCCGATGTCGCCCATGCCGCCGCCGCGCGCGTCGGGGGCGATGGAGAGGGAGGGGATAGCCGTGTTGATGGGGCTGAATTGTTTGTACTTGTCTTGCGCCTGCAGCAGGGTCGCGGGCAGGAGCAGGGCCGGCAGCAGGCCGACGATTCTACGAAGGTTCTTCATAAGAGGGGGAGTAGTTAATAGTTACGGGTTACGAGTTACGGGTTACAAGTGGCGAGTGACAAACGGATCTCACTCAAAAAAACAGCCCCTTTATAACTGCGAGGCTGAGGCATTATTGTACAGGGGTGGTTTGCGAGGGAAAAGACACCGCGTCCCCTCGGGGGACAGGGTGTAATTTCAGGATGACACCGTCGTCCCCTCGGGGGACAGGGCGTAATTTCAGGCTTACACTGCCGTCCCCTCGGGGGACAGGGTGTAATTTCAGGATGACACTGCCGTCCCCTCAGGGGACAGGATGTAATTTCAGGATGACACCGCCGTCCCCTCAGGGGACAAGGATGTCATCGCAAAAAGAGTCCGTGTCCCCTGAGGGGACAGGGTGTAATTGCAGGCTGACACTGCCGTCCCCTGAGGGGACACGGATGTCATCGCAAAAAGAGTCCGCGTCTCCTTGGGGAACAGGGTGTAATTGCAGGAAAGCAGCTTCATCACGTTGGATGATTCTCGACTAATCGAGCATCAGCGCCATATGGAGCCGGTCGATGTCAGTGGCCGCGAGACGCGTGTCGAGCAGCGCGGCCAGTCCGTAAGGCTGCGCAGGTCGGTCGGGGTCGGGGGGGCGACGAATGCGGAGGTGCGTGGCGCCATGACGCATGGCGGCGGCGCGGAGGAGGGCAGGCTCGACCGATGCGTCAGTGGTGAGCAGCTCCTTGACGCGCACCGCGCCACCCTCCTCAGGCGCCTCGAAGAGGAAGCCGACGGGCTGCGAACCCGCCCAGGCTGCGAGCACACTGCCGCCGTCAGCCTCACAATCCAGACGGATGGTGTCGAAGTCGCGCGCCGTGTGCAGGATGGTGCAGGGGCGGCGGCGTTGCAGGCGATTGAAGGCGGCGTAGAGGCGCGCGTCGGTGCAGGGCGCGATGCGGATGTCAGGGGGCGCAGGGGGCAGGCTGTCAGTGGATATCCGTTCGTCGCAGGTCGGGATGGGGTGGACGTAGCCCAAGCGGGCGTAGACGTCGAAGAGCCACGGCTCGGCGGGGATGAGCATGGTGAGGGCGAAGCCTCTGCGGCGCATCGTGCGGAGGGCGCGACGCATGAGGGCCGTCATCAGACCCTGGCCGCGCGCCTCGGGGCGGGTGCTGACGCCGCAGATGTAGGCCGCGGGGAGTGTGCGATGGCCTACGCTGAGGCGATAGGGGACGATGTGGAGCATGGCCGCGAGGCATCCGTCTCGGGTGAGCGTGAGGGCATTCGCTGGGCGGTAGACGCGGGTGAAGAAGAGGCGGACGAAGGCGTCGGAATCGCCGAAGATGCCTTGCCAGAGGCGCATCATGGCAGGCAGGCGCGGGTCGCTGTTCATCGGCGCTTCACGGCGCCGAACTTCTCCAGCAGCACGGCGGGGTTGTATGACAGTTTGGCCTGTCGGAGGCCGGGCAGCCCGAGGTCTTCCTCGCGGTTGATGTAGGTGTACGTCTCCGGGATGTGGGCGACGAACTCTTGGTTGATGACGCTGAAGATGCCCTCGTAGTTCGTGTCGGCCTTCTCCACATGTACGCCGAAGGTGGTGCGATTGATGGGCGATCCGTAGGTGAAGGCCACGATGCGGCCATCGATGACGAGGGCGCCACCGGTGAGCCCGAGCTCGTCGAAGTGGCGCAGGGCGAAGGCCATCGATCGGCGTTCGTTCGTCAGGTCGTCGGCGTTGTCGTCCGTCGTGTTGGCACGCATCCAGGTGCGTTCCAGCTCCATGCAGCAGGGCGCAGTCTCGGCCGTGAGGGGCACGTAGGTGTAGGTGTATTCCTTGCGGAAACGGTTGGCGTGGTTGCGCTTGGCTTGGAGTTTTTTGCCGCGTAGGGTGAGCAGCTCCTCGCGCAGGTAGATGTAATCGAAGTAATCACGGTCGGCCATGTAGGTGAACTCGTCGGGGCAGGCGGCTTCCAATTCCTGGCGCGCCTCGGGGGTGATGCCTAAGAGGAGGAGCGGGTGGCCGAAGCCGTGCGTGGCGTTGTTGTCGTCGAGTTTACGGACGGCTGCGCCCAGGTCGCCGTGGCCGATGGGGATCATGTAGGCCAGGCGTCGGCCTGCGTTTTCTTCGATGTAGAAGCGGATGCAGAGGAAGCCGTCGTCGATGGCAAACTCGCTGTCGTAGAGGAATCGCCAGCTGCACATGTTGGCGAAGGCGAAGTCGCAGTTGGAGTAGGGTGCGCTGAGGGTGAAGGCGGTGATCGCCTCGCGGTCGGCGATGGAGATGGGTTGGAAGGTCATGGGGGGGTATATAATAGGAAGGGAAACGCCGACCGGGCAGCGGTTTGTCCGATCGGCGTTCGATAGGTTGGCTTGGTTGGTCTCTGTTTACTTGATTACGCCCAGCGTACGGCCGACTTTGATGAAGGCTGCGATGGCCTTGTCTAAATGTTCGCGCTCGTGGCCGGCGGAGAGCTGCACGCGGATGCGCGCCTGCCCCTTCGGCACGACGGGATAGTAGAAACCGGTCACATAGATGCCTTCGAGCTGCATCTCGCGGGCGAAGTCTTGCGAGAGCTTGGCGTCGTACAGCATCACGGCGCAGATGGCTGATTGCGTAGGCTTGATGTCGAAGCCGGCTTCTATCATGCGATCGCGGAAGTAGGTGACGTTGCGCGCCAGCCGCGTGTGCAGGTTGTCCGACTCGTCTAACATCTTGAACATCTCAATGCTCGCACCGACGATCGAGGGCGCCACGGAGTTGGAGAAGAGGTACGGGCGCGAGCGCTGCCGCAGCATATCTACGATCTCCTTCCGCCCCGTGGTGAAGCCGCCCATCGCGCCGCCGAAGGCCTTGCCCAGCGTACCGGTGAAGATGTCGATGCGTCCGTAGAGGTTGAACTGCTCCGCTACGCCGCGTCCCGTCGGCCCAACGACGCCCGCGGAGTGCGACTCGTCGACCATCACCAACGCGTCGTAACGCTCGGCCAGGTCGCAGATCTGATCCATCGGCGCCACGTTGCCGTCCATCGAGAAGACGCCGTCCGTAGCGATCACGCGGAAGCGACAGCCCGCGGCTTCCTTCAGGCAACGCTCCAAGTCGGCCATGTCCGCATTGGCGTAGCGGAAACGTTTGGCCTTGCAGAGGCGTACGCCGTCGATGATCGAGGCGTGGTTGAGTGCATCGGAGATGATGGCGTCCTGCTCGCCGAGGAGCGGCTCGAAGAGTCCGCCGTTAGCATCGAAGCAAGAGCCGTAGAGGATCGTGTCGTCCGTCCGGAAGAAGCGGGCGATGGCGGCCTCGAGGTCCTTGTGCATGTCCTGCGTACCGCAGATGAATCGCACGGACGACATGCCGAATCCGCGCTGTTGCATGGCGCGTGTGGCGGCCTCGATGAGGCGCGGATTGTCGGAGAGCCCTAAGTAGTTGTTGGCGCAGAAGTTCAGCACCTCCTCGCCATCGCCAACGCGGATGTCAGCGCGTTGCGGCGTCCGGATGATGCGTTCTTTTTTGAATAATCCTGCCGACTCGATGTCGGCCAGTTCCTGCTGGAGGAACGCTTGAAATTTTCCGTACATGACTTATGTGTTTACTATAAATGTTGGTGGGGGCAAAAGTAAGGGGAAGTGGTTAGCCCGATTAGGATCGGGCGCATCGGGTTGCAGCATCCGCCATTCGCTGATGCCTGTCTGCGGCGGATGATCCGAGCGATTCGGGCTCCAGGTTGGGCCAAACTTTCCGGGCCTCAGAAGCTGTTTGGGTAGCTTCCGGCCTTGTGGATTAACGTGAGTTCGATGTAAGAATAAAGTCGGTGGTATGTCTACGGAAGTCCGCAACGGTTAAAACGGGGAATTTGAGGTTTGCGAGGTGCCCCGCAAATACCAAAACAGGGAATTTGAGGTTTGCGGGGTGCCCCGCAAGCATTCCCAAAAACGTTTTAGCCGCCCGAGCGCTCTAACAAAGGCATGTTGTAGGACGTAAGGAACCTCATTCTTACGTCGAACTCACGTTGGATTAGAACAAAAATTGCTTCGTGGCGCTTGCGGGGATTCCTGCGATCGTTTTCCAAGCCTCTCCTCCCCATCGTGAACCATTCCTGATCGCGCGATTGTAGATTTTCATTCTAATACCTCCCTCTATGAAGAATCTCAGGCAGAAATGATCGCGATTGGCCGTATACCTATTCTGATACCTTTGCGCGCAAATCAAAAAACTCACACAACAGATGAAAGACATTTTGGTCATCGGTTCTACCGGGCAAATCGGTTCAGAACTGACCTTGGAATTGCGAAAGCATTACGGAGAAGACGTGGTCGCGGGTTACATCCCTGGCGCCGAACCCAAAGGCGAGCTGGCCGAAACAGGCCCCTCGGCCGTAGTCGACATTACGAACGGGCAGCAAATCGCAGACGTCGTGTCGAAGTATCGCATCGACACGGTTTACAACCTCGCGGCGTTGCTCTCGGCCGTGGCGGAGAGCAAACACAGACTGGCGTGGCACATCGGCATCGACGGCTTACTCAATGTGCTCGAAGTGGCGCGCGAGAAGGGTTGCGCCGTCTTCACCCCCAGCTCGATCGGTGCCTTTGGCGACGGTGCACCCAAAGACATGACGCCACAAGACACCGTCTGCCGCCCCCACACCATGTATGGCGTGACGAAGGTGACGGGCGAGTTGCTCAGCGATTACTATCACTTCCGCTTCGGTGTCGACACACGTTCGGTGCGCTTCCCCGGCCTGATCTCCTACGTTACGCCTCCGGGCGGCGGCACGACGGACTATGCCGTCGACATCTTCTACGCTGCGGCCAAGGGCGAGACGTTCCGCTGCCCCATCCAGGCGGGCACGTTCATGGACATGATGTACATGCCCGACGCCCTGCATGCTGCCATCCAGCTGATGGAGGCCGATCCCACCCGACTGAAGCACCGCAACGCGTTCAACATCGCCTCGATGAGCTTCGATCCGGAGATCATCTACCGGCAGATCCGTAAGTATCGCCCCGACTTCGTTATGGAGTATGCCGTCGATCCTTTGCGGCAGGCCATCGCTGAGTCGTGGCCGAACCACATGGACGACCATTGCGCCCGCGAGGAGTGGGACTGGGCGCCTCGCTACGATTTAGATACGATGACGCGCGACATGTTGGAGAAGCTCAAGTTGCGCTTCTGACCCCCCCTCCCCCGATTTCACAAAGAATCCCGCATACCGACGACACGGTGTGCGGGATTCATTTTTTGGGGGGGACTCTTCTTTTCTTCCCTTGATGGAAGAAAAGAAGCAAAAGAAGATCAAGGCGTCAGGGAC
>MIQB01000093.1 GCA_002890585.1 Tannerella sp. oral taxon 808
TGAAAAAAACTTTTTGAGCCCATTGTCTCAGACAATCGCGAGAAAAAAACTTTTTGGGCTCATTGTCTCAGACAATCGCATGAAAAAAACTTTTTGAGCCCATTGTATCGTACAATCACGAGAAAAAAACTTTTTCAGCCCATTGTCTCAGACAATCGCGAGAAAAAAACTTTTTCAGCCCATTGTCTCAGACAATGAGGCGCCACGAAATGAAAAGGAGCCGATTGATCCGCTCAATCGACTCCTCTCTATTGTATGGGCGCGAATTGCAGGCGCTTCCTCGCGCTCCCATCGCTACGAGATCCGCTCGAAGCCGGTGTAGGGCACAAGCACACGCGGGATGATGATCCCCTCGGGCGTTTGATTGTTTTCGAGCAGCGCGGCCACAATGCGGGGGAGGGCCAGGGCGCTGCCATTGAGCGTGTGGCAAAGGTGCACCTTCTTCTGCGCATCGCGGTAGCGGCACTTCAGGCGGTTGGCTTGGTAGCTCTCGAAGTTGGAGACGGAGCTCACCTCAAGCCAGCGCTTCTGCACGGCCGAAAAGACCTCAAAGTCAAACGTCAGGGCAGACGTGAAGCTCAAGTCGCCGCCACAGAGCCGGAGGATGCGCCACGGCAGCTCCAGCGCCTCAACGAGCGAGCGGACATACGTGACCATCTCCTCGAGCGACGTGTAGGAATGCTCCGGGCGATCGATACGAACGATCTCGACCTTATCGAACTGATGTAGGCGATTCAGCCCGCGCACGTCCTTGCCGTACGAGCCAGCCTCGCGCCGGAAGCAGGCAGAGTAAGCCGTGTTGCGCAGCGGCAGGTCGGCCTCGCTCAGGATCACGTCGCGGTAGATGTTCGTCACCGGCACCTCAGCGGTGGGGATCAGGTACAAGTCGTCCACGTTGGCGTGATACATCTGCCCCTCCTTGTCCGGCAGCTGCCCAGTGCCATAGCCTGACGCAGCGTTGACCACATACGGCGGCTCGATCTCCACATAGCCGGCGTCGCGCGCACAGTCGAGGAAGAAGTTCACGAGCGCGCGCTGCAGTCGTGCCCCCTTTCCTTTATATACAGGGAATCCGGCCCCGGTGATCTTGACGCCCAGCTCAAAGTCGATGATGTCGTACTTACGCGCCAGCTCCCAGTGCGGCAGCGCGTCCGCGGGCAGCTCAGGCATGGCGCCGCCCATCTCCTCGCAGTGGTTGTCGTCCGCGCCATTACCCTCAGGCACCGACGCGTGCGGCAGGTTCGGAACGAGTACCAAAAGCTCGTGCATCTCCTTTTCGGCCTCGTTTTTCTTCGACTCCAACTCGCGGTTCGTCTCCTTCAGGCGCGTCACCTCCGCCTTGGCCTCATCCGCCTCCGCGCGCCGCCCCTCCTTCATCATCCCCCCGATCTGCTTCGAGAGGCGATGCACCGTCGTCAGGTTCGCGTCGAGGGCAGTCTGCGAGGCGCGGCGCGTCTTGTCAAGCGCAATAATTCGGTCAATGATCTCCGTTGCGTCGAAGTGTTTTACAGCCAATCGGCGGATCACCTCGTCGCGTTGTTCAGTGATAACTTGAATGGTAAGCATGGTTTTTTCTCCTTGTTATTTATTATGGATGGCAAAAATAGACGCATTCTCTGCTAACCTTGCACGGAAATAACCGAGCGGGGCAAGGGAATCCCCCCATCCCACTCATTAAAACAAGAATGACAATGAAAAAGAAACAGTTCCTACTATGGACATCGGCAGCCGCCGGCCTCGTCGCACTCTTCTTCGCAGGGAGGTGCGTACAATCACGAACCCGCGCCACACAAGACCCCGCTGCTGGCGAAAAGACAAAGACCATCTATTTCGCCGGCGGCTGCTTCTGGGGCACAGAACACTTCTTCAAGCAGATCCGCGGCGTAGTGAGCACCGAAGTAGGCTACGCCAACGGCAAGGCAGACAAAGCCCCAACCTACGAGCAAGTCTCGACCGACAAGACAGGCTTTGCCGAGACCGTACGCGTCGTCTACGACCCCACCCAGATCACCCTCCCCCAGCTCATCGAGCTTTACTTCCAAACCATCGACCCCACAAGCCTCAACCGGCAGGGCAACGACCACGGCTCACAATACCGCACCGGCATCTACTACGCCGACGCCTCCGACGCCGAAGCCATTCACCAAGCCATCACCCACCTCGCCGCGCGCCTCGGCCAACCCGTAGCCGTGGAAGAGGGGCCGCTCCGAAACTTCTATCCCGCCGAGGCCTATCATCAAGACTATTTAGACAAGAACCCCGGCGGATACTGCCACATCCCCGCCGCCCTCTTCCAGATGGCCCGTAAGGCCAACCCCGCCCCCTCCACCAAGTATGCCCGCAAAGACGACGAGACGCTGCGCCGCACCCTCACCCCGGAGCAGTACGACGTCACCCAAAAGAGCGCCACCGAACGCCCCTTCACCAATGCATACTGCGACGAGTTCCGCCCCGGCATCTACGTAGACATCACCACCGGC
This sequence comes from Tannerella sp. oral taxon 808, assembly GCA_002890585.1. Taxonomy (GTDB): domain Bacteria; phylum Bacteroidota; class Bacteroidia; order Bacteroidales; family Tannerellaceae; genus Tannerella. Next base: position 2,481 of record MIQB01000093.1, read on the forward strand.
GAACCCCTCTTCATCTCCACCGACAAGTTCGAGTCAGGTTGCGGCTGGCCAGCCTTCTCCAAGCCCATCGACAAACACCTCATCACCGAGCACACCGATCGTTCGCACGGCATGCAGCGTACCGAGGTGCGCAGCAAAACGGGCAACGCCCACCTCGGGCACGTCTTCACCGACGGCCCCAAGGATCGCGGCGGCCTGCGTTACTGCATCAACAGCGCCTCCCTGCGCTTCATTCCCCGCGACAGCATGGCCGCCGAAGGCTACGCCGATTACTTGCCGCTCTTAAAGAAATAAGAGAAGCAGCGGGGGAGGAGATCTCCTCTCCTCCCCCGCAGGGCACATCACTCCTTCTAACCCCTCCCCCTCATGAACCAACCCCTTGCCGAACGATTAAGACCAAAGACACTCGATGACTACATCGGGCAACGCCACCTGACGGGGCCCAACGCCGCGCTCCGCCGCATGATCGAGGCCGGACGCGTGCCATCGTTCATCCTTTGGGGGCCGCCTGGCGTAGGCAAGACGACGCTTGCCCGCATCGTAGCCGCACGCTTAGAAGCACCATTCTATACCCTCAGCGCCGTCAGCTCTGGCGTGAAGGAGGTGCGCGAAGTGATCGACAAGGCGCGCAGTGGGCCACTCTTTCGCACCACCTCCTCCCCGATTCTTTTCATCGACGAAATACACCGCTTCAGCAAGTCACAACAAGACTCCCTGCTGAACGCTGTAGAGACAGGCGTCGTAACGCTGATCGGAGCCACAACCGAGAACCCATCCTTCGAGGTGATCCGTCCGCTGCTGTCGCGCTGTCAGGTGTATGTACTCAAGCCCTTAGAAGAGGCCGATCTCCTAACGCTCATCCACCGAGCCGTCAGCGAAGACGTGGTGCTGAAAGAAAAAGCCATCGACGTCAAAGAGACCGACGCACTGGTGCGTTATTCAGGCGGCGACGCGCGGAAGCTGCTCAACATCCTCGAGCTCGTCGTCTCGGCCGAGGCGGAGGGCGGCGGCCCGATCGTCATCACCGACCGCAAGGTCGTGGAGCGTTTGCAGCAGAACCCCGCGGCCTACGACAAAGGCGGCGAGATGCACTACGACATCATCTCCGCCTTCATCAAATCCATCCGCGGCAGCGACCCCGACGCAGCTGTCTACTGGTTAGCGCGGATGGTCGAAGGGGGCGAAGATCCGGAGTTCATTGCGCGGCGGTTAGTCATCTCCGCAGCCGAAGACATCGGGCTGGCCAATCCAAACGCATTGCTATTGGCCAACGCCTGTTTCGATGCGCTGAAGAAGATCGGATGGCCAGAGGGGCGCATCATCCTGTCCGAAACGACAATCTATTTGGCGTGCAGCCCGAAAAGCAACTCGGCATACCTCGCCATCGACCGGGCGCTGGCGTTGGTGCGCGAGACGGGCAACCTACCCGTGCCGCTCCACCTCCGCAACGCACCAACGAAGCTGATGAAGGAGCTCGATTACGGTAAGAATTACAAATACGCGCACGACTACGAGGGGCATTTCGTCCGTCAAGACTACCTGCCGCAAGAGCTACCCCAGACGCGCCTCTGGGAAGGGCAACACAACGCGGCCGAGGATAAGCTCATGGAACGCATGCGGAAGTTGTGGGGGGAGGCGAAGAGCTAAATATGTATAGAGAAGAGCTGCATGTTCGGCCAATCATCTCCCTTAGGCGGATAGGTGGCATAAAAGGAAAGAAGCAATTAATGGATTGGGTGGAGCGCCTGATCCTGCTTGCCGCAGATCCAAAGTTTACAAGGAAGGAATTACGAGCGCTCAGAAAGGGCTTTCGGGACATAAAAGCCGGACACACAACGCCGATCAAAGACATCCATAACCTGTGGAAAAGCGTGCTGTAAGGCTTATTCTCTGACAAGACCTTAGTAAAAAGCGCATCTATCTTTGCCCCCGCATCATTAATTAATAGGAATAAAAGCGGCGAATGAACGAACGAATGAAGGCGCACGTGCGGGGCGTGATGGAGAGACTGGGGCTGGCATTGTTGATCGGTGGCGCTGTGGCGTGTGCCAACATCGCCGGGCCGAATGGCGGACCGTATGACGAGAAGCCGCCGCGCTTCGTCAGCAGTACGCCGCCACCGCGCCAAACGAACTACAAGAGGCGACGTGTGGAAATCGTCTTCGACGAGCTGATCCAAGTGGAGAAGCCCTCGCAAAACGTCATCATCGCCCCACCACAGAAAGAGCTACCCAGCATTCAAGTCATCGGCCGAAAGATCCGCATAGAGCTCAAGGACACGCTGAGGCCGAACACCACCTACACCATCGATTTCGGTAATTCGATAGCCGATAACAACGAGAAGAACCCCATCGGCCACTTCAGCTTTGCCTTCTCTACGGGCGACGTGATCGACTCGCTTGAGGTGGGGGGCGTGCTGCTCAACGCTGAGAACTTGGAACCGATGCCCGACATCGTCGTCGGATTGCACGCCAACTTGGCCGACACGGCCTTCACCCGTCTGCCCTTCGAACGCACCTCAAAGACGGACGACCGTGGGCGATTCACCATCCGCAACATCGCCACGGGAACGTATCGCGTCTATGCCCTCGCCGACGCTAACCGCGACTATCGCTTCGACCAACCCGGCGAAGCCATCGCCTTCCTCGACTCCACCGTGGCGCCCACCTTCCGCTTCGCCACCCGACAGGACACCACGTGGAAAGACTCCGTCACCGTCGACACCATCCGCACCGTACACTACACGCACTTCCTGCCCGACAACCTCATCCTGCGGCTCTTCAAGGAGACCGCCCAACGCCAATACATGCTCCGCCCCGCCCGCGACCGCGCCGACCTCTTCACGCTCCGCTTCAACGCCCCATTAGATACACTCCCCACCGTGGCGCTCATCGACGGCACACGCCGCACCACACCGTGGTTCCTCACCCAACCAGTGGAAGGACGGACTGCCATCCGTTACTGGATCACTGACTCGGCCGTCTGGCAGCGCGACACGGTGCATCTGCGTGTGGATTACCTCAAAAGCGACTCTACGAACACGCTACGCCCGCAGACGGACACACTCCATTTAGTCTGGCGAAAGCCACGCGCACGACGTAAATCGAAAGACAGCGACAAGCCCGAACGCCGCCCGCTCGCCTTCCAATCGAACACCTCGGGCATGGTGGAGGTGACGGACACGGTGTCTTTCCTCTTCGAGGAGCCAATGGCCGACATGCGCCGTGAGGATTTCCGATTGGAACAACAGCAGGACACCACTTGGACGCCTGTTGCGTTCACCCTTGAACAAGACAGCTTAGACCTGCTGAAATACAACCTGCGCCACCCCTGGGCATACGGCGCCAACTATCGCGTGACCATCGACTCGGCGCGCCTCCGCAGCATCTACGGCCGCGTGAACGATGCCTACGAGTCAACCTTCAGCATCCGCAAACGTGAGGAGTACGGCCACCTGTATATCAACATCGACGGCATCGACACTACGGCCTTTGTGGAGCTGCTCAACACCTCCGACGAGCCCTTGCGGCGCGTTCGCGTGAAGGATGGCGGCGTGCTCTTCGCCAACCTGCTGCCTGCCACCTACTACGCCCGCCTCATCGTCGACACGAACGGCAACGGCCGCTGGGACGCGGGCGATTACGCCACACAGTGCCAGCCCGAGACCGTCTATTATTCCCCCAAGGCCTACGACATACGCGCCAACTGGGAGATCGAGGAAACGTGGACGCCCACGGCACTCCCCTTAGACCAACAGAAGCCTATAGCCATCACAAAGAATAAACCCAAAGATGAGACCCCGAAGAAACGTAACTACAAAGACGAAGGTCGCTCCGGCGATCGCAACCGAAACAGCGGCTTGGGCGGTGGATTGCCGTTCTGACATGCGCCGCCCGCGGATCATCCTCGCCGCCCTCGCGTGCATGCTGCTGCTCACTCAGGCCACAACTCACGCCCAGTGCCCTCCGGCCAACATCCCGCTGAACACGGGCGAGTCGGTCAATTACGACCTGTACTTCAAGTGGGGCGTGATCATGTCGCGCGCTGGCGAGGCCACAATCTCGTACAACGCCACACGCTTTCGCGGCAACGACGCCCGCCGCTACCGCATGGTCTTCCGAACGATCAAGATCTTCGAATCCATCTACCGCATGCGCGACACCCTCGACTGCTACTACACGCCCGAAGGTGCCCTGCTCTACAGCGTCAAGCGCTCGAACGAGAACGACTACCGCCTGACCGACGAGCTCACCTTTTACTACCCCGCCAAGACCCGCACCACCATCCGCTCGCGCCGCTACACACCGACGGAGACGAAGATCGACACCACGCTCTACGTCCGCTCCGGATGCGCCTTCGACATGCTCGGCGCCACCTACTTCCTCCGCACCCTCCCTCGCGCGAACCTCCGGGCGGGCGACGTCTTCCCGGCTGTCATTGCCGTGGGGCGCGACTTGGTGAAGGTGAACTTGCGTTACCACGGCCCCGACGTCGTGGAGCATGGCAAGGCCCGCTATCGCACCCACCGCTTCTCGATCGACATTCACGACGACGCCTTCACACAGACACGCTCTGCCGCGGAGCTGTGGGTGGGTGCTGACGACAACTTCGTGCCGATCAAGATCCGAGCGAAGCTAAAGATCGGTTACGCAGAAGTCTACTTCCGCAGCGCCTCCCGCCTGAAGGCACCGCTCACCTGCCGGACGGAAGTGAAGTAGGGGTGCACTCCCGCGCATTCCCACCGGCAAGACGCCTTCACCCATGCCCACCACCCAGCCCAGCCCTTCACCCCCAGCTTCCACCGCGGGTAAAGGGCTGATTTTTATGGCAAACAGCATATCGCTAGTCGGATTATCCATACAAACACATCCGCCTGAGGGGGTGCGGACTGCCTGTCAGGCCCCCGACGAGTGTGGTTTTCCTATCAAAAAGCGCTTCTATAGTCAATCGAAAATGACCCCACACATAAGTAACGTGAGTTCGATGTAAGGAATCCATTTCCCCGCACCAGGGGAAGCACCCTCCCCGCCTCGGGGGAGACACCCTCCCCGCCTCGGGGGAGACACCCTCCCCGCACCGAGGAAGACACCCTTCCCAATGGCTCACAGACAACGCAGGCTTTGTGGGTGACGCAACGCAGGCTTTGTGGGTGACGCAACACAGGCTTTGTGAGTGACGCAACGCAGGCTTTGTGGGCGACGCAACGCAGGCTTTGTGAGTGACGCAACGCCCTGATCATGCCCCGCTGCCTCGTAGGGGCGAATAATCATTCGCCCCTACAACCGCACCGGGGGAAGCACCCTCCCCAATGGCTTGCAGCCATCGTGCAAAAGGACAAGGTGCTTGCGCGCATGCTGACAAG
>MIQB01000094.1 GCA_002890585.1 Tannerella sp. oral taxon 808
AGCGAAAAACTAAAAACAGCCGGGCACATGTGATGGGAAACCAGCGTGTGCCCGGTTGCTTTTTTCAAAAGTGCCCCAATTCCCGGCGGGTCTTGGGTTGCTTTTTTCAAAAGTGCCCGATTCCCGGCGGGTCTCGGGTTGCTTTTTTCAAAAGTGCCCGATCCCCGGCGGGTCTTGGGTTGCTTTTTTCAAAAGTGCCCGATTCCCGGCGGGTCTTGGGTTGCTTTTTTCAAAAGTGCCCCAATTCCCGGCGGGTCTTGGGTTGCTTTTTTCAAAAGTGCCCGATTCCCGGCGGGTCTCGGGTTGCTTTTTTCAAAAGTGCCCGATCCCCGGCGGGTCTTGGGTTGCTTTTTTCAAAAGTGCCCGATTCCCGGCGGGTCTTGGGTTGCTTTTTTCAAAAGTGCCCCAATTCCCGGCGGGTCTTGGGTTGCTTTTTTCAAAAGTGCCCAATTCCCGGCGGGTCTCGGGTCACTTTTGCAAAAGTTGCGCAATCCGGGGTGCGTCTCGGGTCACTTTTGCAAAAGTTGCGCAATCCGGGGTGCGTCTCGGGTCACTTTTGCAAAAGTTGCGCGAGCCGGGGTGCGTCTTGGGTCACTTTTGCAAAAGTTGCGCAAGCCGGGGTGCGTCTTGGGTCACTTTTGCAAAAGTTGCGCAATCCGGGGTGCGTCTTGGGTCACTTTTGCAAAAGTTGCGCAAGCCGGGGTGCGTCTTGGGTTGCTTTTGCAAAAGTTGGGCAAGCCGGGGTGCGTCTCGGGTTGTTTTCATATAGAGCAAAAAATCATTCTCTCCTCCCGCTTTTGCTTTCATTTGCGGCTCATTTAATTACCGTTTAAATCATGGATAAAAGAAAACAGATGAACAAGACGCGCACCTTCCGGTTCCGGCGGTTCGCGCGCAAGGCATACAGCGCCTTCAGCAGTATGCACAGAGTAGTAAACATCGGCGTGGTGGCCGGCTGCATGCTCACCTTCGCCCACGCCACGCGGACGGCCGCGCAGACGTCAGTCGCACCTGACGAGCTGCCTACCGACAGCCTGCGTGAGGAGGTGCTCGACGAGGTGACCGTCACAGCTTCGCACCTCGAGACACCGCTCAGCGAGACGTCTAAAATCGTCACCGTAATCAACCGAAAAGAGATCGAGCAGGCGCCCGTCCGAAGCATTCAAGACCTGCTGGTCTACGCCGCCAACGTCGACGTCATCCAGCGCGGCGGCCACGGCGTACAGTCCGACATCTCCATCCGCGGCGGCTCAGCCGATCAGACGGCCGTCCTCCTCAACGGCGTCAACTTCTCCAACCCCCACACGGGCCATTACAGCTTCGATCTCCCCATCAACCTTTCCGACATCGAGCGCATCGAGATCGTGCACGGCCCCTCAGCGCTCATCTACGGCTCGTCGGCCTTCTCCGGCGGCATCAACATCATCACCAAGCAGAAACCAGAGACACCCCTCTACCTCGCAGCCGAAGCTGGCATGCACGCCTTGCGCGGCGTGGAGGCCCGCAGCTCACTCGGAGCAGCGCGCGCGGTGAGCAGCCTCTCCGTCGGCCACCGAGCATCAGACGGATACATCGCAGGCAGCGATTACCACATTTGGAATGCCTTTTGGCAGACGCGACTCCGCTTCAGCGGCGACGACAGGTTAGATCTGCAAGCAGGCTATGAAAACAAACATTACGGTGCTAACACCTTCTACACCGCCCTCTTCCCCGACCAATACGAGCGCACAAGCGCCTGGACAGCCTCCGTCAAAGGCGCCTTCGGCCGCGCGCTGAAGGTCGTGCCCATCCTCTATTGGAATCGCCATTACGACCAATTCGACCTCATCAAAAACACCGACCGGGGCCGCAACTTCCACCGCGGCGACACCTACGGAGCCAACCTCATCTTTCAATACACCTGGGCAGGCGGCGTGACCAGCCTCGGCGGCGAACTGCGGCGCGAGGAGATCGTCAGCAGCAAGCTCGGCACACCGATGGCCACACCCAACGGCCACTACACACGAAGCGACGCACGCACCATCGTCAGCGCTACAGCCGAACACACCTGGACGTGGCAGCGCTGGGCCGCCTCGGCCGGCGTGATGATGCAGCACAACACACTCCTCGACGGCGTCCGTTTCTACCCCTCCGTCGGCTTGGCCTACCGCCCCACCGATGCCCTGAAGCTGAACGCCACCTGGAGCCGCTCCACCCGCATGCCCACCTTCACCGACCTCTATTACACCACCGAGACGCACACCGCCAACGTAGGCCTGAAGCCCGAACGCTCCGAGTCGGTCGACCTCGGCATCACTTATACCCAGCCCGCCCTGACGCTCCGCCTCGTGGGCTACCTGATGTGGGGGCGCGACGTGATCGACTGGGTGCGCGACTCGGGCACGGCCAAGTGGGCCTCGTGGAACTTCACGGAGCTCAACAAGCAGGGCCTCGAACTTGGCGCCACCTTCCGCCCCAGCGCCATCTGGCCGTCGATGCGCGGAACAACGCTCTCTGTCGATTATGCGCGCATGAACCAGACGTGCGACAGCCACGGACTGGAGTCGCGCTACTCCCTGAACTACCTCCGCGACAAGGTGACCATCGGGCTGCAGCACCCCATCCTGCGCGGGCTGACGGCCTCGTGGCACTTCCGCGCGCAGAAGCGCATGGGCAACTATCGCCGGTACGAAAACAAGAAGGACATGGGCCTGGAGCCTTACCCGGCCTTCTCCACCCTCGACCTGAAGCTGAACTATGCCATCCGCCGGTTTGACTTCCACCTCGACCTGAACAACATCTTCAACGTCACCTATTACGACATCGGCAACGTGCCCCAGCCGGGCTTCTGGCTCATGGGCGGCGTGGCCTTCCGGTTGTAATGAGTGATCACGCCATACGAATCAGCCCCCATCCTGGCGCGCATGCCGGGCGGGGGCTGATCTATTTTAGAGAGGTGGGGGAGAGGGGGCTTAATTATTAATGAATAATCGGGCGGTGCGTGCCCCCGCATCATTTCCCCCTTACTTATAGTCAAACGAAAAAGGTTTGCGTGTACCCGGTGCGGCCTGAAGGGCCGCCTGACTATAGCCCAGGGTAGAGCGACGCCTTCCGGGCGGAGCGACACCCTGGGGATGCAATGCCCGCCCGATCCCCCCCGCATCCTCAAAAGCCTCCTCCCAGCAGGCTGGGAGGAGGCTTTTGAGGATGCGGGGATTTTTTTTACGCCATCCAACCCAGGGCGTTGCCCTGGGCTATCATCCGGAGGCCCTTCAGGCCGCATCGGGTACACCTCAATTTCCGCAATCCATTTTTGATTGACTACACTCCCTCCGGCCTACACATTCTCATCGAGCGAGGAGAGGTATTTCTCAATAAACTCGTTGGAGATGCTGGTGAGCTTCTCGTCGTTACCCGCCATGTCGCGCATCTTGTTGAGCCGGAGCAGGTGCTCGCAACCGGCCTCGCGAAAGAGGCTGGCCAGGCGCGAACGGTGATCGAAGTCGGAGGCCAGGAAGGTGCTGAGCCGATCGATGCAGAGGTAGCGTTTATCTAAGGCCTTCAGGCCGGCGTAGCTGGAGAGTATCTCGCCCTCCGGTGTGTGATCGTAGGTAATGAAGTAGAAGGTGCGGATCACAATCTTGCGATCACGCGTAAAGTCGGCAAAGAAGTATCCCACCCGCATGCCGAAGACGCTGAAGGTGATGAGCAGCGAACCCTTATACCAGTCCACCTCCCACGTGGCGAAGCAGAAGTTCATATACGTATTGACCACGTTCGGCGAGAGCCCATCGACACGCTCAAACATGCGCTTGATGGCGTGCTCCTGGATGTAGACGGGGTAAGGCCTGTCAGGGTCCATCTCCGGGATGTAGGGGTTGTTGGGGATGCAGGCCGTGAGCCACCGGAGGCCATCGTTGACGATGTCGGGGTAGCCCACACGGAAGAAGAGGCGGCGCTCCCCCTTGCGGTCGGTGCCCCAGATCGATTTGGGCTGGCAGGACGAGAAGCTGACCGTGCGCCCCACGCGGTTGTGAAACATCTCGAAGTTGTGCTTCTTGATCCACAGCAGGTGCATGCAGGGATTGGAGAGCTGAAAGAGGTAAGTCATGAGGATGCTGGAGTATTGATACTCCATGCGGACGAGCGCGCGGTCGAACTCCTCGGAGAAGTCGGTCGGGTCGTTGAGGCTGCGCATGGTGAAGCCGTTGTCTTCCACGATCTCGAGGATGCGTTCGCGCGACTTGTCGTCGGCATAGCGGCGTGGGTCGCGCGAGTCGCGCATGATGTAGAGCGAGAAGGGCATCCAAATGTCGTAGAAGTCTAAGGGGGAGATGGTGCGTTTCTCACCCTCTCGCAGGGTGAAGGGCAGCTTGTCTTGCTGCATGAAGACGTAGAACTCGCGCTTGATGAAGGTTAGGTCGTCGCTATCGAAGACGCTCATGTCTGAGGCATCGATGCGGATGAGCGTGGGGCGTGCGGAGTAGAGCACCCGCAGCATGGATTTGTCGATATATGGGATGGCGTCCGCGAAGCCCAGTTCGCGGAGCAGGGTGAACACGCGTTTCTTATAGACGTTCGATCGGCGGGCCTCTTCCTCTTTACGTACTCCGGGGCCGCTGGCCTTTTTCTTTTTCGGCATTACAGTGTATTTGTTTTCCTTATTCGGAAGGTAAAAGTATTGCTTTTCAGAAAAAGCGAAAGCTGCCTTCCGGTGCTAATACCCGCTCCCCATGCGCCTTGTCGGGGCTTTATCGCTTACGTTTGCACGCCCTTATGATTAAGCAATGGTCTATGATTAATTATTAATGATTGATGGCGGGGAGGTGCCATTCTGCCCCCAGTCTCCGGGGGGGGATCATTGATAATTGATAATTAATCATAGCTCCTTATTCCACTTTATATGAAGAAGATTCTCTACCTCTTATTCTTCGCCCTCCCCCTTGCCCAGCCGGCTGCGGTGCATGCACAAGGGGAGGAGGAGATGTCAGCACTCCAGCGCGCTCGGATGCGTCGCGACAGCCTGCGCAGCGCGCTGCTTTACCGCTTTGGGGCTACGCGCCCGGACTACAACGCCGACAGCGTGCGCGCCGTGATCGAGAGCGGCCCCTACTTCGGCATCTTCCGCGACAACTACTTCATCGGCGGCATCCCCATTGGCGAGCGCATCCGTAGGGATAACAGCAATGTGAAGTTCCAAGTCAGCATTCGCCACCGCCTGACCAAGAGCCGCCTGCCGTTTGACACCTACCTCTTCCTGCAATTCACCCAGAAGACGATCTGGAACGTGGCCGAGGAGTCGTTCCCCATGCGCGACATGAACTTCAACCCCGGCATCGGCTTGGGGCACCTCATCGTGTATCACAACAAATACATCGGCCACGCCATCTTCATGCTCGAGCACGAATCGAATGGGAAGGACGGCGAGGCCTCACGCAGCTGGAACAAGGTTTCGCTCAGCGGCACCCTCATGCTCAACCGCCACATGGAGATGCAGCTAAAGACCTGGCTGCCCATCGTGGACGGGGAGAACAATCGCAACATCCTGCGTTACTACGGCCTGGCGCAGGCCGGCCTGCTCTATCGCTCCGACAACCGGCGTGTGCAGACGGGTTTGCTGGTCACTTGGCGGGCGCACTCCTTCAGCTTCAACACGCAGTGGGAGCTCAGCCTGAAGGTCAGCCGCCACGCGAACCAGTACCTCTTCGTGCAGTATTACAACGGCTATGGTGAGAACATGCTCGACTACGATCGCTTCCGGAGCGTCCTGCGCGTGGGCATGGTCATCAAGCCCGAGGGGTTCAGCATTTATTAGCGGGGGGTGGATAATCATTACCCACATTGTACAAGGCTCGTGTACGCCACTGCACAAGGCTCGTGTACGCTACCGTACAAGGCTCGTGTACGCTACTGTACAAGGCGCGTGTACAAATCCAGGCTTATGCGTTGCCTGGCTCAGGGCGTTACCCTGGGCTATCATCCAGCGACCTTTCAGGCTGCTACTCAAACAGCTCCAACAGCAAATCTTCGATAGCCTGCCGCATGGCGAGCGTCTTGCCCGTGTAATTATTCACCATCACGGCCACGGCATAACGCACATCGTCGGAGTCGTCCACATAACCGGCGTAGCACAACACGCGGCTCATGCTGCCCCCCTTGAGGCGCGCCCGGCCGTCGAGATCCGTGTCGCGAAGCATGCGCCGCACCGTCCCGTCGCGGCCCACGATCGGCAGCGCCTGTCGGAAGGCTTCCGAGGCCCGCGATCGCGTAGCCATATACGTCAACATGTCGCACAGAAACGCAGCCGTCACCTTGTCCGTCACCGCCAGCCCGCTGCCGTCGTACATCCATAGCGCGTCGGCGTCGAGCCCCTGCGCGGCCCAGTGCGCCCGCACCACCTGCGCCCCGCGTCCGAACGACGACAGTTCGCTCTCCGACCGTCGCCCGAGCGTCTTCAGCAGTGCGTCGGCGTAGAGGTTATGGCTCACGACGCAGAGCCGGCGCGCGATCTCACGCAGCGGCCGCGAGCGTGTGGTGATGATCGGCCGGCGCGGGCGCGTCGTCTCACGCCCTGCCTCAGCCTCGATGCGCATGGAGGTGGGGCGTTTGCGGATGCGTATGCCTCGGTCGCGCAGCCGTTCGTTTACATAACGGGCCACGAAGAGCGGCGGGTCGGGCAGGTCGGAGCCTAAGTAGAGGCCGGAGCGCCGCGCGGGGAGGGTGCCGTAGAGGGCGCGCTCCGAGGCGAAGGGGAAGCCGACGGCGTAGGCGCTGTCTTTCGTGGCGGCGCGCAGGTAGTTGCGGAAGGTGAGGCCCTCGACGCGCGGCGAGACGGACGTGACGCGCGGCGTGGTGCCCGGCGCGCCGCTTGTGAGCGAGAGGGCGATGCGGTTGTCGAAGATGTTCAGGCCGTAGGAGCCCTGTCCGTAGGAGCTGCCGAGGTCTTCGCGCAGCCATTTCATGGAGACGCCTTCGGTGTCAAACACGCGCGCGTCGGCCACCACGGCGCCAGTGATCTCGCGGATGCCAGCCCGCTCGACGGCTTCCACCCAGGCGTCCACCACGCTGTCGCGCGGCGTGGCCGACTCGGACGAGTTCAGCGTCGGGTCGCCGCCACCGCGGATGTAGAGGTTGCCGTCGAGCACCCCATCCGGGCGCAGCTCGCCGTCGTACTCCACGGTTGTCTCGAAGCGGAAATCCTCGCCCAGCAGCTCGAGCGCTGTGGCTGTCGTCACCGTTTTCATCACCGAGGCCGGCGTCAGCTGCCGGTCGCCCTCGTAGCTGTAGAGCGTCTTGCCATCCTTCACGCGTTTGGCCACGAACGACACCGACGCGCCGCGCACAATGGGTCGCTCCACAAAACGGCGCAGCGCCCCGGGCATCTCCGCCCGTTGCGCTGTAACCTCGCCGTGCGCCGCCGCAATCAACATCAGCGCGCAGGCCATCTCTTTTGCCCCACGCAGGGGCTTCTTTCTCTTCATGTTCATGTTTATGTGATGATTAATTAGGGGCAATTCATTCACCGATATAGGGATGGACTCTCGCACGATGCCTGCAAGCCTGCTTAAGATCGCCTCTTAAGCATGCTTAGTGACACCTCTTAAGCCTGCTTAAGAACATCTCTTAAGC
>MIQB01000095.1 GCA_002890585.1 Tannerella sp. oral taxon 808
TACCCTGGGCTGGGTTGATCTGCCCCTTCGGGGCGCACGCCTGATACACCCAAATGCCCGCAAACCATTTTTGATTGGCGATGACTCAGAGAGGGGGGGGGAAACCCTTCGACACATCCCCCGGTGTAGATTTGCGCCCACAAGCACACATCCCCCCCCACACACATCAAACCAGTATTATTAAAGATGCAACTGCCTACACTTATCGTCGACTTGGTCGTAATCATCATTGCCGCAGGCCTGACCACCCTGCTCTTCAAATGGCTCAAGCAGCCCGTCGTCTTGGGCTACCTGCTGGCGGGCATGCTGGCGGGGCCGACCGTCAAAATGTTGCCCACGGTGCGCGAGGTGTCGAGCATCGACACCTGGGGCGAGATCGGCGTCATCTTCCTACTCTTCAACCTCGGGCTCGACTTCAGCATCAAGAAGCTCGCTAAGGTGGGAGGTACGGCCACGGTCGGCGCCGCCACGGTGCTCATCGGCATGATGTTCGTCGGCTACACGGTGGGCTCGGCCCTGGGGCTGAACCAGATGAACTGCATCTTCCTCGGCGCCATGCTATCCATGTCGTCCACGACGATCATCTTCAAAGCCTTCGACGAGATGGGGCTGCGCAGCCGGCAGTTCGCGGGCGTCGTCTTCGGCATCCTCATCGTGGAAGACATCTTCGCCGTGCTCATGCTCGTCTTGCTCTCCACGCTGGCCGTCAGCCGCTCGTTCGAGGGGCAAGAGCTGCTGATGAACATCGCTCGGCTGGTGCTCTTCCTTGTCGGCTGCTTCGTGTTTGGCATCTACTTCATCCCCTCAATTCTCAAGGCGATACGGAAATACCTCAACGACGAGATGCTGCTCATCGTCAGCATCGGGCTCTGCCTCGGGCTCGTCTACATCGCCAACGCGATGGGCTTCTCGTCAGCGCTCGGAGCGTTTATGATGGGCGCCATCCTGGCCGAGACGATCGAGGCCGAGCATATCGAGACGTTGGTCAAACCCGTGAAAGACCTCTTCGGGGCCATCTTCTTCGTCTCCGTGGGCATGCTCATCGATGTGCAAGTGCTGTGGGAGTATAAATGGTATGTAGCCATACTGACGCTGGTCGTCATGATGGGGCAGTTAGTCTTTGGCACATGCGGCGTACTGCTCTCCGGTCGGCCGCTGAAGACAGCCATCCAGAGCGGCTTCTCACTGATGCAAATCGGCGAGTTCGCATTCATCCTCGCCTCGCAAGGCATCGCCCTGAAGGTCATGGAGCCATACATGTATCCCGTCATCGTAGCCGTCTCCGTAGTCACCACCTTCTTCACGCCTTACATGATCCGTCTGGCCGATCCAGCCTACGCCCGCATCGAGCGGTGGCTGCCCGCGGGGTGGAAGCGCTTCTTAGATCGTTACACCTCGGGCTCGAACACCATCCGGCAGCAGAGCGAGTGGCGCCGCTTCCTGCACGCCATCAGTCGCATCGTAGGCATCTATCTGGCCGTTACGCTCGTGCTGCTTTTCGTCTGGTTACAATTCGTCTCACCCCTCATCTGTAGCCTACTTCCGGGGCTCAAGGGGCGCATCGTCTCGCTCGTAGCCCTGCTGCTGCTCATGGCACCACTGCTGCGTGCCATTGTGATGAAGAAGAACCGTTCCGAAGCCTTCCAGCGGCTGTGGAACGACAACAAGTACAATCGCGGCCCCTTAGTCTCGCTCATCGCGCTACGCATACTCATCGCGCTGGCGTTAGCGGGTGTGCCCACAGCCATGCTGCTGCACGCCCCCCCCCTGTGGGAGGCCACCATCACGGTAGCCGTCGTCATCGTCATGTTGTTTTCAAAGGGCGTCAAGGCGCGCTCGATCCTCATTGAGCAACACTTTGTGAGCAACCTCTCGGCGCGTGAAGAGGAGAGCGACCGCCGTTCCCCCGTGCGGCGCGAGTTTGCCAACCACCTCTTGGAGCGCGACCTGCACCTGGCTGATATTGAAGTACACGCCGACTCGCCCACCGTGGGGCTCACCCTGAAGGAGCTGGACTTCCGGCGGAAGTGCAACGTGAACATCGTGACCATCATCCGCGGAGGCCGACGGATCAACATCCCCGGTGGTGAGGAGCGGCTTTACCCGGCCGACAAGTTGGTGGTGGTCGGCTCCGATGCCGACATCCGGGGCTTCCTGCAATACATGACCGACCGCTACAACAAGGCCACAGAGGCGCGCCGCAAACAGAAACGGAAGGAGATGAACATCGAGCAGTTCATCGTCGTGGAAGGCTCACGTTTAGTAGGGCGTTCCATCCGCGAGTCGGGCATTCGTGACAAGTCGCAGTGCTTAGTGATCGGCATCGAGCGCGGCGAGACGTCGCTCAAGAACCCGCCGCCCTCCACCGTCTTCGAGCCCGGCGACATCGTCTGGATCGTAGGCGAACACGAGAAGGCCATCCAGCTGAGCGAAGGGAAGACGTTGTGAGGCGCTGAATGAACGGCGGGGGGAGGAGTGTTTTGAAAATCATTGTCCAATACATTAGTACGGACGTTGGTAAGGATGGGAAATCTTTCGCCTCCATCAGAGGAGGAAAAACTATAGATCTGCACGCAGATCTGCTTCCGAGCCTCAGATGGGATTTCTCCTATACATCGGATTCATAAAACGACCAAGTTTTGCCTCGTGATCCTTGTTGAGGCGTAGGCTAACACATAGGCTCGGTCCCTCACGGATGCTTGGATAACAATTGACAACAAACCATGAATCATAAATGAAGAGAGGGAGACGATGTGCTTCGCCTCCCTCTCTCTTACTGTCAGAGGCGCAGCGGCCTCTGATTGGTTACGCGGGTGAGATTAGTTGAAGATGTAGCGCAGGCCGATCTGCATCTGCCAGCAGTTGGAGCTGTTTTGATACGGTTCGTAGGTGCGGGTGTAGAGCTCTTTCTTCTTGTTGACGGTGTTGTAGCCCATCGAGTAGGTGGGCACGCCGGCGGCGTCGGTGCCTTCGTAGCGGAGGATCTTGCCGTAGTTGCAGGGGGCGGTGGTTTGGGTTACGCCCCAGGAGCTCTTCAGGAGGTTGCCGATGTTGAGCACGTCGAAGGAGAGTTGCAGCGTGTGGATGGCCTTATTCACGCGCAGGCGAAAATCTTGTGTCACCTTCAGGTCGAAGCGGTGTACCCACGGCATGGCGGCGGCGTAGGCCTCGGCATACTCACCCTTGTGTGCGCTCAGGTACTTGTCTTGCTCCACGAAGCGCCAGAAGGCGTCGGCCTGCTCAGCGGCGGTGAAGCCATTCTTATCGACAAACTTCAATTCGTCCTTCGCGCGGGGGATGTACATGAGGTCGAAGGAGTTCTTATCGCCGTTCATGTCGTTGCTATAATAATAGTTGTACATGCCCGTGGAGTAGGCGGCGTAGTAGAGGCCGACGGAGGTGCCGAAATACTTGCCGTAATCTTTGCGATAGGTCAGGGAGGCGATGAGTTTATCGGGGGTGAGGTACTGTGCGTTGTGCAGCACGGCGTTGTTCGGGCCGTCGATGGCGTAGAGGCCTTGCCAAGTGGAGTAGGCTTGATTGCCGGGCAAGCCGGTGATTTCTTTTGCCCACTGGTGGGTGTAGGAGAACATGAGGTTCAGATCCTTGATCGGTTCGGCTGTCACCATGGCGTTAAGGGAGGCGCTGTAGCCGCGGGTGTCGTTGTCGAGGATGACGCCGCCACCGGTCACGTTCTTATTCACCAAGTAGTTGCCCGTGGCCGAGGTGGCGTAATTCAGGCGGTTGTCGGGGCCGGCAAAGCGACTGAGGTTGCCGTTGTTCACAATGTTCCAGTTGCGCATCACGACGGCTTGCAGGTCTTTGTTGTACATCCCTTCCACAGTCAGGGTGAGGGGGAAGGAGACGGGCAGGCGATAGTCCACGGCGAGCGTGTTCTTCCAGATCTGCGGCATCTTGAAGTTGTCAGCAATGCCCACGACTGAGGCGCGCGAAGCGGTAGATGTGGGGTCGCGATAGATGGGCGTTGTGGGGGCGTTTAAGAGCTTGATCATCTGATCCACATCGGTCAGCATGTTATTCTTGAACTTCCCTAACGTAGCGGCGTCGGTCACGGTGATGGTGTTTTGGATCATCGAGCTGTTGGTCGGCATGTTGGTGAGGAAGACCAGTGGGATGCGGCCGGTGAAGATGCCTGTCCCTCCACGGACAACGATGGAGCGGTCGCCGTTGACGTCGTAGTTGAATCCTACGCGCGGCGAGAGGAGCACGGAAGCCTTGGGCCATTCGCCCGTATTGACGCGCGGCGACTGGAAGGAGGCGTAGTTCGGGTCGTTCTTGGCTACGAAGTGGTCGCGCCAGTCGAGCTTCAGGTAGGCCTGATTCGTTTCAAGGTCAGTCAGGAAGTTCATCATGTCTGCGCGCAAGCCATAGGTCAGTTTGAAGCGGTCGGTCACGTTCCATTCGTCTTGCACAAAGAGGCCGGACTGCAAGAAGGACACCTCTGCGATCGGATTCTTCTCACCATTATATCCATACGTCAAACCAAAGGCGATGGGCGCGTTTCCAGCCTTAAAGTCGTCGAACGAGGCGTACTTGTAGTATCCCGTTCCGAAGCGCATAAAGGAGTTTCCGGCTTTCTGATACTCTAAGTTGAGGCCGCCGATGATGCGATGGTTGCCGAGTGTCCAAGTGACGTGGTCTTGCAGGTTCACGACGTTGTTTTTCACCTCGTTGTTCCAAGTAAAGAGTTCGTAACCGGCTGTCATGAAGGCGTCGCCCTTGCCGTCCCAGATGTCGATGAAGGGGAAGGGTTTGGAGTCAGAGCTGCGCTTGTCGTGGATGTCGGAGTAGGTGAAGAGTACGCGGTTCTGGAGCGTGTTGCTGAAGCGGCTATTGAGCTCGCCGGTGACGGACCAGACGTTGTTGTCCATACCATAGCAAGCGTTGCGGAAGGCGAAGGCCTTGTCTGAGATACGGCTTGACGAGGCGCGTGGGTTAATACCCGACGTCCAGTTCGGCTCATTCATGTGTGTGTTCGTTGTGTAGTTGAAGCGCACGCTCAGCTTGTGATCATCGTTGATGTTCCAGTCTAGACGGGCCAGGGCCTTGTAGTTCTTCGTGCCGCCATCGCTGAAGTCGGTGTAGGAACCGGGATCGTAGCCGTACTTGTCGCGGAGGATCTTGGCGAAGGCTTCCATGTCAGCCGCTGTGACGCGTGAGGTCTGCGTAGCGCCGTTGCCCACGCCGTCGGTGGAGACGTGATACTTTGTGATCGGGTTCGGCGAGTTCTCATACTCTCCGTTGATGAAGAAGAAGAGTTTGTTCTTGATGATCGGTCCGCCGAGTGTGAAGCCGTATGTCTCGGTGCGTTCGCGTGCGCGTTCGCCGAGGTCATTACCGTCTACGGTGTTGCCACGCAGATTCTCGTTGCGATGGTAGGTGTAAGCCGATCCCTTGAACGTGTTTGTACCCGACTTGGTGATGGCGTTGATGCCGCCGCCCATGAAGTTCGTTTGGCGCACATCGAAGGGCGCTACGACCACCTGAAGTTCCTCGATGGCGTCGAGCGAGATCGGGTTGCCACCGCCGGGCAGGGTGCCCGAGAGGCCGAAGTTGTTGTTCAGGTTTGCCCCGTCAACGGTAAACGTGTTCGTGCGTCCGTCGCGGCTGGCGATCACGGTGCCACCGCCTGAGTAAGGCGACATGCGTGTGAAGTCCGTCAAGCTGCGGTTGATGGAGGGTAGGAGTTGCAGTTGCTGCTTGGATACGTTCGTTGCGGCGCCCGTCTTCAGGCCCGAGAACTTCGATGTGGAGGCGGTGATCACCACTTCGTTCAGCGTATTGTCGTCGCGGAGTACGGCGTCGAGGGAAGACATCTCACCCAGTCTGAGGGTTACGTCTTTATACTCCACCGTCTTCAGCCCGACGTACGTCATGCGCACGGAGTAGGGCCCGCCGGGGCGCATACCCTCTATGGTGTAGCGGCCATCCATGTTGGTAACGGCACCGTACTGTGTGCCCGAAGGCTCATGTACGGCAATTACGGCGGCGCCAATCAGCGGTTCGCCATTAGCCTCGGTGATCTTTCCGCCGATGGCGGATGTCGTGATCTGTGCCGAAGCCAAGGTCGGCAAGATCATTGCTAACAGTAGCAGATAAATTCTCTTCATAATCGATGCGTTTTTTAGTGTATGACTTAATAAATAAGGGGCGGAGCTTCAGTGTCCGCCTGTGTTGATTTTTGATGTCTGCGGGGATTAAAGCAAGGGGTAGCAAAGCAGCGTGTAGGCTCCCTTGCTACCCCTATCCGTTTCATTCTTCAATTAACTGTGTCCGCGGTACCTCGGGTGCGATCTCCTTGCGGTTGCGGATGTATTCGATGATGGTTTCTTCAGATGTTTTTCCGGTGGGCTTTGCGGGGCGCGCATGCGTGAACTTGTAGGCCGAGATGATGTAATCGTTCAGCGCCACGCGGTAGTATTTGCCCTCCTCAAGCGGCTTTCCGTTAGGAAGCAACATCTCAATGCGATCCACCTCGCTGCCTTTGGTGTAGAGCTTATAAGTCATGCCTGAGACGAGCAGATCGACGGCGTGACGGCGTTTGTTGTAGTGCTGCGACACGCGGATCAGTTCGCGCATTTCGGCTGGTGTCAGCTCCACCACGTTCACCTCGTTGCCAAAGGGATCCATCTCGTAGATCCGCTTAGCCGTCAGGTCGCCTGGCTCGAGCGCAGCGATGCGTATGCCGCCGGAGTTCTGGAAGGCAAAGTCAGCATTGTTCATAGCTGCTTCCGCGTCCGTTATCAGGTTGCCGAGCCCTTCCTTACCCTCGATGCGTGCCGTCACGCGCCCGATCACCTCGTTCAGGGGTGATTCGTCGTAAAACTTTTTGATGGCGGCCTTCACCGCGGTGTCTTCCGCTGTCATGCTGGCTACGGGGATCAGCCGATTACGCCGCGAGATCACTTTGCGTCCGCGTAGCGTCAGCTCCGTACGTCCGACAAACTGAAGGTATTCACCTGCCTGTGTGATGAGTACACCGTTGACCACCACGCCCGTGTCGAGGCGTGTATGTGAATGTCCACCCACAATTAGGTCGAGCTCCGGCATGTGCTCGGCCAGCTTTTTGTCTTCTTCTATGCCCATGTGATTGAGGGCGAGGAAGACGTCGCAGCGCTTTCGCATGTCGCGCAGTTTCTGAAGTTCCTCTACCGGCTCGGTGAACGTCAGCCCTGTAAGCCGCCCCGGGTGTGATGATGGGATGAGTCGTCCGCTAATGTTTTCCACTTGTATCCCGGAGATGATGCCGATGCGTACGCGTCCGACTTTGATCATCATTGATGCGTTTGGCTGCTGGATTTCGGCGCCTTTGCCCACGTGTATGTTGGCACAGAGGAAGGGAAATGTGGCCTGTCGGATACGGTCGGCCAGGATACGTTGGCCATAGTCAAATTCGTGGTTGCCGATGGCTGTAGCGCGATAGCCAACGCGATTCATGAGGTCGATGATGGGGAAGCCCTTTCCCGGTTGGTCGCAATGATCCACTACGGGGTTGCCCGAAAAGAGGTCGCCGCCGCTGAGTACGACGACGCGCCCTGGGTGTGCCTTTTGTTCTTGGCTAACG
>MIQB01000096.1 GCA_002890585.1 Tannerella sp. oral taxon 808
GACCCAATCCGGGGTGCGTCTCGGGCAACTTTTGCGAAAGTGACCCAATCCGGGGTGCGTCTCGGGCAACTTTTGCGAAAGTGACCCAATCCGGGGCCTCGTAGGGGCGAATAATCATTCGCCCCTACCACACATCCCCGGTCAGGGAGGCTGGGCGCCAAAAGTAGCGGGGGATTGATATAGTCGAACGGGAATGGTTCCACAAAAAAATGAGGGTACCCCCCCCCGCCCAGGGTTTCGCCCTGGGCTATCATCCGGCGGCCCTACAGGCCGCACCGGGTACATTAATCCGGGCTGGGCGAAACCCTGGGTGTGGCGGAACCCTGGGCGGGGGGCGCCCCCACAATGCCCCATTTATTCGCCATCCATTGACAATCAATCATTGATAATTGACAATGAATCATTGTCCCTTATCGTCTTTCCCCTTACCTCCTTTTCCACACCTTTGCCGCCCAAATGTGGAACCCCTGTCTGATGAATCATTATAAGAGAAGTGATCTGGAGGTGATGGCGCCGGCCGGGTCGTACGAGGCGTTGATGGCGGCCATGCAAGGCGGCGCCGATGCGGTCTATTTCGGTGTGGAAGGGCTGAACATGCGCGCGCGGTCGTCAAACAACTTCACCACGGACGACCTCCGGCGCATCGCTGAGACTTGCTCCGAGCGAGGCGTGAAGAGTTACCTCACCGTCAACACCGTGCTTTATGACAGCGATCTGGACACCATGCGCCGCATCATCGACGCCTCGCTTGAGGCTGGCGTCTCGGCCGTGATCGCTGCCGACGTGGCCGCGATGAGCTATGCCGCCAGCATCGGGCAGGAGGTGCACCTCTCCACGCAGCTGAACATCGCCAACACCGAGGCGCTGGCCTTCTACGCCCGCTTTGCCGACGTGGCCGTGCTGGCGCGCGAGCTGAACCTCGACCAAGTGCGTGCCATCGCCGAGGCCATCCAGCAGCGCGACATCCGCGGGCCGAAGGGCCGTCGCTTGCGATTAGAAATGTTCTGCCACGGCGCCCTCTGCATGGCCGTCTCTGGCAAGTGTTACCTCAGCCTCCACGAGATGAACGCCTCGGCCAACCGTGGCTCGTGCATGCAGATCTGCCGCCGTGGCTACACCGTGCGCGACCGCGAGACGGATCGCGAGCTGGCCGTGGACAACGCCTACATCATGTCGCCCAAAGACCTGAAGACGATTCATTTCCTCAACAAGATGATCGACGCCGGTGTGCGTGTCTTTAAGATCGAGGGCCGCGCGCGTGGGCCGGAGTATGTGCGCACTGTCACGACCTGTTATGCCGAAGCCCTCCAGGCCTGTTGCGAGGGCTCGTTCAGCCAGGCGCGCATCGCTGAGTGGGACGCGCGGCTGGCCTCCGTCTTCAATCGCGGCTTCTGGGATGGCTACTATCTCGGTCAACGCCTCGGCGAGTGGAGCCACCGCTACGGATCTAACGCCACGCGGCGGAAGGAGTATGTGGCGCGCGGCGTGAAGTACTACTCGGGGCTCGGCGTAGCTGAGTTCGAGATGGAGAGCGGCTCGCTGAGCGTGGGCGATGAGGTGCTAATCACGGGGCCAACCACCGGCGCGGTGTTTATGACCATCCAGGAGATCCGCGTCGACCTGCAGCCCGTGCAGACAACCCGCAAGGGCGAACACTTCTCCATCCGCACCGGAGAGAAGGTGCGCGCCTCAGACCGCATGTATAAAATGGTGCGCGTAACGATTGATTCAACCCATAAAAACGTATGAAAGCATATCGATTCGAGCTTGAAATGAAGGTCCGCGATTATGAGTGCGACCTGCAAGGCGTGGTCAACAACGCCAACTATCAACATTATATGGAACACACGCGCCACGAGTTCTTGGAGTCGCTGGGTGAAAACTTCGGCCGGCTGCACGACCAAGGCGTGGATGTGTTTGTCTCGCGGGTAGACATTAAGTACCGCCAATCGCTCCGCAGCGGCGACCGGTTCCGGTCGTGCATGAACCTTGTGCGCGAGGGCGTGAAGCTCGTCTTCCTGCAAGACCTCTACCGGCTGCCAGACGAGGCCGCCGTCATCACGGCACGCGTGGAGGCAGTGGCCGTCGAGGGCGGACACCTGACGCGCGGAGAGTATTTCGACAGGTTGCTGACGGAGTAACGACGCGATGTCCGAGGAGAGCAGGGCGCTCATTGCGCTAAAGATGATCCGTGGTGTGGGCGACGGCATCGTTCGTACGCTGCTGCAACACTTCGGTTCGGCCGTGGAGGCGCTCGCGGCTACGGCCGAGCAGCTGGCAGAGGCAGCCGGTGTGGGGCGCGAGACGGCTCAGCGCATCACGTCCGATCGCGAGGCAGCCCTGCAACGTGCCGAACGCGAACAGGACTTCGCCCAAAAGCACGGCGCCCGTATCTATACCCTTCCTGACGAGGCCTATCCCACCCGCCTGCGCGCCTGTCCCGATGCCCCGTCGGTGGTTTATTACCGCGGCGCAGACTGCCTCAACGCTGCACACATTGTCAGCATCGTGGGCACACGGCGCTGCACAGAGTACGGCCTTGCGATGACGGCGCGTCTGGTGGAGGGGCTGGCTGCGGCAGATCCTTCGACTGTCGTCATCAGCGGATTGGCCTACGGCATCGACGTCAATGCGCATCGCAACGCCCTTCGGGTGGGCCTGCCCACCATCGGTGTGTTGGCGCATGGGTTAGACAAGATCTATCCTGCGGCACACCGACAGATAGCAGCCGATATGCTCGCCCGCGGCGGACTGCTCACCGATTACCCCTCGGGGACGAACCCCGCGCGTGAAAATTTCCTCCTGCGCAACCGACTTATCGCGGCGTTGGCTGACGCCACGGTCGTTGTCGAATCGGCCGAACGGGGCGGTGCCCTCTCCACGGCGGCTCATGCTCGCAACTATGGTCGCTCGGTCTTTGCCGTCCCCGGTCGTGCGACGGACGAGCATTCCGCAGGCTGCCTGCACCTCATTGCCCGTGGCCGAGCTGAACTCATCACATCGGCCGCTGATCTCTGTCAGCTGATGGGGTGGACGCAGACAGGCACACTATCCGATGCAACAAATCGGTCAGCGCATCCGTCTGCTCCTTTGCGTCCGCCGGTCGCTTCGGTGCCCCTGCCTGACAACGCCGTGACGCGTGTGCTCCTGGCTGAAGGGGCCACGCAGATCAACGATCTGGCGCGCCTCTCCGACCTCTCCGTGCGGGAGGTGATGGCCGTGCTCTTCGATTTGGAGATGGACGGACTCGTCACTACCCTGCCTGGCGGGGTGTATAAACTCGTCAAATAGTTATCGGCCTAAAGGCGGAGTTGTCATAGTGCCATATGGAAATGGATTGCAAACCATCCCACAGCCTTGTAGGGTGAGAGATTTTCCGCCCTACTACTTTACTACCGGGGCGAAGCCCCCACTCCCCGGCCTTTAGGCCGATAACTACCGCGCCTTTAGGCGCATAACTACCCTATAATTATGAAGACCCTCTTGCAAATACTTAAGGAAAGGAAGTTGCAGATCTTCTTCCTCCTCTACGTCTTGATGCCCGTGCCTGTGCTGAGTCTGCTGGCGCAGAACCTCACGCTCAGCACCGTCGCCGTGGGCATTGCCGTCAGCTTCCTCTTGCTGGCGGTCGTCTTTCTCCTCTCCTCCTTTATGACTACGCGCGGAGTGAAGATCTTCTACTCCCTGCTGCTGGCTGTGACCATCATACCCGGCACCATCTTCATTGGCTACCTCTTCATTGGCCGCGTACTCCTCTCGGGCGGCACCATCACATCGATCTTCGAGACCAACACCGACGAGGCCTCAGAGTTCATCGCCTACCTCAACCCGTGGCTCGTGACGGCCGTCACGCTCTTTGTGCTTACGCCGATCGTTATGATCTGCCGCATGAAGCAGCCGGAACGGTTCTTCCGCATACGCCGACACAAATACGCCTTCTTCACCCTCGTGCTCACGGCGCTGCTCTTCGTCACCGTTCGCCCCGTAGCGCAACGCATCTATTTCGTTGACTTCTATCGCGTCTTTGCCAATTATAAGATTGGCCGTTTTCGCGAGGAGCGTGCCTTGGCTCGCCGTCACGAGCTGCCCTTCGACGTACGCACACAGCCAGACAAAATGCCGCGTCTTGTGGTGCTCGTCATCGGTGAATCGCACGCCCGGCACCACATGTCGCTTTACGGTTATCCCCGCGACACGAATCCGCTGCTCTCCGCCCGTCGCAGCGAGCTTTGTGTTTATACCGATGTCGTCTCGCCGCAGGTGCACACCATCCCCGTGCTCCGCGCTGCCCTCACCTTTGCCGACCACGATCATCCTGAGCGTCTCACCTCCTACCCTTCCCTCATCGAGCTGTTCAACCGCGCCGGATTCGAGACGTACGTCATCAGCAACCAACCCCTACTCGACGCCTCCTCCAGCTACGACGCCTTCCTGAAGCTGGCCGATCATACGGCCGACTTCTCCGCCCGCAAGGCCCCCGACGGCATCCTGTTGCCCTCCTTCGAGCAGGCGCTGACTGCACACAGCGACCGCCCGAAGCTCATCGTGCTTCACCTCATGGGCTGCCACATCGGGTATAAGTACCGCTACCCCGCCGATTTCGATTTCTTCACGCACCTCAACGACACCCTGCCCAACGCCCAGCCCGCCCTCACGCCCGAGGCCCGCACCACGATCGATGAGTACGACAACTCCGTCCGCTACAACGACTACCTCCTCTCCACGCTCATCGCCCGCATCGAACGCGAGCACACGCCCGCGGCGCTCCTTTACTTCTCCGATCACGGCGAGGAGGTGAACGAGTTTCGGCCCTTCAATGGGCATGCTTACGAGAAGGTTACGTCTTACATGTGCGAGGTGCCCTTCCTCGTTTGGCTCTCGCCCGACTTTCGCGCCCGTCGCCCCGACCTGCGCCTCATCCCCTCGCGCCCCTTCTCCACCGTCGACCTGCCCTATACGATGGCCGATTTGGCTGCACTCCGTTTCCGAGGTTACGACGAGACACGCAGCCTATTCTCACCCCGTTTCCGTTCGCGCCCGCGTTGGGTGGGCAACTACTCTTACGAGGCCGTGATCGACCTCACCCACCGCGCCGAGGAGCAGCAACGCACCCCCTCCTACGCCGCCTCGTTCTTCAAAGGCCTATAGAGGGCAATGATTAATGATTAACCCGGGGGGGGGGCGCCCGGTTTATCATGTGGAGTATCATGTGGGGCGCACGCGCATATCTCCCTACGCACGTATCCGGTGCGTCTATCTTTGTGGTGTAATCATTAATAGACAACACGATGAAACGTAAATTAAAGAAGAGCAAGATCGTCATGCGGACGATCGAAGTGAAGAAAGTTCCGAAAGAACCAAGGTGGGTG
Source organism: Tannerella sp. oral taxon 808 (assembly GCA_002890585.1). Lineage (GTDB taxonomy): Bacteria > Bacteroidota > Bacteroidia > Bacteroidales > Tannerellaceae > Tannerella. The sequence goes on from MIQB01000096.1 coordinate 5,370, forward strand.
ATCGACCCTGAGACAGGGAAGAAAATATCGCGTGCGGGGCTCGCGATGCGCGAATGCCGCAGGAATGGCGGCTTGATCGAGATACTGGATATGGATGCGGTGTTAGAATAAGGCGCGGTGAGATATTTGTTGGATACAAACATTTTGGTTTTTCTGGTGCTGGATCAAGAGGAACTCTCTCCGATGGTTCGTGATATTGTGGACGATTATTCCAGCATGCTTTGCACAAGCGCTGTCTGCATTGTCGAGCTGCTCCAGTTGTATCGTATCAGAAAGATTAGGCCGAAATACAAAACAGCCGGAGCCTTACTTGCCGCCTTGGTTGACAAGTTCTCATTGGAGATCCTCCCATTCGGCGAAAAGCAGATCAAGGTGCTTACAGAGCTGTGTGTTGCTCCGGGGCATAATGATCCGTTCGATCATGCCGTGATTTCGCATGCGATCGCAGACCGGTTGACCCTCATTAGCTCTGACCGGAAATTTGACCAATACCGGTCGCAGAAGCTGAGTTTCGTCTTCAATGAGCGTTGAATACTTACCGGGAGGATCAATTAATGATTAACCGGGGGGGCGTTGGGCGCCTGGTTTATCATGTGGGGTATCATGTAGGGCGATAGGTTCATCATGTGGGGCCCCTTCGTAGGGGCGAATAATCATTCGCTCCTACGAAGCCCAGGGTTTCGCCCTGGGCTATCGTCCACCGGGCCTACAGCCCGGATTGATGGTACCCAATGCGGCCTGAAGGGCCGCCGGACGATAGCCCGGGGCGAAACCCCGGGCGGAGGCGAAACCCCGGGAAAGCCGGACGATAGCCCGGAGCACCGCCTCCCGCCGCTGATTTGCCTCTACCTTTGTCCCCGTATTGAACCCCAAGTAAGCAAGTAAGAAAGAAGACTCTCTGTATGAAGGTGGTGATTTTAGACCGTGACTTAGACGAATTGCTCCAGACAAGGAGGAATAAGCGCTACAGGAAGATCGAGCGATCCAAGATGCTTTTCGATGGATTGCAAAGGGCAATTCGACTGATGCGCGACGTGAAGATTGTCGACAGGCTGCATGAGTATTCTTTTTTGCATTACGAGCGGTTGAAGCATAGCGCCTACCGAGGCAAAAGCTCCGTCAGAATTGCCAATGGAGCTGTAGAGCGACTGATCTTCACGGAACACGAAGACGGCATTGAAGTACACATCATAGAATTAGACGACACACATTATGGAAACAAAAAATAATTACACCGGAATCGATTACGACGACATCATCCCCCACAGAGCCATACACCCGGGGGAGATCCTTTGGGAGGAGCTGAAGGCGCGCGGGATAAGCCGGGAAGCGTTTGCCAAGCAGCTCGGCATACCGCGTTCCCACCTCAATGAGTTACTCAGGGGCAAGCGCGACTTCACCCCCGCCTTTGCCTTGAAATTGGAGGATACGCTACATATCCATGCCGACACTTGGACGAACCTGCAAGCGAGTTACGAGCGCGATTTGATCCGCATCAAAGCGCACCGGGCGCATACGAGGCACAAGGCCGCTGTGGCGACCGAGCCAGCCGTTGAATACGCCGCCGTGTAGGGGCGAATAATCATTCGCCCCTATATGGACGGGAGAGGCAGCGGCCTGAAGGGCCGCCGGACGATAGCCCGGGGCGAAACCCCGGGCGGAGGTGCCCCCCCGGGCGGGGATCCTGTTGCCGATTAGTCCGTCCGCCGGGATGTGTGGTGGGCGAATAATCATTCGCCCTTATATGGACGGGAGAGGTAGCGGCCTGAAGGGCCGCCGGACGATAGCCCGGGGCGAAACCCCGGGCGGAGGCGCGCCCCCGGGCGGGGATCCTGTTGCCGATTAGTCCGCCCACCGGGATGTGTGGGTGGGCGAATGATTATTCGCCCCTACGAGGCCCAGGGTTCCGCCCTGGGCTATCGTCCACCGGGCCTACAGCCCGGATTGATGGCACCCAATGCGGCCTGAAGGGCCGCCGGACGAATAGCCCGGGGCGAAACCC
>MIQB01000097.1 GCA_002890585.1 Tannerella sp. oral taxon 808
GGAGCTTTCTGTCGATCGACAGAGATCAAAAACTGGCGCGCGGAGCTTTCTGTCGGTCGACAGAAATCAAAAACTGGTGCGCGGGGCTTTCTGTCGACCGACAGAGATCAAAAACTGGCGCGCGGAGCTTACCGTCAAAATGCCTCGTGGGGGCGAAAAATCTTTCACCCCTACAAATACCAACGGATTATGAACATACCTCTTCGTTTACCAATCATTTTTAATTGGCCATACTCATTCATTATTTGCGCATGAGATGAAAATTACATTATCCAGAGTCGGAACAAAGAACTTAGCTGCACTGGCGCAGCGCGTAGTGAACTCCTCAAAAAATGGGAAGTACAAAATGGCGGAAGAGCACGACTTCCTTAAAGCCCTCGAACGCGAATCGGCCGAGTACGATAAGCTCTACGCCAAGCTGACCTACAGCGGAAAGGGCGATGACATCTTGACCGCCGACGCCGCGCGCGACAAGGCCTTCTACGCCCTCAAGCTCTACCTCAAGGGCTACAAGGATGTCCCCTCGCTGCCAGACGTCTTCGAGGCCGCCCTGCTTTATGAAGTCATGGAGCAATACGACAGGGGCATCACCAAAATGACCTATGCCGACGAAACGGCGCAGCTGAAAAGCCTCTTCACCGAATTAGACAAACCCGAACACATCGCCCGCTTGACCACCCTCAAGCTCAAGCCCGCGTACGAAGACCTCAAGGCCAAGCAAAAGGCCTTTGAAGACCTCTATGCCGAGCAGGCCGAAGCCAACGCAGAGCTGCGCGCACTGCCCTCGGCCACGTCTGCACGGGCACGATTAGAAAAGGCGCTCCGCACCTACCTCGACCTTGTGACCGCCATGCGCACCGTCACCGGCTGGGACATGCTCTATCACGACCTCAACGAGATGGTAAAGGCTGCCGCCGCGACGTACAAAAACGACAAGCACCCCTCGGATCAGAAGAAACCCACTGACCCGAAGGCCCCGAAAGATCCAAAAGACCCGAAGGAGCCCAAGGAACCTAAGAAGCCCAAAAAGCCCAAAGAGGGCGGCGGCGACGACATCCACCTGCCCGAAGAGCCACCCAAAAAGCCCGAAGAAGGCGGCGGCGGCGGCAGCACACCAGAGCAACCGACCCCGCCACACCCCCCCCGAAGGCGGTGGCGGCCATTGATAATTAATTACCGCGTTCACCCCCGGCGGCCGGGTACCTGTAGGGGCGAATGATTCACGGTGGCCGGGTACCTGTAGGGGCGTATCGCATACGCCCTACAAACGCCTCGCAAGAGGCGAACGATCCGGCAACCGGGTACGGGCTAGGGCGTATGCGATACGCCCCTACAAACGCCTCGCAAGAGGCGAATGATCCGGCAACCGGGTACGGGCTAGGGCGTATGCGATACGCCCCTACCAGCGGGTTGCCCACACCGATACTCATTGATAATTAACAATCTCTTCCCCATCCCCCCACACAGCGGGGGCGGGGCAGAGGCATATTTTTTCACTTTTAATACAGTTACGATTATGAAGAAGACAAAACAAATTTCTTTGGTACGAACCCTCATAGCCGCCGCGCTACTACTAATCGGTAGTAGCGGCGGAGTAGCGTGGGGGCAGAGCTATACCTCCAATAATGGTGGCTTACATCACACCATAGCCTCTCCTTCTAATCATGGAAATGATTCGTGGTATATTTTGATACAAGGGCATAGAGAGGCCTCTTGGTGGGATGGTGGAGGTTATTGGATCGGAGCTTTGGACAATATATTGTCTCATTCTGCTACGAATTTACCTCCCATTAATAACGATCACCTTGATCGCCAACAACGAACCGGTAATTGTGGATCGCATACTAATCCTAGACATGGAATAAACAAATGGTATTCCAGAGGTCATTGGGCTCCAATTCTTCATAGTTGTAAGGTAGGCGTGACTACTAATAATGGAGGAGTATATGGTGCGGGACACTATACCGAAGGAAAGGGAGATTACGAGGCTAATAGTTGTATCTACATAAGCCATGCTGCTAACACTGCAGAGCCTACCGCTAAAACTTGGTTACAAAAGGTGCCGGATGTAACATTTGAAGTACCGGCGAATGATGCAACTCATAATAATTATACCGCAATTAATTATTACAACCGCTTTGCCTATGGACGATTATATTATCACGTAAGATGGCAATCCCAGTCAGGATGGCGTCCCTCCGGATGGGGAAATTGGCTTGAAAATGAATATTCTAACATTGGTAGTTATAGAGATGATGGGCCAAGTGATGATCCTCAATGCGGCGCAAGGAAATATGTTCGAGATGTTTATAAAACCATAGAGGCTGCATATTCTTCCGGTGAAGCCGAGCGAACAAATACACAAGGGACATATCCTGGTATCAAATCCATTATCGTTATCAATGCCGGAGCCTCCGTCCGCCTTCGTGGAAACTCTGGGGGTAAGACAATCGAAAAGTTATCGACCAACCCGGGCTCAGGCTTGCAGAATCAGTTAGTTATACCGACAGGTGCATACGCTGTGCGGTTTGACTATAATTATGATGGTAAGAATGGCGTGTCGTTAGTTCCTGCTGTGGACGGAGCAGATGCTGCCAACAATTGGCCGGATGTCATCGCGAATCAAGTCTTAGGCTTTTGGCAAGGTTATACGGGAGGCTCGGATATTAACTTCAAAGACAACTCCACGTTGTTGCTGGGTAATGGCACTGCAGGACAGGACAAGTTCAAGATGACCACGGGTGGTGCAAACAACGGTCTGAATGTCTTCAACTATTGGAAGGATGAGGATGACTTAGGGCAGCTTCCGGCGAACAACTTTGCCCTCATTCCCACAAGCCACGGTATCTATTATGATATACCTCATGGCAATATCAACCACTCCGGAACGGGTACCTATCTGATCAAAAACTATAATAGTGGAGGCAATGGATGTGATAATTTGGGGTGGATTAGGGTCACTCAAGACTTAGGGAATAACTATGTATTAGGCTCTGGAGGTAAGTTTTTTATTGAAGCTAACGGCCATATTAAGTTGGATAAAGGAATAGACATGACTGCGGTGCAAGGTGCGCACCATGAAAGGGTTGTCTCTGCCCAAAGTTTTATCGAGTCTTTGGGGATAACTTGGAAAGGGAATAATGGTGGTCTTTTCAATATGTTTGCTCAAGGGCCATATACCCCACCATCACAGCACTGTGGCTATGTAGGAATCACTGGAGATGTTACCACGGAGATGACCGGTAGTGGATTAGCTACGGGGATTGGCGTGCTGAAAGATCAATTCAATCCGGATCGCACCAACTTGGCAAGGCAGACAGATTGTAACAATGGAAATCTGATAAAAGCACATGGTAGCCTCGAAACGATTGTGCAGACAGCTATTCGCTCAGAGAAAGACTCGGTTCATATCACGGGCAATTTGGATCATAAAGCTGTAGATGGGGCTTTGTGGATACAAGGCGCTCGTCAGGTACGTGTATCCGGTACCACTAAAATAGATTACACAACCGGTACAGGTGATGCAGCTATTCGCTCAGTGGGCGGAGCTGTCATATTTGGTGATGCATTTACCTACAAAGGCAATGTCTCCACCGACCTGCTTATCGACGGCGGTGCAGGCGTGTACTTCAATAACGGAACGGTGATTGACTATACCCATGCCGATGCTACGGCACATATTGGTATCCAATCCAACGGTGGATCGATTTCGTTTGCCGGAGCTCCCTTCGACTTTAAGAGCAAATCCAACGGAGAGACACAGCTTTGGGCAGGTGCTAATATCACGAGTACAGCAGCGGCTCCATTGACATTCACCTATACAGTGAGAGATCAGAATCAAAACATTGATTGGTATGCAGGACGAAACATTGATTTGTTAGGCAAACTCACCTTCAAACATGACGACGCCATCAATCACACTGGCTTCATCAAGCTGCGCGCCAATGTGAATGAAGCGGAGCTTTGGAATGATAATTCCACCAATCCTACCGGTCGGCCAGGAGCTGGTATCTGCCCGCAGAGATGCGACAATAGTGATAATGGAATACATGGCGACATCTTCCTTCGGAATGATGTGAAGGTCGATTATAAGGGTAAAGAGAACGTTTGGATGGCTGCTAACCACGATATACATGTTCAGCGGAATTACACCCACGTGGCTGGAGATGCCACACAAGCTCCTCAGGGCTTTACGCGCTTCGTGGCTGGACATGATATTGTGACTGGCCAAGCCGGTGTTACAGACGGAACGACAGGAAGTACATTCAGTTATCTGCACATGGGTAAAGACGGCGGACGTATCAGGCACTTCGATATGAAGGCTGGCAACGATATTATCACGCATAACCATGTAAAGATTGGATATAACGAAAACGCAAAAGATGCGTTTAACACCACCTTGTTTGCTTGTCGCAACATCGACATCCGCAATTCGTTCTGGTACGCAGACAGCACAGGTACTCCTAATACGGATAAGTGGACACGCCTGTATGCAAATCAAGATATCCTTTCAAACCTCCCCGATGGGCCATGTCCTACGTACGATTATGGTGCCCCGATAAACTTCTACACCAACGATAACACGTTGACAGAATGGAACGCTGGGCGAAACATTAAGACGCGTGACACCGTGAATTTCCGCTATGGAGATACGCGACACAACGTCAGAGACTTGTCGCTTGTGGCGCAAGGTGGTAACATCGAGATGAAGCGCTGGACGAACATCGACTACGACAGCAAGAACCGTATCTTGATCTCTGCCGAGCGCAACAAAAACTACAGCCAAGCTAAGGCTGCAAACCTGACTGCCGGTGGGGATAGGTCGAATAACGGGACGCCTGATGCTGCTCGTTTCATTGATGATGGCCATATCTACTTCGACGATTCGCTGAAGATCACGCGCAACAATGCAGACGGCGGTTCGGAAGACGGAGTAACAGACATCTTCGCCGACTACCATATCCGTACGGCAATGGTGGACATCACCAACACCAAGCCTGCGAATAGGAACAAGACGACGATCGAATCGCACAAGGGTGACATTTGGCTCGGTTATAGCGCAGTGAAAGATGTGTGTCAGAATCCGACTCAAGCAACTGACGTTAGCTACGATAACAACCTGTTCCATTATAAGGATGCGGCCAACACGGACAAGCAATCGCTGAAGATTCGTGCCGGCTATCAAGATCAAGCGAATACAGGACGCTTCGGCGGTGGTAACATCTATGTTGTACAGATGAAGAACGAGCTGACGAAGGGTGGCACCACCAACACGGAGATCACCATCCCCTTCTCCAACGAATACTATTGCGGTAGCACGTGGAGCAGCGGCCTGTTGCACAATCGCCAAAAGGACACGATGATGATGTACGAACACGCAGGCATCATCTTCGGCCTCGGCCATTGCGGCAAGGACAAAGACATCGCGAAGTATGCTCCGGCACAAGGCACAGGCAATGGCGTGTCGAAGATCAGCCTAACGTATCTCGGCAACAAGGGCAACCTGTTAGTGGATGCCGGCAAGCGCGGCAACATCATCATCAACAAGGGCGCCAAGCTGAACTTCCAAGACACGCTGAACATGACGGGCGATGCCATCTTCCGCACCCGCTTTGGTGACATCGACATGCGCGAGAAGTTCGACGCCGACACCATGCGCGGTAGCCTGCTCTTCCTCGCCCAGACGGAGAACCTTAGCGACCTATCAAAGATTGGCATCTGCGGCTGCGAAGAGGAGCGTAACAACGTCTACTTGCAAGACTTCCAGTATCGCTCGCACATGGCTGGCGGTAGTGTCTTCGTAGGTGCTGACAACAACATCAAGCTCAACTACGGTGGCTTGCAAAACATTGGTACCCGCCACGACCCCTTCCTGAGCAAGGACTACACCGTCTGCCCAGACGGCAAACTGGCCAAGATTGGGTATGGCTACGACGGAGCTTCGTGCAATGACGACGATCTCCATTGCGACGCAGTTGAGCCAGTGAACAAGGCTCGCAAGCTCATCCTCAACTTCGAGAAAGATGATCAGAACAAGGCCATCACCAAGGGTGGTTTTGCCGCTGTAGCATCCGATTACATCGATGTATATAAGAAGTTGGAGTATCGCGGTGGTCGCGGTTCGGGCATGAGCTCCGTACCAGGTACAGGCACACTGCACGGCGAGGCGGTCAATGGCTACGGCCTCTTTATGAAGACGCAAGCCAACAAGAACAACTGGACGATCAACATCTTCAAAGAGATCCCGAAGTGCCCCACCACCTGCGCAGGCGACAACTGCGATCGCGACTACCTGCACATGGTTTCCCGCATGACCTTCCACGACGAAGCCGACATTCAAGCACACAACCAAAAGGTGATGCTCTGGTCGCCCGTTATCGAGACGTACGGCAAGATGACGCTCGACACGAAGAAGAACTCGGGCAACAACACGGAGATCACACTGAAGGCCGACAGTCTCATCTTCCACGACGACTTTGTGAAGATTGGCAACAAGACGAAGCTCTCCACATGGAGTGGCCTGAAGAACGACAAGCCGATTATGAAGTTTGGCCACATGCGTAAGACGCCGCCCTTCCGTGAGTTGAAGAAGGATAATTGCCAAACGGAGATTGAGTGCATCCCCTGCCACTACTACATCCGCGGCAGCAAGGATCCGGTGCATATGCTGGATACGATCACGATCAAGTTTGGCGACGACGCTTACCTCGAACGCCTCAATACGGTAGTCTTCGACCACACTGTCCTGACCTGCCTCACCGACTCGTTCGACCACATCAAGGGCGCCCCCGTACTGAACGCCATGATCCGCACCGACACAATGAAGGTGCGTAATCAAGTAGACCTCTTCGCCGACAAGAACCACGAACGCGACGCCCACCTTGAGCTCATCTCCGAACGCCAGATGGGATCGAAGGACTACGCCGGTATCTACACGAAGCATCTGCACATGGAGCCGATCGGCGCCTGCGGTACTCCGTATAGCGAACTCTGGACATCGGACGATCTCGCACTCGACGTGATCACCACCT
>MIQB01000098.1 GCA_002890585.1 Tannerella sp. oral taxon 808
GAAAAACTAACAATGCCGGGTACCCGCAAGGGAAAGTCCCACGCGGGGTACCCGGCCATTGTGAAGTGAAAAACGAAAAATGAAAAACTAACAATGTCGGGTGCCCGCAAGGGAAAGTCCCACAGGTATCCGGCATTTTTCATTGTTCGTTGTTAGATTTTCGTTTTTCGTTCCCGTAATAATGCCGGGTACATGGATGGAAACCCCATCACGTGTACCCGGCATGTTTCATTGTTCGTTTTTCGTTTCAAACAGCCATGGCAGGAAGTCTTGCCGACGGAAGGCATCGAACCAACTGCCATGACCGACGCCGGGGAGCTCGATGTAATCCACCGAGACACCGACGCGGCGCAGGGCCTGGACGGCCTCACGCGAGAAACGCACTGGCACTAACGGATCAGCGGCACCGTGAACGATACGAAAACGCGTCCGTGAGCCACGTAGCTCAGCCAGCCGCTGCACATTGACGCCACCGCAAATAGCCACCGCAGCCGTGAACCGTGATGGCCGACGGCAGACAAGGTCGAACACGCCCATGCCGCCCATGGAGAGCCCAACGATGTAGACGCGTTCCGTGTCGATGGGCAGCCGCGCAAGGGCCTCGTCCAGCAGCTCGTTGGCCAGACGCAGCGGCCGCGACATGACTGCGCCCGCCCCGGGGAAGGGGTTAGGGACGCGCCCGAAGTGATCTTGCCGCGTGATGGCCGGCCAGAATTCGCCCGTAGGGCACTGCGGGAAGAGCACAAAGGCGGGATGCCGCCGCCGCGCTCCGGAGTCGCTGAAGAGCGCCGCGCCATGACGCAGTTGTTCATAGTTGTCGCGCCCACGCTCACCAGCGCCGTGTAGGAAGAGCACGAGCGGGTAGCGTTGCCCCGGTACCACGCTGTCGGGCGTCAGCAGCCGGTAGGGCAGTGAGTCGCCTGTGGCCGATACGTACACCTCGGCCTGGTAGCCGAGGCTGTCGCACTGTGCCGCCGCCGACCCAAGGTGCAGGGATGCGGACAGCATGAAGAGGAGAAGGATGGATGATTTCATAAGATTTAGAATGTGTAAAGGAGATGTGTCGAAATCGTTTCAGGCTAACCCTGAACGCCAAAATGGGGAAACGGTGTCAGCATGATCATTTCACACACTGTGAAAAGGCTGCGCAAGCCTTGCATGATCATTTCACACACTGTGAAAAGGCTGCGCAAGCCTTGCATGATCATTTCACACACTGTGAAAAGGCTGTGCAAGCCTTGCATGGTCATTTCGCACACTGTGAAAAGGCTGTGCAAGCCTTGCGTGATCATTTCACACACTGTGAAAAGGCTGTGCAAGCCTTGCATGATCATTTCACACACTGTGAAAAGGCCGTGCAAGCCTTGCATAGTCATTTCACACACTGTGAAGGCGCCATGCAAGCCTTGCATAGTCATTTCACACACTGTGAAAAGGTTGAGCGACCACCAATTCCCCCATTTTGGTGTTAGTAGAAGTTCCGCAAGCATCCCCCCAAACGCCGCGCCCCCCTTTCGCCTGTATAGACTGTAGGGGCACGTGGGTGGTTTGGATTGGTGCAAAAAGAACGCTGCCCGCCGAGAGGCGAACCTCCGCAGCGGGCAGCAAGATGAAACCAATAAAGATCAACTACACAAGTTGCGTTATGGGATCAGCACCTTCTGGCTTACCTCGCCTAAGGTGACCACATAGAGGCCACTGGGCAGGCTGATGACGCGGTCGCCGGAGAAGGTCTCGCGGCGGTAGAGCGCGCCGTTCAGGGTGTAGATAGCGAGCGTGCGGGGCTTGTCAGACTGTACGCGGAGGCCGCTCTCGGTGCCCCAGATGTTGACGCCGCTCTGAGCCTCGATGTTGGCGTCGGACTTGTAGGCCGTCACCTCGCAAGAGTCTTTGAAGGCACCCTCGTCCGTCACCATGCGGATATGGGTGATACCAGATTTGAGGGCTTTCACAACGCCGACGGAGTCCACCGTAGCGATGGTCGGGTCGTCCGAGGTCCAAGTCACTTTCTTATTCGTTGCATTGGCCGGGGTGAAGATGACCTTCAGCGTGTCCGTCTTGTCGAGTTCAATACGCGTTTTGTGCTTCTCTAACTTGGCGTCAGTCAGCGCCAGCGGGCTCTGCACGTAGATGTAGCACGTGTCCTTCAGGCCACCATCCGTAGTCTCACCTACGATCATGGCCATGCCCACGGTCTTACCCGTTACTACAGCGGTGGTGTCAGTCAGCATTTCAACAGAAGCGAAGGAGGGGTTGGTGGAAGCCCACGTCACCTTCTTGTTCAACGCATTGGCCGGTTGGATGTGCGCCGTGATGGTATCCTGTGCGCGGACGGAGAGGTAGATGGTGTCTTTATCGAGCGCCATGCCTGTCACGTGGATCGGGTCGAGCACCTGAATGATGCGGCTGGCCGTTTTGCCATTGGTGGATACAACCGTCAGGCGAGCCAAGCCGGGCGTGGCGCCAGACTGGATCTTCGCCTTCGCGCCGCTGTTTGACACCATCGTCACAATGCCACTCGGGTGTGGCAGTATCTGAGCGATGGACCAGCCTAATGAGGAGATGTTATCCGCATCGTCCGGGGTAGCCACGGCCTCAATTTCCATCTCGCTATTGATCTGCATCGGGATCGTGTCTTGCGCTATAGCAAAGTTGAGGCTCGTGATGGGGTTATTCACCGTCACCAAGAAGGTGTCCGTCTTCATGTTCGCACCCTTGCCAGCTGAGACGGTGATGCGGGCTGTGCCCACAGCCTTAGCCGTGACGATGCCTTTCAAGCCTGAGGTCTGCACCTCAGCCACGGAGTTGTTTGAAGAGGTGTAGAGCACTTCTTGCAGGGCGTCGGCCGGGGTTACTGTTGCTGCCAGTGTCAGCGTATTGCCAATGCCAATGGTATCGCTGTGTTTAGCGCCCAAGCTGACGTCCGTGGGTGCGGCGTTTATTTTCACGTGTACGGAGTCTTTCGCGGAGCCATAGCTGACGATGATCCATCCTTCAGACTTACCGCTACTGGGGGCTTTGAATACACCCCATGTGCTGTCTGCAGTGGATTTGTTAACGGTGCCGTCTAATGTGAGGCCTTTGGATTCCCATTTGAGTGTTTCGCCGAGTGGCGAGATCGTAGCCTTTACAGAGTCTTTCTCTCCATAATTCAAGAGGATGGTCTCATGGCTACTGAGTTGCACCGTGGCTTGCGCCCGTGCTTTGTCTGCGAACATGACCATCGCACAGGCGACGGCCAGTAGTTGGATGGTAAACTTTTTCATTTTCATCTTCTATTTACGAGGTTAATAATGTACGTGCCTGTTACTATGCACGGTGAATAAACAATGCGCTCCCCCGAAAGGTTCAGAGGGTGGGCACCTTAGGCAGCTATTGAACCGCCCTTTTAGGGTGCCCATTTGCCGTCCTTTACCTTATAAATACTTTCCGTCGGAGGCGATCCACAGCTACGATATACAAGCCACTGCGGAGGGGAACAAAGCGCTCGCCGGGGGCGAGGTGTTCACGGTGCACAAGCGCTCCTGTCATGGTGTAAACCTCGAGACTTGCTGTGTGATCCGTATGCACAACGACGCCGCCATCGGCATTGCGCACCCAAGCACTGGCGTCCACTTCCACGGTTGCGTCCGGATGATTCGGGTCTTGCGTGATCACCACGCACGAATCCAGCAGCCCATCGGCTGCCTCAGCCACAACGAGCGCCGTGTCAACAGTCGCAGCACCGATAATCTCTGCCGCCTGCCCGATGGAATCGATGGGCAATGCCTTAACACCGCCACTGATCACGGTCCACTTCACGCGCTTGTCCGTAGCGTTCTCGGGGAGCACGGTGGCGCGCAGTGTGTCCGGTTTGTTCATGTGGTTTACACCGATGGCGTTTACACGCATGGTGTCATGGCTCAGCGTGAGGCTCGTCACGGGGATGCGGCGGGTGATGACGACGCATGTGTCGCGCTTATCCGACTTGTCGAGGGCATGCACAATCAGCAGACTTGTATCTGCATCAGCTGCAGCGGTCACACGTGTCACGCTGTCCGTTGTGCTCAGCACACTTGCGTTGCCCTCCGTTGTCCATTCGAGCTTCTTATCCGAGGCGTTTGCAGGGAAGATGCGCGTCATGATGGACGCCGTGTTGCCTGTCTGTAGCTGGATCGTGTCGCGCTGTAATCGCAGACTGTCCACGAAGACCTTCGGCGTAACGACGACAATGCAGCGCGCTGCCACCTCGTTCACCCGCACCACGATGATCGTCCGGCCAGGCTTCCACGCCTGAACGATACAAACTGAATCGTAAGGGTTAGATGAGCGCGGCGCAGAGATGGAGGCTACGATGGGGATGGAGGCGCGGCTGTCCCAATAGAAGACTTGGGCGGAGGGGTAAGCCGTGGCTCGGAGTGAATCCTTTTGGCCTACATACATCCGCAGGGTGTCTTTTTCAATCTTAACGATCTGCTTCAGTTGTCCGGATGCGTGGCGGGGCATGATCGTGGCCAGCGCCATGAGGAGCATGAAGCAGCAATGAAATAGAATCGTACGGGTAGTTCTCATTGTTATTTATCTGGATTATATGAATGATTTGTCCCGGAGTGGAGGTGTTAGTGTCGTGCGAATCATTGATAGCACAAATGGGTCTACTTGGCTGATTGCGACGCGCAAAAGTATCCCTTTACCCAAGCCCGGCCGGGAGAGCGTCTATATTTGCGAGGTTTTAACAATCAACCCATACGGACATGACCCCTGATTATTTCCACGCCTCAGATGCTTCCCGGGCGGACGCCGTGATACTGGCCGCGGGCGATTATCCCACGCACCCGGCTCCGCTCGAAGCGCTTCGCTGGGCTTCCGATCGCATCATCTGTTGCGATGGCGCAGTTGACAGGCTGCTGCGTGAAGGCCTGGAGCCGATGGCTGTGGTGGGCGATGGCGATTCCATCTCGCCCGAGGCGCGACGCCTGTTAACTGACCGCCTGCATATCGAAACGGAACAGGACACGAACGATCTGAGCAAGGCCGTGCGCTACGCTGCGGGGAAAGGGCTGCGTCGCCTCTTGATCGTCGGGGCGACGGGCCGGCGCGAGGATCACACCTTAGGCAACATCAGCCTGCTGGTCGACTACATGGACAGCGGCTTCGATGTGGAGATGTGGACGGACTACGGTGTCTTTACTCCCTCCACAGGCAACCAGACGTTTGCCTCGCAGGCCGGGCAGCAGCTCTCCGTCTTCTGCATGGATGCCGAACCGCTCACCCTCCGCGATGTGCGCTGGCCGCTTGCGGGGCGACGCATCACTCGGTGGTGGCAAGCTACACTTAACGAAGCCACAGCAGACACGTTCCGCACCGAGACTGCGGGCCGCATCATCGTCTTCCGTTCATTCATCATAAACCCCTAACCATTTGATAGACCCATGAATCTGAAACATCGCTTGATCATCATGAACTTCCTGCAGTTCGCTGTCTGGGGCACTTACCTCACTTCCATGTCGCGCTACCTCGGGCCCGCTGGCATGGGCGAGCACATCGGACTCTTCTATTCCGTGCAGGGCTTCGTCTCCATCTTCATGCCCACTCTGTTCGGCATCTTGGCCGACCGCTACGTGCCGGCGCAGAAGATGCTTGCCCTCTGCCACCTCACCTCGGGACTCTTCATGGCTGCTGCGGGAGCTTACGGCCTTTCGGCTGGCACGGCCGTCTCCTTCGCTTCCTTCTTTACGCTTTACACCCTCGGCGTGGCCTTCTATATGCCTACGCTGGCGCTCTCCTACTCCGTGGCTTACAGCCTGCTTGAGCAAGGGGGCTACGACACGGTGCGCGACTATCCGCCCATCCGTGTCTTTGGCACCGTGGGTTTCATCTGCTCCATGTGGGCTGTTGACCTGGCTGGTTTACAGACGTCTGCCATGCAGTTCGTGGTCTGCGGTGCGTTAGGCATTCTCTTGGCTGTTTATTCCTTCACCCTGCCAGGCATCCCCGTGAGTCGTAGCATGGGGCACAAGTCGTTCGTCGAGGCTCTCGGCCTGAACGCCTTCCGGCTGTTTCGCAAGCGTCAGATGGCCGTTTTCTTCATCTTCTCCATGATGTTAGGTGTCTCGTTACAGATCACGAACGGCTTTGCCAACCCCTTCATCGCCTCGTTTGAGTCTGTGGCTGCTTACGCCAACACCTTCGGCGTGCAACATTCCAACATCCTCATCTCCCTCTCGCAAATCTCGGAGACGCTCTGCATTCTGCTGATCCCCTTCTGCCTGCGGCGTTATGGTATTAAGATCGTTATGCTCATCTCGATGGTAGCGTGGATCTTGCGCTTCGCCTTCTTCGGCCTCGGCAACCCTGGTGGCGGCGTCTGGTTGCTTGTGCTCTCCATGATCGTTTATGGCGTAGCCTTCGACTTCTTCAACATCTCGGGTTCACTCTTCGTCGATCGCGAGACCGATCCCTCCATCCGCTCCAGTGCGCAGGCGCTCTTCTTCCTGATGACGAGCGGCATCGGCGCCACGGTGGGCACGCTCGGTGCGCAGGCCGTGGTCAACGCCTTCTGTCAATGGTCAGAAGTGGCCACATCCAGCGGCGCCAAGACGCTCTTGGTGGGCGATTGGGCATCGGTGTGGTACATCTTCGCT
The DNA here is from genome assembly GCA_002890585.1 of Tannerella sp. oral taxon 808. Taxonomy (GTDB): domain Bacteria; phylum Bacteroidota; class Bacteroidia; order Bacteroidales; family Tannerellaceae; genus Tannerella. The sequence continues at coordinate 6,624 of MIQB01000098.1, forward strand.
GGCTATTCCCTCCTTGTAGCCGTCTTCTTCGCCATCCTTTTCCCCTATAAACACAAGCGCGCATAAGTGCCTCCGGGCGTCTTTGTCGGGAGTGGGTATATGCGTGCGTGCCCCCTCTGCCTTGTTTTTAAGGCCATATCAGCGGAGGGAAAGGCATGCGGCGTTTTTGGGGGCTAGCACGATCATTTCATACACTATGAAAAGGCCATGCAAGCCTTGCGTGATCATTTCATACACTATGAAAAGGCTGTGCAGGCCTTGCATGGTCATTTCATACACTATAAAAAGGCCATGCAAGCCTTGCATGATCATTTTATACA
>MIQB01000099.1 GCA_002890585.1 Tannerella sp. oral taxon 808
CGATCGTCAACGGAGCATTTCCGCAAGGAAAAACGCCAACGACGATCGTCAACGGGGCTTTTCCGCAAGGAAAAACGCCCGTCGACGATCGTCAACGGGCTATTTCCACATCAAAAAGGCCGGGCACCTGCGGAGGGAGGTCCTCCACGCGGATGTCCGGCCATTTCTCATTGTTCGCTTTTCGCTCACTCGATGTAGCGGATCTTCGACTCGTCGCGGGGCTTGGCCTCGGGCGACTCGTCAGGGTAGCCGATGGCGATGGCGTAGAGCAGCTCGTAGCCGTCGGAGAAGGCGAGCTGCTTCAGATACTCGGCGGCCGCGGGGGTGCTCTTCATGAAGCCCGCCGCGCTACCCAAGCAACAGGTGCCGAGGCCCATCGATTGGGCGGCCAGCATGATGTTTTCGCCAAGCAGTCCGCAGTCGATCGGAGAGCTCTTCTCGTCGGCCTTGCCGGCCACGAAGATCACCGTCGGGGCGTTGCGAAACATGTTGCGGAAGTCCGGGGCCTCGACCATCTTCTGCATCTGCTCGTCGCCCTTGGCCGACTCGACGAACACCTTCGTGATGCCGTCGATGAAGGTCTTGCTTTCCGTCACACGCACCTCCCAATGCTGCTCGTTCTTGGCGTTGGGGGCGTTGATGCCACAGCGCAGGATGACGTCAAGCATCTCCTTGGGCACCGGATCGGCCTTGTACTTACGCACGCTGCGGCGCGCCATGATGGCACGCACCACGGCGTTGTCCGTCAGGTTCTCTTCCGCCGCGGTCGTGTCCGTGGCCGCAGTCTGATCGGCCTGCTCGGCCTGCTTGTTTTGGCATCCCGTCGTCAGGGCGAGGGCGGCCAACATGCAGAGGGCAAATGCTCTCCAATTCTTACTTAAATACTTCATCTCGTTTCGTTTTTGGTGGATTATGGATAATCATATAGGGAATGGATACGCCCCCCCTACTCTACCGGCGGCGCCCCGCTGCCCAACATCTGAATGACCGATTGGAGGGGGGGATTACTCCAATGGCGGCATGACGGGCTCTTCGATGTCTTCAGGCGCGGCCTCGCCGGGGGTGAGGCGGAGGTCATCTACATAGACCCTACCCGTGGGGGCGATGACGCGCAGGTAACCGTAGAGGCGCCGCACGTAGTTGCCGGGCGGGTTGGAGAGCGCGATGCGGTGCGGGCCGTCGGCGGTGATCGTGTCACGCATGGCGAGGGTGGAATCGCCCTCGGCTCGCAGACTGACGATGATGCGTTCGCCCGCCTCGGGGCGCAGCCCCCAAGCCTGCATCTCCAAGACGTACTCGGTGGCGTTGTTTTGGCCATTCGGCGAGGTGTCAAACACGACACGATCCGTGAGGCTGCGGGGCGAGAAGGCGTAGTAACGCGCGCCAGACCATAGATCCGGCGTGGCCGAGCTTGACGAGCGGCGGACGGTGACGCCATATCCGGGATCGCTGCCGGCGGCCTTCATTCGGCGATCCATCTCCTCGAGCGCCATGTCGCAGACGCCCATGTAGATATCCAAATTGCGGCCGTACCACATCAGCGAGCTATCGTACTGGGCTTCGGTGAGGTGGTATTTGGCAAAAACGTCGTTGAAGAGTGCGCGTCGCTGCTCGAAGGTTTCGTAGCGCTGGGGGTCGTCGTAGATCATCGCCTCGGCGGTGCGGAGATCGATCATCACGTCGCGCATTTGCTTTTCGGGAATGATCCCTTCGGGCGTGTGGCTGCAAGCCGACAGACCGATGGCTGCCAGCAGAGCCATGATGAGGTGGATCCGAAATTCGGAAATAGTCATGTGGGGGGGGGAGGCTTATTCCTCGCTTTCCTTGTGGGGCTTCTTTTTAGAGAGGCTGAAGCCCAACGTGCGACTGTGGAAGATGAGCAGCACAAAGACACCTACGCAGATGCACGAGTCGGCCAAGTTGAAGATGGGCCGGAAGAAGACGAACTCCTCGCCGCCCCAGACGGGCATCCACGTGGGCAGTGTGGTCTGAATGAGCGGGAAGTAGAGCATGTCCACCACTTTGCCGTGCAACAGGGGCGCATAGCCGCCACCGTCGGGCATGAAGGTGGCCACCTGCCCGTAGCTGTGGTTGAAGAGGACGCCGTAAAAGACGCTGTCGAGGATATTGCCGAAGGCGCCGGCGAAGATCATGGCGATGCAGACGATGTAACCTAACGGATACTCCTTCCGAATGAGCTGCACCAAGTAATAGGCGATGCCCACCACGGCCACGATGCGGAAGATGGAGAGGACGAGTTTGTTGAAGAACTCCATACCGAACGCCATGCCGGGGTTCTCCGTGAAGTAGAGTTGGAACCAAGGGAAGATGGTGATGCTCTCGCCCAGCGCCATGTGCGTCTTCACCCAGATCTTAAAGGCTTGATCCAAAAAAAGGAGCAGCAGGATGATCGCCGCTGCTCCCCAAGCCTTCGTTGCTCGTGTCGGTTCGCTCATCTCACGCCGCTTTTTTTCGCTTCGATGCTCAGTGTGGCGTGGGGCACGGCGCGCAGCCGCTCTTTCGAGATCAGCTTGCCCGTCTCGCGACAGATGCCGTATGTCTTGTTCTCGATACGGATCAGCGCGGCTTGCAAGTTCTGGATGAACTTCATCTGGCGCTGCGCCAGCCGTCCGACTTCCTCTTTCGAGAGCGTCGATGCACCCTCTTCCATCACTTTGAACGTGGGCGAGGTGTCAGACACATCGTTGCCTTCCGAGTTGGAGATGCCTTCGCGCAGCAAGTCGTAATCCTTCTTCGCTTTATCCAACTTCTCCATGATGATGGCGCGAAACTCCTCGAGTTCAGCGTCCGAGTATCGTGTTTTCTCAGCCATGACTTCAGTCTCCTCTATTGATTAATGTTTGGTTTCCTAATGTTTCACTGTTTGTTTATCCGGGTGGTGGGTTACACCTTCTCGATCTTAACGGGCAACCGGAAGTCGTCGAACTCCAGCTCCGTCATGTCGGCAATGTGCTCCGTCGTTGTTATGGCGTCGGCCAGCACCTGCCGACGGATATAATCGCCGTAGTCCCCGAGTACGCCGTCCATCTCCTTCGCCGGAGCCAGGGTTATGCAGATGTGATCCGTGATTTCCAATCCACTGCTCTTGCGCAGGTTCTGCAATCGGTTCACGAGTTCGCGGGCGAGACCTTCGCGACGCAACTCGTCCGTCACCGTGATGTCGAGCGCAATAGTCAGCCGACCTTCATTGGCTACGAGCCATCCGGGGATGTCCTCGGAGATGATCTCCACATCGTCCGTCACCACCGTGCAGGCATTGCTGTTGATGGAGAAGGTGAACGATCCGTCGCGCTCGAACGTGGCGATCTCCTCTTGCGTCATCGCTTGGATAGCCGCTGCGAGCGCCTTCATCACCTTGCCATAACGCGGGCCGAGCTTCTTGAAGTCGGGCTTCACCTTCTTCACAAGGATGTTCGATCCGCTGTCGGCAAACTTCAGCTCCTTCACGTTGACCTCGTTCAGGATGATGTCTTGCACCGCCTCCACGGCCGCGCGCTGATGTTCGTCGACAGCAGAGACAAGCAATTTGCGCAGCGGTTGGCGCACCTTGATATTCACCTTCCGACGCAGCGCTAACGTCATCGAAGAGATGTCTTGCGCGATCTGCATCCGTTCCTCTAAGGCTTTGTCGATCATCGCCTCGTCGCACACGGGGAAGTCAGCCAGGTGCACCGATTCAGCAGTCTCGCGTCCCGTCACGGCGATCAAGTCGCAGAAGAGACGATCAGCATAGAACGGCGCGATGGGCGCCATCAGCTTAGCCACCGTCTCGAGGCAGGTATAGAGCGTCTGATAAGCCGACAACTTATCGGTTGTCATACCGCCCCCCCAGAAACGTCGACGATTGAGCCGCACGTACCAGTTGCTCAGGTGATCGTTGATGAAGTCTGCTATGGAGCGACCGGCGCGGGTCGGGTCGTACGTATCGAGATGGCTGTCCACGTCCTTGACGAGCGAGTGCAGCAGCGACAAGATCCAGCGATCGATCTCCGGGCGCTCTGCCATCGGTACATCCGGCTCGCTGTAGGTGAAGCCGTCGACATTGGCGTAAAGCGCGAAGAAGGAGTACGTATTATATAAGGTGCCAAAGAACTTGCGACGCATCTCTTCGACGCCGTCCGGATCGAACTTCAGGTTGTCCCACGGCGAAGCGTTCGTAATCATGTACCAGCGCAACGGATCGGAGCCGTACTGCCGAATAGTCGCAAACGGATCGACAGCGTTGCCGAGGCGCTTGGACATCTTGTTGCCATTCTTATCGAGCACGAGGCCGTTGGAGACGACGTTTTTGAAGGCCACACTATCGAAGATCATCGTGGCGATCGCGTGAAGCGTAAAGAACCAGCCGCGCGTCTGGTCGACTCCTTCGGCAATGAAGTCGGCAGGGTAGACCTTGCGTGCGTCGAAGGCTGCTTTGTTCTCAAACGGGTAATGGATCTGCGCGTAAGGCATGGCACCGGAGTCGAACCACACGTCGATAAGGTCCGTCTCACGCTTCATCGGGCGGCCTGTCGGGGAGACGAGCACGATGTCGTCCACATAGGGGCGATGCAGATCGATGCGGTCGTAGTTCTCAGCCGTGTAGGAGCCCGGCACGAAGCCGTTGTCCTTGTACGGATTGCTTTTCATAAAGCCTGCCTCCACGGAGCGGTCGATCTCGGCGTAGAGTTCGCTGACGGAGCCGATGCACTTCTCTTCCGCGTTGTCGTCCGTGCGCCAAATGGGCAGCGGCGTGCCCCAATAGCGACTGCGGCTCAGGTTCCAGTCTTGCAGATTCTCGAGCCATTTGCCGAAGCGACCTGTGCCGGTGCTTTGTGGCTTCCAGTTGATCGTGTTGTTGAGCTCGATCATGCGATCGCGGCAGGCGGTGGTGCGGATAAACCAGCTGTCAAGCGGATAGTAAAGGATGGGCTTATCGGTGCGCCAGCAGTGCGGATAGTTGTGCACGTACTTCTCGATCTTGAAGGCCAGCCCTTGCTGCTTGAGCATGACGCAGAGGTCGACGTCGAGCGGATCCTTCTCGTTGGGGTTGGTGAGGGCAGGATCGTAATCGTTCTTGACGTAGCGCCCTGCGTATTCCTTATATAATGCCGTGTTGACGCGCTCCTTCACGTAGGTCTCGTCGAGGTCTTCGAGGCGATAGAAGCGTCCCTTGAGGTCGACGGCGGGACGGAGGTTGCCGGCCTTATCGACGAGTTGCAACGGCGGGATGCCGAAGGCTTTGCCCACGCGGGCGTCGTCAGCACCAAAGGTGGGCGCGATGTGTACGATGCCCGTACCGTCGTCGGTTGTGACGTAATTGTCAGAGATGAGGCGGAAGGCGCCGTCGCCGGGGTTAATCCAAGGGATGAGTTGCTCATAATGGAGCCCGACGAGGTCACGGCCTTTACATTCGGCAATCACCTCGTAGGGGATCAGTTTGTCGCCCGGCTTGTAGGCGCTGAGGGGCGTACCCGCGGCCTTGGGATTGAAGTAGGCCGCAAGGCGCGCTTGCGCTATTATATAAATGTGTGGCGTGCCCGCGTAGGGGTTGAAGGAGCGGACGGCCACGTAGTCGATGTCGGCGCCGACGCACAGCGCCGTATTCGATGATAACGTCCACGGCGTTGTGGTCCACGCAAGAAAATAAACGTTCGCCGGCACGTCATTGCTGGCGAACACTCTTTTCAGGAAGTCGTTGGCGGGCTGCTCGGGGCGGATGGCCCGGAACTGCGCCGTCACCGTCGTATCCTTCACGTCGCGGTAGCAACCGGGCTGGTTCAGTTCGTGCGAGCTGAGCCCTGTGCCGGCCGCGGGGGAGTAGGGTTGTATGGTGTATCCTTTATAGAGGAGTCCTTTTTCGTAGAGGGCCTTGAGCAGGTACCAAAGGGTTTCGATATAGCGGTTGTCGTAGGTGATGTAGGGGTGCTCCATGTCGACCCAGTAGCCCATCTGTTGGGTGAGGTCTTCCCACTCTTTGGTGTAGGTCATCACGTTCTTGCGACAGGCGGCGTTGTATTCGGCCACGCTGACCTTGCGCCCGATGTCCTCCTTGGTGATGCCGAGTTCTTTTTCGACGCCGAGCTCCACAGGCAGTCCGTGGGTGTCCCAACCAGCTTTGCGATCAACGCGGAAGCCTTTCATCGTTTTGTATCGGCAGAATATGTCCTTGATCGTGCGAGCGATGACGTGGTGAATGCCCGGCATGCCGTTGGCCGAGGGCGGCCCTTCATAAAACACGAAATCGGGTGCACCGGTCCGTATAGATAGGCTTTTGTGAAAGAGGTCGCCCTCTTGCCACTGCTTCAGCACTTCACGATTGATCTCCGACAAATCGAATGAATCATACTCGGCAAATCGACTTTTCATCTTGTGTTATATCTTCTTATACGTAAAAAAATCGCCGCAAAAGTAATTTTTCGGGTGAATTACAAAAGGCCGGATACAGCGGGGGTATATCGCTTAGACATGGCTATTCATGCGCTTTCTGCACCTGCCCGATGCCTCTTCCAAGAGGGGGGAATGCTTGCCCCCACGCACAGGAGGCTTCAGGATGTGTGGGCGGCCGATGCGGAGGGATTTAATGAACGTGATGATGTAAGAATGAGGCGCGCTTTCCTTCTGGGAAATGTCTTTGCGGGAGCTCCCAACAAACGCCAAAGCATTCCCTACGGGACTTGCGGGGCGTCTTCATAGTGTATGAAATGACTGTGCAAGGCTTGCATGGCGCCGTCGCAGTGTATGAAATGATCATGCAAGGCTTGCATGGCCTTTTCATAGTGTATAAAATGACTATGCAAGGCTTGCATGGCCTTTTCATAGTGTATAAAATGATCATGCA
>MIQB01000100.1 GCA_002890585.1 Tannerella sp. oral taxon 808
CCCCGAGGCGGGAAGGGTGTCTTCCCCGAGGCGGGAAGGGTGTCTTCCCCGAGGCGGGAAGGGTGTCTTCCCCGAGGCGGGAAGGGTGTCTTCCCCGAGGCGGGAAGGGTGTCTTCCCCGAGGCGGGAAGGGTGTCTTCCCCGAGGCGGGAAGGGTGTCTTCCCCGAGGCGGGAAGGGTGTCTTCCCCGAGGCGGGAAGGGTGTCTTCCCCGAGGCGGGAAGGGTGTCTTCCCCGAGGCGGGAAGGGTGTCTTCCCCGAGGCGGGAAGGGCGTCTTCCCCGAGGCGGGGATTTTTATTTGGCCGCTTGCCCCGGGGTTTCGCCCCGGGCTATGATCCGGCGACCCTTCAGGCCGCACGGGGTACACCTCTTCGCAAACCATTTTCATTCGACGATATTTCATAATCGATTCAGCTCATTCGTGCCCGCGCCCGTGCCCTTGTATTTGCTCTTGGCGGCGTTGAAGCGGTAGCGCAGCGTGAGCTCGAACTCGCGTGTGTCGTAACGGTTGGCTTGATAAAGCTCCATCCGTGGGAAGCGCAGCAGGTTGCCGTCCTTCCGTCCGCGGAAGATGTCCCAGCCCTTCAGCTCCACGCGCAGCCGATCGTGGAAGAAGGAGCGCGTGAGCCCCGCGTTGACGTAGAATGACTTTTCGGTCATGTGCACATTCTCGACATCGCCCGTGCCCTGATAGCGCAGGTCAAGCGTGAAGAGCAGTCCGGCCGGCAGGCGGAGCGAGTTGCTGAGCGAGGCTTGGAGCAGTGGCTCATCGTATCGGATCGTTTTGTTGTCCACGTCCACCTCGGCCCACTGCTTGACGAGGCCCGCACTCAGCTGCGGTGTCCACGGCCCGAAGGTCGGTGTGACGGTGACGAAGGCCGTCAGCGCGGGCAGGCGGTCGAGGTTGCGATAGGTGATCAGGGACACCTTCGGGTCATTCCGGCTGCGCTCCGTCCAGTAAATCACCGCGTCGCGGTTCACTTTGTAGCTCGCCATCAGTTGCACGATGCGCCACGCGGCCGTGAGGCTCACGTCGTGCGTCACGGTGGGCTTCAGCAGCGGGTTGCCCGTTTGCAGCGAGAGGCGGTTGGCGTAATACACATTGCTGCTCAGCTGGCGGTAAGTGGGGCGTTGCGTCTTGGCCGTGTAAGCCAGTTGCAGGTCGATGCCCTTCACCCGCGTGCCGAACGAGACGTTGGGGAACCATTGGTTGTAGCTGCGGTTCTGCCCTGCGAGCGGTCGGCCGTCGTTGAGGTAGTCGGAGCGGACATGCTCGTAGCGCAGCCCCGCACCGAACTGCCCAATGGGCGTCATCCGCGCATACTCCGTAAAGACGCTGCTGTTCCACTCGTCCACAGTCATGTCTGACGACGGGACGATGCGCTCCGGGTTGCTGTACGTATCCGTGCGATGCGTGTGGACATACTCGCCGCCGACGGAGAGCTCGCCGCCAAGCACGGGGTACGACAGGATCAGCTTCGACGCCGCGAGGCGGTTACGGACGCGATTCTCAGAGTTCACGACGCGGTCTTCTTGCATTCGGCTCATCTCCTCGGTGTGCGAGCGCGACGTGTTGCCGCTCGTGTAGAAGTCAGCATTGAAATCGATCCCTAAGCGGCCCACCGTACCATTATAATAGGCGTTGAGGCGGTGCGTCGGATCAGATGTTTCGCGCCGCTCCCCACGGTTCTTCCATTCGTCATAGAAGGCTCCGTTGGCGTGGACGATGCTGTTGAACGTCGGATGCCCCGTCCCTGAAAGCATGCCCGGCGAAAGCGTGTAGCGCAGGCCGACGTAATGCTTGGGCGAGATCTCCCAGTTGGTGCCGGCCGTGATGCGCACCCACTGGTCTACGCCTGTGCCGTAAAGCTGATTCTCTTGCTTCCAGAGTGTGTCGAGGCGCGTCAGCTGCGTGATGTGGCTGTCTTGAATGTATTCGCCGCGGCCGTAGAGCACGGTGCCGAAGACGTCCCAGCCGTTCCGCCGCCAATTCACGTTCACCTGCTCGCGTAGGTCGGTCGTCTCACCTTGGTACCAACTTGATCGTGCGTCGAACCCAAAGCCATCGCCAGCGCGCCGCACCGTGTTGATACGGATCACCGCCTTCACCGAGGCGTCGTAGCGTGCGCCAGGACTGCGGACGATCTCCACGTCGCGGATGTCGGCCGAGTTCAGCTGATCCAGCTCCGAGAGGTCGCGCACCTCGCGTCGGTTGATGTAGATCTTGGCCTCCCCCTTACCGAAGACAGAAAAGTTGCCTTTGTTGTCCGACGTCAGCGAGGGCAGGCGCTTCAGCACATCGTTGGCCGTACCCGCCTGACTCAGCACGGAGCCTTGCACCGAGGCCACAAGCGCGTCGTTCTTCAGTCGGATAGCCGGCCGCTGAGCTTTCACGGTCACCTCGCCCAACTGTGTGGATTCAGGGTTAAGCGTGACGGTCACGCCCGTCCGCGCCTCAATCGTCTGCGTCTCGTACCCCACGAAGGAGATCTTCAGGAAGGCTCGCTTCGCCGTGCCGCCTTCTAACGTGAAAGCCCCACGTGCGTCAGTGATCGTACCCGTCACAAGCGACGAGTCGGGCAGTGTATACAGCGCCACGTTGGCAAACTCGATGGGTTGGTTTTGCGTGTCCACCACGCGTCCGGTCAATTGCTGTGCATAAGTGGCACATACTGTGGCCAGCGTGCCGATCAACAGGAGGTAAAATCTTTTCATCTCAAACGTCTTTATGGTTGTTATGCCATTAAGACGCAAGGCGGCGATTTAAGTTACAGGTGCCTCCTCCCCCCTCAACTATTCCAGATGTCCCACGCGGCGAAGGCTTGTAGAAGCAGCATCTCGAGGCCGTTCTTCACCTCCGCGCCGTGCTCGCGGCCGCGGCGCATGAAGAGCGTCTCGTCCGGGTTGTAGAGCAGGTCGTAGAGCAAGTGCGAGGGCGTAAGGAGGTCGTAGGGAATGTTGGGGCATTCGTCCGTTTTGGGGTACATGCCCACGGGCGTGGCGTTGATGATCACGGTGTATTGCTCCATGATCTTTGGCGTGAGGTCGGCATAGGTGATGCAGGCTGGCTTGCGGGAGCGCGAGACGTAGGTGGCGCCAAGGCCGAGCTGCTTGAGGCCGTGGAAGACGGCCTTCGAGGCGCCGCCCGTGCCGAGGATGAGTGCCTTGCGGTGCGAGGGCCCGAGGAGGGGTTCGATGGACTCCTTGAAGCCGGTGATGTCCGAGTTATGCCCCTCGAGGCGTGGCCGGCCAAAGTGGCGTCCGCGAAACTTGATGACGTTCACCGCGCCGATGCTTCGGGCGTTGTCGGTGAGGTCGTCGAGCAGGGGAATGACGGCCGTCTTGTAGGGGAGGGTGACGTTCAGGCCGCAGAGGTCGGGGTTGTCACGCAGCACATTCTTCAGCTCGCGAACGTCGGCAATCTCAAAATTGATGTATTCGGCATCGATGTGCTCCGACTCGAACTTCCGGTTGAAGAAGCTCTTGGAAAAGGAGTGCACCAGCGGATAGCCGATTAAACCGTATTTCTTCTTCATGTGAATAAGTAGTTATGCGCCTTTGGGGGCGCGGGTTGATATGAATATGTAGGGGCGCACACGCATACGCCCTCCAAACGTCTCGCAGGGGCGAACGATCGTCCGATGGCCGGGTACGTGCTGGGGCGTATGCGATACGCCCCTACGATGTTGGTGTGAATATCATTTCGTAGCGGAATACAGCGTGCACACGCCGCCGGTGAATGTCCGCACACGGACGTCAGTGAAGCCTTGCCGACGGAGCAGCGCGGCCATCTCTTCGCCTTGCGGCATCTTACGGATGGAGGCGGGCAGGTAGCGATAGGCTTCCTTCTCGAGCCCGAACCAACCGCCGACGAGCGGCATGAAGACGCTGGAGTAAATGCCATACAGCTGCTTCATGGGGAAGCGCTGCGGGGCCGACAGCTCCACGATGCGCAGTCCGCCGCCGGGGCGCAGCACGCGATACATCTCGCCAAGGCCACGCTCCAAGTCGGCATAGTTGCGAACGCCGAAGGCTACCGTTACGGCGTCGAACAAGGCGTCGGCATAGGTCAGCGCCATGCAGTCCTGCGGCTCAAAGGCGATGCGGTCCGACAGTCCCGCCTCGGCGGCCTTACGCCGACCGACGGCCATCATTTCTTCAGACAGGTCGGCCGCTACGACGCGGACCGACGGCGAGAGGCGCCGACAGAGCAGCAGCGCCATGTCGCCCGTGCCCGCGGCGATGTCTAAAACCCGGCGCGGACGGATGGCCCGCAGCGAATCGACCGTCTTACGGCGCCAGCCGCGGTCGAAGCCGAGCGATAGCATGCCGTTGAGCAGGTCGTAACGCCCGGCGATGCGGTTGAACATACGCCTGACCTGCGTCCCTTTGTCTTCGTCATTGCCTGCGTAAGGCACGACGCGCTCCACTTCGACCGACATCGTGCGCCCTCCTCTGGTTAGGCTTTCTGCTGTAAGTAATCCTTCACGTTGCGCTCGATGCGCGCGATGAGGTCACCGCCTTCGTGACGCACGAACGGCTCGCCGGTGATGTGTTCGTAAAGCTCGATGTAGCGATCCGAAATGCCGGCCACGATCTCGGGCGTCATCTCCGGCACGCGCTGTCCGGGCTTGCCTTGGAAGCCGTTTTCCATCAGCCATACGCGGACAAACTCTTTCGAGAGTTGGCGTTGCGGCTCGCCCTTGGCGTAGCGCTCCTCGTAGCCATCGGCGTAGAAGTAACGCGAGGAGTCGGGCGTGTGGATCTCGTCGATGAGGTAGATCGTGCCGTCGTGCGAGCCGAACTCGTACTTCGTATCTACGAGGATCAGTCCGCGTTCGGCAGCGATGCGTGTGCCGCGCTCGAAGAGGGCCAGGGCGTAACGCTCCACCGTCTCGTAATCTGCACGCGACATAAGTCCGCGGGAGATGATCTCGGCTTTCGAGATATCCTCGTCGTGCGTACCGATTTCGGCCTTGGTGGTGGGGGTGACGATGGGCTGCTCGAAGCGCTGGTTCTCGCGCATGCCATCGGGGATGGGCACGCCGCAGATCTCGCGCACGCCGCTCTTGTAGGCACGCCAGGCGCTGCCGCAGAGGTAGCCGCGGACGATCATCTCTACGGGGAAACTCTTGCAGCAGACGCCGATGGTGACCATCGGGTCGGGGGTGGCTTGCTTCCAGTTGGGGCAGATGTCGGTCGTGGCGTCGAGGAATTTGGAGGCGATCTGATTCAAGACTTGCCCCTTGTAGGGGATGCCTTCGGGCAGGATGACGTCGAAGGCCGAGATGCGGTCGGTAGCGACCATGACGAGGGTGCGGCCGGCGATGTCGTACACGTCGCGCACCTTGCCGTGGTACACGCTCACTTGGCCGGGGAATTGGTAATCGGTGTGGGTTAATGCTTTCATATTCTATAGTTACAAGTGATGGGTTACGAGTTACAAGTGGGGAGTTATGCGGCCTTTCGGCCGCGGTAGTTATAAGTAGTCAGAAGTAGTTATGGGGTAGGGGTGGACCTGTGTGTCCGCCCGGGGTTATTCGTTTTTCATTTTTCCCTTTTCGTTTTCCTTCTCGTTTTCGTATGCCTCGACGATGCGCTGCACGAGCCGATGGCGGACGATGTCTTTGCGGTCGAACGCGACGTGCCCGATGCCTGGCACACGGCGCAGGACGTGCATGGCGTGGATGAGTCCGGAGGTGGCTTGCGGGGGCAGATCGATCTGTGTCACGTCGCCCGTGACGATCATCTTGGCGTTGATGCCGAGGCGGGTGAGGAACATTTTGATCTGATGCTTGGTGGTGTTTTGCGCTTCGTCGAGGATGATGACGGCGTCGCTCAGCGTGCGGCCGCGCATGAAGGCCAGCGGGGCGATCTGGATGACGTTGTTCTCCATGTATTCGCGCAGGCGCGCTGGTGGGATCATCTCTTGGAGGGCGTCGTAGAGGGGTTGCAGGTAGGGGTCGAGCTTGTCTTTCATCTCGCCGGGCAGGAAGCCGAGCTTCTCACCGGCCTCTACGGCGGGGCGGCTGAGGATGATCTTGCGCACCTGCTTGTTCTTCAGCGCGCGTACGGCCAGGGCGATGGCGACGAACGTCTTGCCCGATCCGGCGGGCCCGATGGCGAAGGTGAGGTCGTTCTCCTCGAAGCGATCGACGAGCAGTTGCTGATTGGCCGAGCGGGCCACGATGGCGCGTCCGTTGACGCCGTAGATGATCAGGTTGTCGTGTGGCGCGGCGGGCAGCTCGTGCCCCTTGACTAAGTCGGTGATCACCTGCTCGGTGAGTGCGTTACGCTCGGCGCAGTAGCGTTCGATCTCGCGCAGCTTGCGCAGGAAGACCTCTAATTCGTCTTCCTCGCCGATGGCCTTCATCACGTTGCCACGCGCCACGATGCGGAGCTTGGGGTAGAGCGTGCGGAGGAGTTGCAGGTGGGCGTTGTTGACGCCGTAGAAGACGACCGGGTCGACGCCTTCGAGGATGTGGGTTTGTTCTATCATATATAAGGTAAGCGGAATGGAATCCGGCTATGGGAGTGGCAAAAGTAGATAGAGAGGAACTAAAAACTAAGACGGTAAAAGCGAAAGGCACCCTGAAGCCTGTACAAAAAACCAAGCATAGAATCAGTGATTTCAGGGTCATGCAGAAAAACCAAGGCTGGAATCAGCGATTTCAGTGCTTTGTAAAAAAACAAAGGCCCGGAATCAGCGATTT